>NZ_JBEZFA010000027.1:0-105680 GCF_040649215.1 Micromonospora sp. NPDC049044 | reverse complement strand
CCACCCGCTACGACAAGACCGCGACCTCGTACCAGGCCACCGTCACCATCGCCGCGCTACTCCAATGGCTGTGAACCTTTGAAGACACGGCCTAGACGAGTGAGTCTCAAGCTAAGCGGCCGAGTCTGCGCTGGTAGTGGCCAGGTTGACCAGTGACGTTGGAGTCTTAATCGATGTCGAGCAGGGTCTTGCCGACCGTCGCCCGCGCCTCGATGGCGGCGTGCGCGTCGGCGGCGCGATCGAGTGGGAACCGCTGGCCGATGAGCGGTCGCAGGCGGCCGGCAGCCCCGTCCGCCAGGGCCTGCCGGGTGTACGCCCGCAGCCGCTCGGGTGACGTGTCCGGCCGGACCACTGTGACCTGCCGTGCGGTGGCGGCCTCCGCCGACACCGAGGACCACTCGCCGCTCGCCAAGCCGTAGCTGACCATGCGTCCGCCGGGGTCCAGTAGGTCGAAAGCCGTTCGGGCCACCGCCCCGCCGACTCCGTCGAGCACCACGTCGACCCCGCCGGTGGTGGAACGGACCCGGTCGGCCCAGTCGGGTTGGCGGTAGTCGACGGCGAGGTCGGCGCCGAGGCCGGGTAACAGGCCCACCTTGCGCGGCCCACCGGCGGCGCCGATCACCCGGGCACCGGCCCGGGCGGCGAGCTGCACCAACAGGCTGCCGACGCCCCCTGCGGCGGCTTCCACGAGCACCCGGTCGCCGGGGCGGACCCCGACCGCCTCGATCAGCATGGTGGCGGTACGCCCGTCGGCGAGCAGTGCCACCGCCTCGTCCACGGCCAACCCGTCCGGCACCTCGATCGGCGCGGCGGCGTCCACCGCCGCGCGTTCGGCGTATCCGCCGGAGCCGCCGGTGGCGCTCACCACCCGCCGCCCGAGCAGTGCCGGGTCGACGTCGGGGCCGACGGCGGCGATCACCCCGCCGACGCCGTTGCCGGGGATCAGGGGTGGGGTGATCGCGAACGGTCCGGGGCGTCCGGCGCGCTGCTGCGTCTCGACGAAGGTGATGTTCGCGTGCGCGACGTCGATGAGCACCTGGCCGGGGCCGGGCGTCGGGTCGGGCGCGGGGCCGGGCACCAGCACCTCGGGCCCGCCGAACTCGCGTAACCAGACCGCCCGCATCGAATCCTCCTCGGCTGTGGTGGGCGATGCGCCCACGCTCCCGACCACCTCACCTCCTCAACCACGGTCGAGGTCAAGCGGTGCTGGGCGACGGGCCGACGCCGGGGGACTCGGCCAGCCGGGACAGCACGATGGTGCTGCGGGTGGAGGTCACGAAGGACTCGGCGCGCAGCCGTTCCAGGGCCGCCTCCAGGTGGGCGATGTCGGCGGCGCGTAGGTGCACGAGCGCGTCCGCCTCACCGGAGACGGTGTACGCGCCGACCACCTCCGGGTGCCGCCGGGCGGCGACGCCGATCTGGGCGGGGGTGGTCCGGCCGGCGCAGAACAGTTCGACGAACGCCTCGGTGGTCCAGCCGACGGCGGCCGGGTCAACAACTGCGGTGAAGCCTCTGATCACGCCGGTGGCGCGCAGCCGGTCGACGCGACGCTTGACCGCCGGGGCGGAGAGTGACACCCGGGTGCCTATGTCGGCGTACGACGCGCGGGCGTCGGCGACGAGCAACGCAATGATTCGCTGGTCTACCGCATCTATCTGCAACGTTCCGCCTCTGGGAAGCAACGGTTGTGGCTGTTACCAAAGTTCCACGGTACCTACTCTTGGTGACCGTGAACCAGCAGCGAGTCTCGCGAAAGCGGACATATCTCATGTGCTCGCCCGAGCACTTCGCGGTCGAGTACGCGATCAACCCGTGGATGGACGTGACCACAGCGGTCGACCGGGACCTGGCCGTCAAACAGTGGGACCGGCTGCGCGAGACGCTTGTCGGCCTCGGTCACGAGGTGCACCTGCTCACTGCCGAGCCGGGCCTGCCGGACATGGTCTACGCCGCCAACGGCGCCTTCGTGGTGGACGGCAGCGTGTACGGCGCCCGGTTCAAACACGAGCAGCGGGCCGCCGAGGCAGCTGTCCACCACGCCTTCTACGAGTCGCAGGGCTGGCGGTTCGTCGCGCCGAGCGAGACCAACGAGGGTGAGGGCGACTTCGCGTACCTGCCGGAGGCGCACGGCGGTCTCATTCTCGCCGGGCACGGCTTCCGCACCGAACTCCCGGCGCACGCCGAGGCGCAGGAGGCGCTGGGCCGCCCGGTGGTGTCGCTGCGGCTTGTCGACCCCCGCTTCTACCACCTGGACGTGGCGCTGGCAGCCGTCGACGACTCGAACGTCGTCTACTTCCCCGGCGCGTTCTCGGCGGCGAGCCAGCGGGTGCTCACCCAACTCTTCCCGGACGCGGTGATCGCCGACGACGCCGACGCGTTGGCCTTCGGGCTGAACCTGGTGAGCGACGGCGCGAACGTGGTGCTCAACAGCGAGGCCACCCGGCTGGCCGGCAAGCTCAAGGCCGCTGGTTACACAGCGGTTCCCGTCGAGTTGGCCGAGCTGAAGAAGGGCGGCGGCAGCGTGAAGTGCTGCATCGCCGAGCTGCGGCACTGATTCCGTGAATGCGCCGGGGCCGGCCTCCCAGTGGGAGGCCGGCCCCGACTCGTGCGTGGGGTGGGCGTTCAGCCGAGCGTGGCCAGCTCGTTGATCAGCACGTTCGACATGACCTGGCCGTCGCGCTGCACCTCGCGCAGGTACCACTTCTGCTGCGGGGTGCGCGGCTGGTTGAACTGCCAGATGCCGCGCGGGCTGTCGATCTGGCCGATCCGGCCGAGTGCCAGGTTGACCTGCTGCGGGTTGGGCGAGCCGCCGGTGAGCTGGATCGCCTGGTCGAGCACCTGCGCCGCGTCGTACGACGCCATCGCGTACGTGGTGGGCGTGACCTGGTACTTCTTGCGGTAGGCCGAGGCGAAGACCCGGTTCGACGTGTTGTTCAGGTCGGCGGAGTAGTTGAGCGCGGTCTGGATGCCCAGCGCGTTTTCCTTGAGGCTCTCCAGCACGTTGCCCTCGGTGAGGAAGCCGGGCGCGTAGACCGGACCCTGGAACTTCTCCCGCAGCTGCTTGATGAACTCCACGGCGGCCACGCCGGCGAAGAAGCAGAAGACCGCGGTGGGCTGCTTGGCCAACGCCTTGGTGATGTCGGCGGCGTAGGTGGTCTTGCCGGGGTTGGGGTTGGCGCTGGTGTAGGTGACCGGGTCGCTGATCCGCGGGTCGCTCGCGCCGAACTCCTGCCGGAAGCCGCGCACCACGTCCGGGCTGCCGACGTTCTCCGGCATGATGATCGCGACGCGCCCGTTTGTCGGCAGTTGGTCGCGCAGGTAGCGACCCAGCGCCCGGCCGGCCTCGTCGAGCACGTACGACGTCCGCCAGATGTAGAAGACGCTCTGCAGGCTGCTCGGGGAGGCGTTGGAGCCGATCAGCGGGACCTTGGCCTGCTCGACGGTGTCCCGGATGCCGACCATCACCGCCGAGTTGACCACGCCGGTGAGCGCCAGCACGCCCTGCTTGAGCAGTCCGTCGACGGCGGCCTTGCCGGTCTTCGCGGTGTCGCCCTCGTCGGCGGTCAGCAGCTCCACCGGGTGGCCACCCAGCCGCTTGTCGTGCATGTCGAGGAAGAGTTGGAAGCCGTTGGTGATGTCGTCGCCGATGCTCTTGAGACCACCGGCCTGTGGCGTGATCAGACCGATCTTGATCGGGCTGCGGTTGGCGGTCGGTTGGGCGTCGGTGTCGGAGCCACACCCGGCGACAAACCCGGTGGTACCGAGCGCGGCCAACAGTTGGAGCGCCCGCCTGCGATTCATCTGTGACACCGAGTTCCTTCCAAGGAGCGTTGCAGGGCTGAACACCGCCCCTCCGGCGTTCTACCTGGTCGGCGACGCTGCGTCAATGGCTAGTGATCAACGTGCAGGGACCGCAACGAATCCAGGGCCTGAGGCCACGCTGCCGACTCCGGGTCGATCAGCCCGAAATGCTCGCATCGGGGCAGTTCAAGAAGGGAGATATCGGATCCTGCGGCGGTTGCCTCCGCGACGAATTCCCTGCTCATCTCCACCGGAACCTGCAGGTCCTCGGAGCCGTGCAAAACTACTGTCCGTGTTCGCGTCGGTACCAACAATCGTGGATCCGTCGCCGCGTACCGGTCCGGAACCTCGATCGGGCCGCCGCCGAGCAACGCGGCCACCGCGCCCGAGTCCAGGTCCCGCCGGTACGCCTCGGCCAGGTCGGCCACCGGCGCCAGGGCGAGCACCCCACCCACAGTCGCCGCCGCGGTGGCCGCCACGTACAGCGCCAGGTGGCCGCCCGCGGAGTGCCCGACCAGAATCGGCGCCACCGCGCCCACCCGGCCGGGCAGCGCCTCGGCGGCCAGTACCGGCAGCGCGGCCACCCCGCTCAGCACGTCGGTGAACGTGCCCGGCCAGCCGCCTCCCGGCTGCCCCGTCCGCCGGTATTCAAGCTGCGCCACCGGGTAGCCGTCGGCGGCGAGTGCGGCGGCCAGCGGGTCGGTGTGCCGCCGGTCGTACTCGACCCGCCAGAAACCGCCGTGCAGGACGACGACCAGGGGCCGCGCCGGGCCGGACCCCGCCGGCCACCGCAGGTCGGCCACCTGGTCCGGGTGGTCGCCGTACGCCACGGTCAGCTGGGGTGCCGGCGCGGGTCGGGTCAGCACGGCGCGCGGGTCGGCAGGCATGGCGCGACGGTAGCGCGCCCGCGCGGGTGGTTGGGGTCCGGTACTCGGTCCCGGCTGCCACGGGTCCCGCCCGCTGGGTAAAGATGGACCCCATGACCGAAGCGCGCTCAGCTGGACACGACGACGAGCCGGGCACCGACGACTCCGGCCACCCCGGCACTGTTGTGGTGGTCGGTCCGGACGGCCGGCCGATCGGGACGATGCAGACCGACGAGGGCCAGGGTGAGGACCCGACCCGCCTGGTCGAACAGCCGGCCAAGGTGATGCGGATCGGCAGCATGATCAAGCAGTTGCTGGAGGAGGTGAAAGCCGCACCTCTCGACGACGCGAGCCGCAACCGGATGCGGGAGATCCACGAGCGGTCGATCGTCGAGCTCAAGGAGGGCCTCGCCCCCGAGCTGCGCGACGAGTTGGAGCGCATCTCGCTGCCCTTCACCGAGGACAAGGCCCCCAGCGAGGGCGAGTTGCGCATCGCCCACGCCCAGCTCGTCGGCTGGCTGGAGGGCCTGTTCCACGGCATTCAGGCGGCTCTGGTGGCCCAGCAGATGGCCGCCCGGGTCCAGTTGGAGCAGATGCGCGGCGGCCGGCAGGCACTGCCCAGTGGCCCTGGCGGAGTCGTCCCCGGGATGCCGGGCATCGGCCAGCCCGGCGGCGGTGAGGGCCACAACACCGGCCAGTACCTCTGACCTCAGCCCACCCCGAAGATCTTTTCCAGGTACGCCGCCACGCCGTCCTCGGAGTTCGTCGTCGTCACCTCGTCGGCGACCGCCAGGACGGCGCGGTGGGCGTTGGCGACCGCCACGCCCCGCCCGGCCCAGGTGAGCATCGGGACGTCGTTGGGCATGTCGCCGAAGGCCACCACGTCGGCCGCGTTCACCCCGATCCGGTCGCAGTACCAGGCCAGGCCGGCCGCCTTGGTCACCCCGACCGCCGAGATCTCCACCAGGCCGGACGACGACGAGTGCGTGGCCTCGGCCAGCCCCGCCACTGCGGTGGCGATGAGCTCGGCGAAGGCGTCCGGGTCCTGTTCACCGGCGCGGGCGAGGAGCTTCACCGCCGGCACGGAGAGCAATTCCTCCGGCGTCTCGATCGCTCGGATGCCGTCCGGGTCGACATCCCAGCGCAGCGGGTAGTGCGCCTCGTGCCGCATCTGCCGGCTGTCCATGATCTCCACGGCGAAGCTGATTCCGGGCACCTCGGCACGTAGCCGCTGGGCCACCTCGGCCAGATGGTGCGGCGCGAGCGGGTCGGCCCGCAGCACCTCGTCGTTGGCCGGGTCGTAGACCACCGCGCCGTTGGCGCAGACGGCCGGCAGCGGCTTGGCCAGTTGGTCGTACACCATCTTCAGCCAGCGGACCGGACGGCCGGTGACCAGGATGACCGGCGTGCCGCGCGCGGAGATCCGCGCGAGCACGTCGGCGGTGCGCGGGCTGACGGTGTGGTCGTCGCGGATCAGCGTGCCGTCGATGTCGGTGGCGATCAGGCGGGGTGTCTCTCCCATCACCGGGACAGTAGCCGGTCCAGATACACCGCCACTCCGTCGTCGTCGTTGCGCAGGGTCACCTCGTCGGCGGCGGCGCGGAGCTCGGGGTGCGCGTTGGCCACCGCCACCCGCGCCCAGCCCGCCCACGCGAACATCGGCAGGTCATTGGGCATGTCCCCGAAGACCAGGACATCGGCCGGGTCCACGCCGAGGGTCTGTGCCACCACCGTCAGCCCGGTCGCCTTGTCCACGCCCGGCGGGCAGATCTCGATGAAGCCGAGCCCGGCCTGGGTGAGCGTGGCGACCTGCGGCGGAACGATCCGGCGGGCCACCGCGAGCAGCTCGTCCACGTGGTGGTCCGCGGTCCGGGCGAACGCCTTGATCACGTCGCAGGAGAGGCACTCCGCTCGGCTCCGTGCCTCGAACCGGTCCTGGTAGGGCCAACTCTCGTGGTAGTCGCCCCAGAGCGGGGCGTCGTGCTCGTCGGACGCCTCGACCATCACGGTAAGCGGTCCGACCTCGGCCTCCAGGTCGGCGAGCAGCCGGGCCAGCACCTCGGCGGGCAGCCGCTCGTCGCGCAGCACCACAGGGCCGGCCGGGTCACTCTGGTCGACCACCCGGCCTCCGCCGGCCATCACCAGGAAGTCGGCGGCCCGGATGTCGTTGCGGGTCAACTCGGTGAGCCGAGGGCCGCGACCGGTCGCGCCGACCACCGGAATTCCGGCGGCCCGCACCCGGTCGAGCACCCCATGGGTGTACGCGGAGACGGTGTCATCGCTGCGGACCAGCGTTCCGTCGAGGTCGGTCGCGATCAGCTTGGGCAGTCCCGGGCGGGTCATCGTTCCTCCTTCGCCCACCGCCGTCGCGCCTGCCGTCCCCTTCTGCTGAGGAGACCCTGGTGTCGTGGCGGGCAGCAACCGTACCTCGCGGAACGGGTCGCATCCATGGCTTCCAGGCGAATCGGACGCGAACAAACCATCCTCGCTCCGCCCCCGCGCTGTCGGCTCCAGACGGGTGGCCTGGCGCACCTGGTGTCGGCCCGGGAGGTGACAGCTCGCGGCCGGGGGTCAGGACGGTGGGGTGGGGCGGGTGAAGGGGGCGACGGGCGTGACGGTGAGGTCGGCCGGCGCGGGGAGAGCGTCGCCCTCGGCCGGGTTGCGGTCGCGGTGCCGGCGCCATGGGCGGGCCGTCGGCGCGTCGCCGGGTTCGTCGTCCGCCACCGGCCCGACAGGTGCGCCGGGCGGTGCGGCCGGAGCCAGTCGCAGGGCCGCACCGAGCAGTACGCAGGCGACGAACGCCATCACCACACCGCGGCCGTACTCGGCCCGGAAGCCGTCCTGTGGCGAGTAGAAGAAGTTGCGCTGACTGGGGTCGTCGAGGGTGGCCGTGGCGGCGACCAGCAGCGTCAGCAGGGCACCGGCCAGGGTGAGACCGACCAACCGGGCGTTCGGCCGCACCGCCGCCGTGCCGCGCAGGGCGAGGGCCACCGTGCAGACGAGGCCGAGGAGCCCGACCAGGTAGCCAACCCCGAACCCACCGACCTCGGACACCCCGGCCGGCACCTCGATCGTGCTCTCACCGTCCGGGCCGCCGTTCGGCAGACTCATCACCAGCCACTCGCCGATCAGCGAGGCGACCCCGGCCACCGCGCCCAGACCGGCGAGCAGCAGCGGCAGCCGCGGGTCCTGCGTGAGATTGGCCAGGGACAGGCCGAACCGGCGTCGCGGAGCCGGGTCGGCGGCACCCCACTCGATCACGGTCGGCTGGTCGGACCGGTCGCCCTGCCGCGGGATCGGAAGCTCGTCGGACATCGGCCATCCTTCCGCCGGTCAGGGACCTGGTCGCATCATGGCACAGTCAGCCCGTGGTGACAGGGATCGCATGGTAGGCGTCAGTGCCGGTCGGTCGCCCGACGGTCACCTTTCCGCTAGCGTTCTCCTCATGCCTATCCGTACCGCTTCAGCACAATGGCAGGGCAATCTCACCGAGGGTGCCGGCACAGTCCGCACCGGTAAGGGTGGCCTGTCGGGCAACTACTCGTTCAAGTCGCGCTTCGAGGAGGGCGAGGGCACCAACCCCGAGGAGTTGATCGCCGCCGCGCACGCCGGCTGCTTCTCGATGGCGTTCTCGAAGGCGCTCGCCGACGCCGGCTCGACGGCCACCTCGGTCGACACCACCGCCAAGGTCCACCTGGACAAGACCGACGCCGGTATGACCGTCACCCGGATCGACCTGGAGACCGTCGGTCAGGTCCCGGGGATCGACGACGCGGAGTTCCAGAAGCTCGCCGAGTCCGCCAAGGCCAACTGCCCGATCTCCCGACTGCTCTCGCCGGGTGCCGAGATCACCCTCAGCGCGCGACTGGCCTCCTGAGCGGTCGACCCACAACGGCCGTTCGACCCACAACCGCTCGTTCACGGACAGAGCAGCCGCCCGGCGGTCGCTCTCTCCGTGAGCCTGCGGGCCGGCCGCGACACGTCACGAGGGGCCGGCCCGGTCCGGCATCGGGCAGAATGGTCGACGTGCCGGTGGAGATGACCCGTGAGCGCTTCGAGGAGCTGGTCGGCGACGCCCTCGACGAGGTGCCCGAGGAACTGCTCGGCCTGATGAACAACGTGGTCATCCTCGTCGAGGACGACCCACCGCCGGGCGAGGCCGACCTGCTGGGCCTCTACGAAGGCCACGCCCTCACCAGCCGTGGCTGGGACTACTCCGGCGTGCTGCCGGACCGGATCTTCATCTACCGGCGTCCGATCCTGCGGATCTGCGACAACGACGATGACGTCGTCGACGAGGTGGCGGTGACTGTCGTGCACGAGATCGCCCACCACTTCGGCATCGACGACGACCGGCTGCACGCGCTGGGCTGGGGCTGAGCCCACCGACGGCCGCCCGGTCCCCGCTCGGCCGATGGCCCGTGGTTGCCCTGGTCGCCTACCTTCGGTGCAGCGAACGCAACCCTGTCAGGAGGCACCCTTTCATGCGCAGTGAGCTGTTCTCCACGGAGAATCTGGAGAAGGAGTCCGCGCAGCCCGGCATGCGGCTGCAGAATTCCAAGATGTTGAAGATCGAACTCAACGGAGAGGCGATGGCCCGGGTCGGGTCGATGGTCGCCTACCAGGGGAATGTGCAGTTCCAGGCGCTGGGCTCGGGCGGGCTCGGCAAGTTTCTCAAGCAGAAGCTCACCGGCGAGGGTGTCCCCCTGATGAAGGTCTCCGGCCACGGTGACGTCTTCCTCGCCGAGCTTGCCAAGGACGTGCACATCATCGACCTGGAGCCGGGCGACGCCCTCTCCATCAACGGCTCCAGCGTGCTCGCCTTCGACTCGACCCTCCAGTACGACATCAGGATGGTCGGCGGTGCCGGCATGGCCTCGTCGTCCGGCCTGTTCAACTGTGTGTTCAGCGGCCACGGACGGATCGCCATCACCACCAAGGGCACCCCCGTCGTGCTCAACGTGGACGCCCCCACGTACGTCGACCCGCAGGCCGCCGTCTGCTGGTCGGCCAACCTCCAGACCGGCTACCACCGGGCCGAGCAGTTGGGCCTCGGCACGCTGCTGGGCCGGCGCACCGGCGAGTCGTTCACGATGAGCTTCGCCGGGCAGGGCTTCGTGGTGGTGCAGCCGTCCGAGGAGCCGCCGGTCATGGGCAGCGGCCAGCAGCAGCAGGAGGGCGGCCTGCTCGGCGGTCTGCTGAGCTGACCACCGCCACGCGACCGCTCCCGATCTGCTGGTTGGTCGGGAGTGGCGCGGGGCGCCAGCCGGTCAGGTCAGCTCGCCCGTGCGTAGTCGGGCCAGCCAGGCCGCCGCGTCGAGGTAGTCGGTGTCGGAGAGGCCCGTCGGCGCGGGCACCGGCCGATCGCCAGTACCCCCGGCCCAGCGGTGCCGGGGGTACGAGCCCAGGAAGCGGACGTCCGCGCAGACCCGCCGCAGCCCCTGCAACGCCTCGCCCAGTCGTACGTCGGCCACGTGCCCGGTGCAGTCCAGGAAGAAGACGTAACGGCCCAGCGCCTCCCCGGTGGGGCGGGACTCGATCCGGGTCAGGTTGACGCCCCGGACGGCCAACTCCATGAGCACGGACAGCAGCGCGCCGACCCGGTCGTGTGCGATGTAGACAGCGAGCGAGGTGAGGTCGTCGCCGGTCGACGGCGGAGGTGGCCCGGGACGGGACACCAACGCGAAGCGGGTCACCGCGTCCGGATGATCGGCAATCTTGTCGGCGAGTGTGCTGAGCCGGTGCCGGGCCGCCCCGATCGGCGCGCAGATGGCCGCGTCGTACGTGCCGGCACCGGCGCCCGCCGCGGCAGCGCCGTTGGAGAGCACGTCGACCACCACGGCGTCCGGCAGATGGTCGCGCAGCCAGCCCCGGCACTGGGTGGAGGCCTGCGGATGGGCCGCCACGGTGCGGATCGCGGTCAGCGGTGTGCCGGGGCGGGCACCGAGCACGAACTCCACCGGAAGGATCACCTCCCGGGTGATCACCAACGGCTCACCCTCGGCCATCTCGTCCAGGGTGACGCCCACCGCGCCGCCGATCGAGTTTTCAAGCGGCACCAGCGCCGCGTCGGCGTCACCGGTCCGGACGCTGTCAAGCGCCTCTCCGACGCTGCGGGCAGGTGTACGGGTGCCGCGTTCGGCGGCGGGGAGGGAGCGCAGCGCCTGCTCGGCGAAGGTGCCCTCCGGCCCGAGATAGACGAAGTGGGTAGGTGGTGTTCCCGGCATGTCGATCAGCCTACGCACTCGGCCCGACGGCCGGCCCGGCGTCACAGGCGAGGGCTCGGATTCCGGCCGGGCCGGTGGCGCGTACCTCGATGGTGCAGACGTCGGTGCCGGCGGTGACCAGGGTCGGTGCGCTGCCCTGGCCCCGGGTGACCACCTGGAGTTCCTCGTGTCCGGTCACCTCCAGGACGGTGTACTGCCACTCGGCGGCGCAGAGCGGCCCGGTGCGGACCTGGACCCGGACGTTGGCCGGCAGCACTCCGGCCCGGCCCCGCAGCAGTTGCACCACCCGCTGACCGGTCGGGCCGTTCCGGCAGGCCGTCGCGACGAGCCCGGCGTCCGGGGTGGGCGTGACCGTGCCGAGTGGCGGCGCGCTCGTCGACGGGCCGGTGGGTGGGGTGCTCGGTCCGGATGCCGTCGGGGCCGCGGTGCGGGTGGGCGTTGCGGTCGGCTCGGACAACTCGGGTGGGGCGCCACAGCCGGCGAGCACCGCGCTGGCGAGCACGGCGAGCGCGACCCGTCGGATCTGCGCGGTGGGTCGCACGGAGACGTGATCGGATGCCCGGTCGCGGGGCGCCGGTCGGCGGTGGGACGTCGCCCGTGGTGGGGGAGACGAGGGGCGGGGTGGGGTGAACGGCACGGGCCGATCCTCGGGACATCGGAGAATTCGTCGCGGCCGGGGTGGCCGAGCCCATCGTAGGGTCAGCGCCCGAGCGGGTGAAGGTCAGCCGGTGACGCGGTGCCCGGCGCGCTGGAGCGCCGCCGTGCCCTCGGTCAGCCGGACGGCCGGCACCAGCAGATAGTCGGTGTCGAAGGTGGAGAAGGTGAGCACGCTTACCCGTGCCTCGGCGAGCGGGTCGACAAGCGCGGCCAGGCTGCCGGTGCTGGCCAACCCCACCGGGGCGGTGACCCGCAGGCAGCGCCAACTGGTCTCCACCACGGCTTGCGCCGGCACCCGATCTGCTGGGCAGATCACCGAGATCCCGTCCGAGGTCCAGCTCACGGAGATCACGTCGGTGCCGCTCAGCCCACTCGACATCGCGTACGGCAGGGCGGTGCCGGCGGCCAGCCGGCACACGGCGTACTCCCCTGGCAGCACGGCGATATCGAGCATGAGGGCACCTTACGGGCTACTCCCGCGCGCCTGAGCCAGCAACGCCGTGTGCGGCTTTGTCGCAGGTCAGACCTCGGAGAAGAAGGTGAGCGAGCCGGCCACGGCACCGTCGGTGAGCACCGGGGTGGAGATCGCGTCGACAGTCGCGTCGGAGCTGTTCGCCGAGGCGGCCTGCACCCGGAGTAGTCCGCGGGCGAGCCGACCGGAGGAGAGCGCCAGCAGGGGCGGGATCTTGTCGATCTCGGCCTCGGTCAGCTCGCCCCGGTTGGCGGTGAAGTCGAGAAGGCGCAGCCCGCCGTTGAGCAGCGGACGCCCGATCAGGCCGTCCGGGTCGCCCAGGCAGAGCAGTTCGCAGCCGGCGGTGGAGATCGCCACCACCAGGGTGTCGGCGTCGATGAGCAGGCACGGCTCGTCGGCCCGGGAGACCGTCGAGGACCACTGGCCGACGTTGCCGGCCTCCGGTTCAGGCAAGGCCCGTGTCGCCGGCACGAACGCTTCTGAGAGCGAAAGTTCGACGTGGGCCACCGCGCCTCCTATGTGCACCGATCGACTGTCCACGCTAGCGGGTCGCCGACGGAATCACCGAGCGCACCGGGTCACCGAGCCGCGCAGCCTGAACCGAGGCGGTCGGTGACGGCGCGGAAACCGGTGAGGTCGAGGGGGGACCGGAGCCGCGTGGCGTCGCCGGTGACGTTACCGGCGACGGGCCGCCTTGTCAGCGGCCGTTCGGCCCTCGTCATACCACCGGTAGTCGGCCGGTGGACGGTACGTGCCGTTCAACCAGGTGCCGGGGTGCTGTGCGACCCGGGAAAGCTTTTCGGCGGTGGCCGGGCTGATCCGGCTGCCACCAGCCACGAGGAGCCGGTCCAACTCCCGGTGGGTGGCCATCAGACAGTCCTTCGGAAGGCCGTAGACGCTGATCACGCCGGAGCCGACGAAGGTCAGCACCGGCGTCACCGGGACGGGCAGCCCCACCGCGTCGGAGAGGGCCTTGCTGGCCCGCTTGGCGTCCCGGCGGGTCTCGGCCACGTACGGCGGACGCTTGCCGTTGATCTGCACGACGTCCCCGGCGACGAGCACCCGGGCCCGGCCGTGGTCGGCGATGGTCACGGCGAACAGACCGCTCGGCCCGATGGCGAGGAACCCGGCGCGGTC
The DNA here is from genome assembly GCF_040649215.1 of Micromonospora sp. NPDC049044. Lineage (NCBI taxonomy): Bacteria > Bacillati > Actinomycetota > Actinomycetes > Micromonosporales > Micromonosporaceae > Micromonospora > Micromonospora sp. NPDC049044. Next base: position 92,520 of record NZ_JBEZFA010000027.1, on the reverse strand, counting down.
GTCCTGACCACGGTCGAGCACGTCGGTCACGTCGGTGCGCGGCCACTCGATGACGTGCCAGGCGGGCCCGAGGTGGTCGAGTTGCCCCAGTGCGCGCGCCCCGGCCGCCTCCAGGCGGCGCGCACCCCGTTCGGCACGACGGCGGCGAGCCCATTCGAGCGGTGTCGGACGGACCGGTTCGAGAGCCCCCGGCGACTCCACTCGGGGGTGTGGCACCGCGACGGGCGGCAGTGCCCGAGCGGACGGTACGGCTCGTCGTGCGGGAAAGACAGTCATCGCGACCTCCGGCAAAAGGTCCCTCGAAGTTATGTCCTCACTACCCTACGTTGCCACTACCGGTGTTCGGCAAGCCGGAGCGCCGGAATGACTGCGGATGAATGCCATATTCATCCACAGTTCTTTTCTCGGATGCCGCCAAACCCTGCCCTACGCTGCGGGAGTGACCCACTTCGTCGACAGTGAAGTCGGCCGGCTCGGCACCGTCCTGCTGCACCGGCCCGGCCCCGAACTGGCCCGGCTCACCCCGCGCAACAACGACTCGCTGCTGTTCGACGCGATCCCCTGGGTCGGGCGGGCCCAGGAGGAGCACGACGCGTTCGCCGCAGCCCTGCGCGACCGTGGAGTTGAGGTGCTGTACCTGGCCACCCTGCTGGCCGAGACGCTTGCCGTCGCGGACGCCCGTGCGGAGCTCACCGAGCAGGTGCTGCGCTCCCGACGGCTCGGTGACACCCTGCGGGCCCGCGTCGCCGACCATCTCTCCTACCTCGACCCGGCCGCCCTGGCCGACGTGCTCACCGCCGGGCTGGCCCACGAGGAGCTGCGGATCAGCTCGGAGCGGCCGGGCGGGCTCGTCTACACGCTGATGGACCGACACGACTTCGTCATCGACCCGCTGCCCAACCTGCTGTTCACCCGCGACTCGTCGCTGTGGATCGGCGACCGGGTCGGGGTCACCAGCCTGGCCATGCCGGCCCGACGTCGCGAGACCACGCTCACCGACGCCATCTACCGCCACCATCCACGCTTCGCCGGCACCGAGTTCGTCTACCGCCCGAACCTCGAGCACCTGGAGGGCGGCGACGTACTGCTGCTCGCCCCCGGGGTGCTGGCGGTCGGGGTGGGCGAACGGACCACGCCGGCCGGCGCGGAACGACTCGGCCGACAGGTCTTCGCCGCCGGCCTGGCGCACACCATCCTGGTGGTGCCGATCGCCCAGAAGCGCGCCACCATGCACCTCGACACTGTCTGCACGATGGTCGACGTGGACGCCGTACTGATGTATCCGAACATCGCGAGCACGCTGTCCGCGTACACGGTGATCGCCGGCGCGGACGGTGCGGACCCGCGGGTGGACGGGCCGGCGCCGTTCCTACGGGCTGCCGCCGACGCGATGGACCTCGACCTGCTGCGGGTCATCGACACCGGGCTGGACCCGGTGACCGCGGAACGCGAGCAGTGGGACGACGGCAACAACACCCTCGCCCTGGCGCCCCGGCTCTGCGTCGGCTACGAGCGCAACACCGAGACCAACGCCCAACTGGAGCGCGCCGGCATCGAGGTGATCCCGATCGCCGGCTCCGAGTTGGGCTCCGGCCGGGGCGGCCCGCGCTGCATGTCCTGCCCGATCAGCCGCGAGCCGTTGTGAGCGTGGTCGCCCGCGCCGGGACGCGACTCAGCGGAGGGTGAGCTGGCGGCCGAGCAGCCCTTGGCGGGAGCGTCGGCCGGGGGCGTCCAGCGGATCGGTGTCGGCCAGCGCCTCGGCGTACCGCTTGGCGAACTGCGCCACCGGCTCCTCCCAGTCGGCCGCCGGAGTCTCCTCCGGCAGGTCCCAGACCGGGACCAGCCGACCGTGTGCGCGGAACATGCCGGCGAACTTGGTCTGCTCGCCGAGCGTCAGCGAGCCGGCCGCACCGAGGCGGGCCAGTGCGTCCAGGGCGGCGTCCTCGTCGTCCGGCAGCACCCACCGCACGTGTGCCTTCTCCGGGACCTGACACCAGTACGCGGCCTTCGCCGCGGTCAGCCGCACGGTCGGGTAGATGGCGGCGTTCGCCCGCTCCAGCGATGCCTGCACCGTCGGATCGTCGGCGGCACCGGGGTCGAGCCAGAACTCGAACCCCTCATGCATGGTGATCTCCAGTGGGCCGTCCACGAGGATGTCCTGTAGGCGGGGCCCCGGGCCGGGCAGCGGCGGCACTGCCACCTGGCCACCAGGCTCGGTCCGCAGCGCGCAGAGCAGCGCCTCGGCAAGATCCCGGGAGACGTCCCCGGACTGCTGGTGGCGTTGAAGGCCGATGAGCACCCGACCGTCCGGCTTGGTGATCGCCGGAGCGGCCATCGGCAGCACCGTGGCGAGCGTCACCTGCCGGTCCCCGAACTCCTCGACCACTGCGGGGGTCAGCCGCAGCGGTGCCGAGGCGGCGGGCACCAATTCGCGAAGTGCGATCCATTCGACCTCGTCGACGAGCCCGTCGAACGGACGCGGCACGAAGACGTCACGCACCTTGTCGCGGCGGGGAGTGTCGGTGGCGGTGCGCTGGCTCTTTCGACGCTTACTCACGGCGTCACAGCCTAGAGGCCCGGCCGGCCGGCCGTGGGCCGGACCCGCCAGAGCCGGACTCAGGCCGCCGGCACCAGGTCGGGTCGGGGCGCCGGCGCCGGGTCGAACTCCGCCCAGACGCGCTGGCCCATGCCGTCCCGCTCGACACCCCAGCGGGTGGCCAGACCTGCCACGATGTGCAGCCCTCGCCCGTCCGCCGCGTCCGAGCTGGCCGTCCGGACCCGTGGCGTGGTGCTCGCGCCGCCGTCGGTGACGCCGAGTTGGATCTGTGGGCCCTGCGCCGAGGGCCGCAACCGCCAGGCCACCCGGACCACTCCGCCGGGCAGTGGCCTGGCATGCCGCACCGCGTTGCCCACCAGCTCCGCGAGCACCGCGATCAGATCCGCGAGGAGCGTCGGGGGTACGACGTCCGCCAGGTCACCGGCGAGCCGGCGCCGAGCCAGCCGTGCCCCGACCGGGTGGTGCGGAACCACCACGCACCACGCCTGATCCCTCGCTGCCACCGTCGCCTCCACGTCGCGTCACCTCGGTCAACCGCGCGGTAGCCGCACCTCTGCGACCGTACCGCCGCCGGTCCTTGGACGTAGGGATACCCATCCATTCTGTTGTTCAACGATCCGGCGGACGAGATAGAGGCCGAGCCCTGCCCCCGGGTAGCCGCGCCGGTCGCCGGACTCGCCCTGCCAGAACCTGTCGAACGCCCGCTCCACGTGCTCCGGTCGGATGCCGATGCCCCGGTCGCTGACCCGGAACGCGACAAGTTGACCGTCCACCGAGGCGGTGATCTCGATCGGCGACTCCGGTGGGGAGTATTTGCCGGCGTTCGTCGTCAGCTCGGTCACCACGGTGGCCAGGCTGGGCCGGTGGCCGAGCGCCTTGGGCAGGTCGACCGGGAGATGGAGCGCCAACCGGTGACGCAACTCGGTAGGCAGGTCCAGGACCGCGGCGCGCAGCGCTTCGCCGAGATCGAACGGGGTGGGCGGATCGTCACCCGGCCCGGCTTCGGCCGCCGAGCTGAGCAGCCGGTCGACCAACCGGGCCAGCTCGTTGGCGCGTTGCCCGATCACCCGGGCGGCCTGCCGTCGGTCGCCCTCGGTAAGCGAGTCCCAGTGGTCGGTGAGGGTGTCCGCGTACCCCTTGATCACGGTGACCGGGGTGCGGAGTTCGTGGCTGGTCACCGCGACGAACAGCTCCCGGTCGTGGTCGCGGCGCTGCTGGTCGGTGATGTCGCGGAAGGTGACCACCCGCAGCGTGCCGGGACCGGGCAACTCGCCGGAGGTGATCCGCAGCCACCGGCCGTCCGGCATCCGGTGGTCGCGGACCTGACCGGAGGGCGGCAGCGGAAACGGCAGTGGACGGCTCAGCGCCTGCTCGACAGGGCGGCCGGTGACCTGGGCGGCGGCCGGGTTCCAGAGTCGGACGTGCCCGTCCCGGTCGACGACGGCCAGCCCGTCGGCGAGGGCGGCCACCACCGGGCCGTCACCGTGCACCGGCAGGCCGGTCTGGTCGCCGTACATGTGCGCGACACAGGACGCGAGGTAGCCGACCACCCCCTGCCGTTCGGCGTCCGGCTCGTCGTCGCCGGGATAGAGCGCGTGCAGGCTGCCGACGGTGTGGCCGCCGATCTCGGCCCGGGAGACCACCATCCAGCGCAGGTCGCTGCCGGCCAGTTCGGCGGCCAGCTTGCCGTTCAGGCGGCCCACCAGCACGTTGCGCACCCGTGGCCCGTTGAGCAGGCAGACCGTGTCCGGGTCGTCGACCGCCAGTGGACGGCCGAGGGCCCAGACCGCCGCGCCGGTCGCGGCGATCACCCGCCCACCGGTCGGACCGAACTCGACGAACGCCATCCCGGTCGCGCCGAGGGCCGGCTGGGCCATCCGGAGCAGTTGGCTGAGGACCGGAAGGCCCGCCTCACCGGAATTGATCATTTCGATGATGATGGTGTGACCGGTGAGGAGAGCGGGGAAATCGATACGCTCCGGCATGTGCCGAGTCTGCACCGCCGACCCGAATTTGGCACCCCTGCCGGTCAGCGGTCCAGCCGGGCGAGGGCGTACCCCGGCCGGTCGGTGATGATTCCGTCCGCCCCGGCCGCCAGCACCAGCTCAAGGTCGGTGGGCTCGTTCACCGTCCAGACGTACACCTGGTTGCCAGCCGTGCGGAGTGCGGGCAGCAACTGCGGACGGGCCCGGACCAGGTCGATGCCCGGCCCGGCGATCCGGGTGCCGAACGGCAGCCGGCTCAGCCGCGGCCAGGGCGGCAACACATCGAGCAACAGCACAGTGGGTAGCGTCGGGGCGAGTTCGCGCACCCGGCGGACCGCCAGCGGGTGGAACGACATGGCGGTGACCTGCACAGGGTCGTCCGGTGCCGGGTCGGCCAGCCCGTACCGGCGCAGCAGGCTGACAAGTCGGCGTTCCACGTTCGCGCCGTAGCGGGACGGATGCTTCGTCTCCACGAGCAACCGGACCGGCCGCCCGGCGGCGAGCACCGCCTCCAGCAGCCGGGTCAGGGTCAGCAACCGGGTGTGCGAGTCGTCGGGGGGCAGGTCTCCGTTCGGCGCGCTGCCCGGATGCCACGAGCCGAAGTCAAGCGCCTCCAGTTCGGCGAGGGTACGCGCGCTGACCAGCCCGCGACCGTTGCTGGTGCGGTCGAGTCGCCGGTCGTGCACGCAGACCAGGTGCCCGTCCCTGGTCAGCCGGACGTCGCACTCCAGGCCGTCGGCGCCCTCGTCGAGCGCCCGCAGGTACGCGGCGAGGGTGTGCTCGGGAAGGTCGTACGAGGCGCCGCGGTGAGCGAAGACCAGTGGACCACCCATCCCGGCCGCCTCAGATGACCTGGCCGGGCTGCCCGTTCGCGTCGACCACCGGGCGGCCGACAGCAGCCCACTGGCGCATTCCGCCGTCGGCGTTACGCACCTGCTCCCAGCCGTTGTTCACCAGGTAGGCGACGACCTGGGCGGAACGCCCCCCGGAGCGGCAGACGACCGCCACCTCCCGGTCGGTGGGCACCTCCGCGAGCCGGGCCGGCAGCTCCATCATCGGCAGGTGGTGGGCCTGGGGCGCATGGCCGGCCGCCCATTCGTCGGCCTCCCGCACATCCAGCAGGTAGGTCTCGTCGGCGATCTCGGTCACGGGCACGGTGGGAACCTGGGGTCCGAACACAGGAAGCAACACTAGATCCTCGTCGGCCGGTTCGGCACCGACTCGGCCGTCAGTACTGTCACAACCGGGTCACCCAGCGCGGGTTGGCCTGGGCCCAGGACGGCATCTGACGGCCACGAACCGCCTCGAACAGCCCGTTGCCCCCGTTGTCGAGCACCACGTACGAGACCTCGTCGATGGTCTGTGGGGACGACGGCACCTGGACACCGCGCATCCCGTCGGGCGGCAGCGCGCGTAGCGCGAGGAGCAGGTCCTCCAGGGGTACGCCGTTGGTGTCGACTGTCAACGAGCCGCCCACCGCGCGGAGCACCTGATCCAACTTGACCGGGTTGCTCCGCAGATCGGCCCGGCCGGCGCTGTCCAGCATCGCCCGGAGCAGTTGCTGCTGGTGGTGCTGCCGGTCGTAGTCGCCTCCGGGCAGGTCGTAGCGCTGCCGGACGTAGTCCAGGGCCTGCGCTCCGTCCATCTGTTGGCAGCCGACTCCGAAGACCCGGTTGGTGTGGATGGAGCGGACCTCGGTGTCCACGCACATCTGGACCCCGCCGAGGAGGTCGATGACCTTCCGGAAGCCGGAGAAGTCGATGAGCGCGGCACCGTCGAACCGGATTCCGGTGAGCCGGTTGAGGGTGGCGGAGAGCAGTTGGGCCCCGGCTGGCCCGCCACCGCCGTGCTCGTACGCCGCATTGATCTTGTCTTGACCGCCGCCGAAGCCGTTTCCCGGCGGGATGGCGACCAGCAGGTCACGCGGGACGGAGATCAGGTATGCCTCGTGCTGGCCGGCCGGCACGTGCACGATGAGGATGGTGTCGGAGCGTTGGTCCGGGCCGCTGCCGCCGGGGCGGCGGTCGGAGCCGACCAGGAGGTAGTTGAGCGGCCCGTCCAGGTCGGTGCGGGCGGTGCGGGCGTCGGGGTCGAGCAACTGTTCCTTGGTCACCGTGCGGTCGTACCGGTTGGTGAGCGTCTTGAGCCCGACCATGGCGAGCCCGGCCAGCAGGACGAGGACCAGGCCGAGGCCGAGCATGATCCGTGACCCGAGGGCGTGGCGTGCCCGGGTGGGCGGGGCCGCCCCGGCCCGGCCCGCCGCGTTCCGTCCCCACCTGGACGTGACCGCCTCCCCGCAGCCGATACGTGAAACCTGCTCACGTCAGGCTACGGGGGGTGACGGGATGGTCGCCGGCTTTCCGGGACTCCCGCCACCGGCCTCACTTGCGGGTGGAGATCACCTCGGGGTGGTTGAAGACGAACTCGGCGAGCTTGTCCTGCTTGACCGCCCGGAACATTTCCTTCGTCTCGTCGTTCAGCGCCTCGGTGCCGTTGCTGGTGCCGTTGAAGGTGCCGTTGTTGGTCTTGAGCATGGTCAGCTCGTTCGCGGTCACCCCGCGCATGGTGAAGATGAAGTTCTCGATCGACGCGCCGCCGGTGTCCAGCACGAACGCCTTGCCGGCCGCCTTGATCAGCTGCTGGAGCTTGGCCGGGTTGGTGAGCATCCCGCCGTCGGTGGCCTTCTTGGCCATCGCCTTGATCAGCTGCTGCTGGTTCTGCTGCCTGTCGTAGTCGCCACTGGCCAGCCCGTAGCGCTGCCGGGAGTAGTCAAGTGCCGCCCAGCCCTCCATCTGCTGGCAGCCCTTCTTGTGCACCACCTGGGTCATCTTCTTGCCGGTCTTCTTGGCGTCGGCGTTCCACATCGGCTTGCCGTCGACGAACGACATGTGCTTCGACTTGACCTCTTGACTCACGCAGATCCGCACGGTGCCGAGGGTGTCGATGACGTTCTTGAAGCCGCCGAAGTTGATGATCGCCGCGCCGTCGAAGCTGACGCCGGTGAGCCCCTTGATCGTCTCGGCCATCAACTGGGCGCCGCCCTCCCAGCCGCCGCCGTTGCGGGCGCCCACCTCGAAGGCCGCATTGATCTTCGCGCTGCCACCGGACCAACCGTTCTTCGGGCGGGCCGGGATCTGCACCTCGGTGTCCCGGGGGATGGAGATCAGGTACGCCTGGTCGTGGGTGGCCGGGATGTGCAGGATGATGATGCTGTCCGAGCGGACGTTGTCGGCGGCCCAGCGTTCCCGGGCGTCCACCCCGAGCAGCAGCATGTCGATCGGGCCGTCCAGGCTGGCCCCGCCCTCGGCGTCGGACTTGCTCGCCTGACCGAGCAGGTTGCGTTGGGCGATGTCCCCGGTGGCCTGGCCGATCAGCACCTTGCCGCCGACGATGCCCACACCGCTGCTGAGCATCAGCACCGCCCCGAACACCACAGTCAGCCGGGCCCAGAGCGGGTCCTTGCGCTTGGTCCGCTTCTTCGCAGCCCCTGCGCCACCCACCCGGCCGCCGTCACCGCCGCCGGGCGGGCGGCCACCCGGCCCACCACGCGCGGGGTGTACCTGCGCCGGTATGGCCGCGGCGACGCGGCCGCTGGGGGCGGCGGACCCGGGGGAGGAGGGGCGGCGACTGGCCTGAACCGGCATGCGTGCTCCAGCTCGTGATCAGGAGGGGGCGGCACCACTGTACGTACATCAAATCGACTTGGCGAGTTCATCCCGGGTCAATCTCGACACGGACCTACCCGAATCGGATCGATCGTCGCACCTCGATGACCCGAACGGCGGGGTGAGCGTCCGCCCGGCGTACCACCCGACCGACCGGTGCGGTCAGCCGCCGTCCTTGCCCTTCGGCGGGTTGGCCTTGACCCAGTCCGCCATGGTGTCCGCAGTCATTGCCTGGTACATGGCGAGCGCCTTCTCCCGGTCGGAGACCACCACCGACTCGCCGTTGATCGTGTCGCTGCCCGAGTTCGGGCTGGTCACAAAGGTGAGGTTCTGGCCGCGCAGGTTGCGGAACTGCAACGCCATATCGGTAACGGAGAAATCCCTGTCGACGGTTACGGCCGCGGTCACCGATTTGAGGAAGTTGTTGAGCTTGCCCGGGTTCGCCAGCGTGCCGGAGCTCGCCGCCTTGTCCATCAGCGCCCGGAGGAACTCCTGCTGGTGCCGCATCCGGGCGAAGTCCCCGTCCGGGAACTGCTTGCGCTGACGGATCCAGTCAAGCGCCTCCGCGCCGTCCATGTGGTTGGTGCCCTTGGTGAACGTCCGGTACGGCTTGTGGATCGAGGTGATGGTCCGCTCCACCTTCAGGTCCACACCGCCGAGGGCGTCGGTGACCTCCTTGAAACCGCCGAAGTCGATAGCCATCACGTGGTCGATCCGGACGTCGGTGAAGCACTCCACTGTGCGAACCGCGAGCGGCAGGCCGCCGAACGCGAACGCAGCGTTGATCTTCGCGCGCTGTCCGGAACCGCAGTCCGCGCCGGCGCTCTCCGGGATCGGCACGTAGAGGTCGCGCGGGATGGAGACCAGGTACGCCTCCTGGTGGTCGGCCGGGATGTGCATCACGATGATCGTGTCGGCACGCCACTGGCTCTTGGCGTCGACAGGCGCGTCCGGGTCCCGCGAGTCGCTGCCGACCAGCAGGATGTTCAACGCACCATCCACCGTCTTGCCCGGCCGGCCACCGGTGATCTCCGCGAACGGGTCGGTGCGGGCCAGGTCGCCGTCGAGGTTGCGGGCGTACAGCCAGGCGCCGACGCCGCCGAGCAGCGCCAGCACCAGCACCGCGACCCCCGAGACGAGGGCGATCCGACCCCACCGGGGGCGCGGCCCACGACGCCCCGACCCACCGGGGCCACCCGGCCCGCCGGGTCCCCGTGGCCCCACCGGGCCGTCGGGCCTGGGCTGCTCCTCGTCGTACGGCGGGTAGAAGCGCGCCTCGGTCGGACGGGCACGCCCGGAGGCACCCCGGTCGGGGCCAGGGACCGACGCGCGTCCGGAGCTGCGGTGCAGGTACGGGACGCCGGCAGACGAGGTCGCAGACATGTCACTCAGGGTACGTAGCCGGAGCCACCGCCGCCTTCAGCCGACACTCAGAGACCGTGGGTGCCTATCCCAGCCGCGCCCGGAAGTACGCGATGGTGCGGCGCAGGCCATCTTCGGGCGCCACCGTCGGCTCGTAGCCGAGTAGTTCCCGGGCGAGCGTGAGATCGGGCCGGCGCATCTCCGGATCGTCCGAGCTGCGCGTGACGTAGGTCACCGACGAGGTGCTGTCGGAGAGTGACACGATCAACTCGGCGAGTTGCCGCATCGACATCTCATGCTCGGTGCCACAGTTGACCGGGCCGGTCTCGGTCGAGTCGAGCAGCAGCAGGATGCCCCGCACCAGGTCCTCGACGAAGCAGATCGACCGGGTCTGGTTGCCGGTGCCGTGCACGGTGATCGGCTCACCGCGCAGCGCCTGGGAGATGAAGGTGGGGATGGCGCGGCCGTCGTCCGGGCGCATCCGCGGGCCGTACGTGTTGAAGATCCGGACGATGGCCGCGTCGAGCCCGCGGTAGCGGTGGTACGCCATTGTCGCGGCCTCGGAGAAGCGCTTCGCCTCGTCGTAGACGCTGCGGACCCCGATCGGGTTGACGTTGCCCCAGTAGGTCTCGCGCTGCGGGTGCTCCTTCGGGTCCCCGTACGCCTCGGAGGTGGAGGCCATCAGGAACCGGGCGCCGTCGGCGACCGCGCGCTCAAGCAGGTGCAGGGTGCCCACCGAGCCGACCCGGAGGATCTCCACGGGCAGTTGGGCGAAGTCGGTGGGGCTGGCCGGCGAGGCCATGTGCAGGATCGCGTCGAACCGCTCGGCAAGCGCCGGGTCGTGGGTCGGCAGACCCTCGGAGATGTCCGCTTCGACCAGCGTGAAGGTGGGCCGGCCCAGCAGGTGGGCGACGTTCTCCTTGGAACCGGTGACGAAGTTGTCGAGCGCCACCACCGTGCAGCCACGGGCGATCAGGGCGTCGACAAGGTGCGATGGGACGAAACCAGCGCCGCCGGTGACGAGAACGCGATGACCGGGACCGAAGCGCTCAGCAACCTTCATACTGGTCAGCCTACCGAGCCCCGATTGCGGCAAGAGGCCCCCTGCCGACGCGTGGCGTCAACAGGGGGCCCGGTGCCTGGATCAGTGGGCGCCAGCCCCGGTGAGGGAGCGCACCTCCAGCTCCGCGTACTTGTCCTCGTCGTGCTCCTTGGAAATGATCGTGCCGATCCACCCGCAGAGGAAACCGAACGGGATGGAGAGGATGCCCGGGTTGGACAGCGGGAACCACTGCCAGTCGTGCTCCGGGAACATCGAGGTCGCCGCGCCGGAGACCACTGGTGAGAAGAACACCAGCAGGACTGCCGAGAGCAGACCGCCGTAGATCGCCCAGACCGCGCCGGAGGTGTTGAACCGCCGCCAGAACAGGCTGTAGAGGATCGCCGGCAGGTTGCCCGAGGCGGCGACCGCGAAGGCCAACGCCACCAGGAACGCCACGTTGAGGTTCTGCGCGAAGATCGACAGGAGGATGGAGATCGCGCCGATCACCAGGGCGGAGATCCGGGCGACCCGTACCTCCTGGCGCTCGGACGTCTCGCCCCTCTTCAGGACGTTCGCGTAGAAGTCGTGCGCCAGGCTGGACGAGGAGGCCAGGGTCAACCCGGCCACCACCGCCAGGATGGTGGCGAAGGCGACCGCCGCGATGATCGCCAGCAGAGCCGCCCCGCCCAGGTCGCCGCCGAAGAACTCCAGGCCGAGCGCCTCGGCGAGCTGCGGTGCGGCAGTGTTGCCTGCCTTGTCCTGCGCGGTGATTGCCTCACTGCCGACAAGCGCCGCCGCACCGAAGCCGAGGGCCAGGGTGAGCAGGTAGAACGTGCCGATGATGCCGATCGCCCAGAGCACGCTCTTGCGGGCGGCCTTCGCGGTCGGCACCGTGTAGAAGCGGATCAGGATGTGCGGCAGGCCGGCGGTGCCGAGCACCAGGGCGATGCCGAGCGAGAGCAGGTCCATCTTGTTGTAGAAGGTCTGCGTCGAGTTGCCGGCGACCTCGACGCCGTACCGCAGACCCGGTTCGAGGAGCTTGTCACCCTTGCCGGAGGCGGAGGCGGCAGCGCCGAGCAGTTCCGACAGGTTGAAGTGGAACTTGGCCAGCACCAGGATCGTCATCAGCAGCGCGCCGCTCATGAGCAGGAACGCCTTGACGATCTGCACGTACGTGGTGCCCTTCATGCCACCCACGGTCACGTAGATGATCATCAGAGCGCCGACCATGATGATGGTGGCGATCTTCGCGGTGGACGCGTCCATGCCCAGGAAGGTCGTGCCCGGCCGGATGCCGAGCAGCAGCGCGACGAGCGCGCCGGCACCCACCATCTGCGCGAGCAGATAGAAGATCGACACCGTGATGGTGGAGACCGCCGCCGCCGTCCGCACCGGGCGCTGGCGCATCCGGAACGCCAGCACGTCGGCCATCGTGTACCGGCCCGAGTTACGCAGCAGCTCCGCGACCAGCAGCAGGGCCACCAGCCAGGCGACCAGGAAGCCGATCGAGTAGAGGAAGCCGTCGTAACCGTAGAGCGCGATGATGCCGGCGATGCCGAGGAACGACGCGGCCGACATGTAGTCGCCGCCGATCGCCATGCCGTTCTGGAAACCGGAGAAGGAGCGGCCGCCCGCGTAGAAGTCGGTCGCCGTCTTCGTCTGTCGGCTGGCCCAGATGGTGATGCCCAGGGTCACCGCCACGAAGACCAGGAACAGCGTGATCGTCAGGTTGCGGGCCGTGTGGTTGCCCGCCTCGGCCGCGAGGAGCGGATTAGCCGCGAGGACCGTCTTCATGGGTCACCTCCCCGATCTCGGCGCGGATCCGGTCGGCGACGGGGTCGATCTTCCGGTCCGCGTACCGGGAGTAGAGCCAGGCGATCACGAACGTGGAGACGAACTGGAGCAGGCCGAAGACAAGTGCGACGTTGATGTTGCTGCCGAACAGCTTCGTGCCCATGAAGTCCCGGGCGTACGCGGAGAGAATGACGTAGAGCGCGTACCACAGGAAGAACGCGACGGTCATCGGGAAGACGAAGCCGCGCAGCGCACGCCGCAGCCCGGCGAACTCGTCCGACTGTTGTACGGCGAGGTACTTGTCCGACTGGGAAGCGGCCGGAGCGGGTGTGTCCGTGGACATTTGTGGATCACCACCTTCACAGGCGTCAGGGGAGTTTTGCGCACCGTAAAGAGCGCACTCCCCGGCAGGGAAGGCTGAGATCGACGGCGGTCGGCGAGTGCGCCGAGCGGTTGGTTGGCTGCGCCAAGTGACTCAGGTCACTGCGATGATCGGTCGCCCGGGCGAGGCCTCCGTTCAGGCCGGCAGCTCGTGATAGCGACCTCGGTAGTGCAGCAGCGGAGTGGCGTCCTCGACCAGGTCGACCGCCTCGATCGTGGCCTCGACCAGCAGGCCCCAGCCGTACTCCCGGGCGGTGTCCAGCCGGCACCCCGCCCACCCGCCGGCATCCGCCGGCACCGGCCCGTAGGGCGTCTCGATCCACCCACCGGTGGCGAAGAGCCCGCCCGGGGCGGGAAAGAGGCCGGCGAACCGGTCGGCGAGCTGCCGGTGCGGCGGACCGAGCGGCGTGACGGCGAAGCGCCCGGACTCCTCGACGGCCGCCCAGAGGTCGGACTCGGCGTCGACGAGCCCGAGCAGCCGGTCCGGCTCCCCCTCGGCCACCAGGGTGGACGACACCGTCAGCCCGGCCGGGCCCGGCGCCGTCCAGAGGGTCACCGGCGCGGCGAGGCGACCACGCAGCCGGCGTACCGGCGACCGCTGCCCGCTCGGCACCGCGAACGGGTCGGTGGAATGGATCTCGGCACCCGGCTCATGATTCACGTGAAACATTGTGCCGCCCCGGCCCCGCGCCCAACCCAGGAAGCGCTCGTGCAGGTCGGCGGGTCGCCCGGTGAGCCGCGTGAGCTGAGCGCCGGCCTCCGTCATCAGGGCACCCAGGTAGACCAGCAGCCCCACGCGGTCGTGCCGGTACTCGGCGAGCAGCGCCAGCCGCGCCGACTGGCACGGCCAGGGAGCCCCGCAGCCGCGACACCGCCAGAGCGGCCGCATCGGTAGGTGCGGTCGGCTCACCAGCGACCGCCGTTCGCGCGCCAGGTCTGCGCCGGGGTCAGCCAGCCGGCCCGGCCCGGTCGCGGCACGGCTACCGTCGGCCCGTCCGCCCACGCGGGCCGCCGCGTGGGCTCCGTCCTCGGCGCACTCTCCGCGCTCACCACCGGCTTGTTTCTCCGGTACGACCACCGCGCCCCGTGCCTGCCCCTGACGAATCGGAACATGGCTCATCTCCTCCCGGTCGACGAGGGCCGCCCCGGCCGGGGGATGACCGGGGCGGCCCGAACGCAGGACCCAGTCGCCGGGACGTCGCCTCCACCGGCCGGGCCGCGTGCCCTCCACCCTGGACGGGAAGGCGCGGAAAGGGGAGGATGCCAGGGCTTACTACGCAGCGCAGTCACGTACTTACCGGAGAGGTAAGGATGAACGTCGAGATGTGGGTACGGGCGTTGAAGGCCGCCCGCGCCGGTGCCGAGGTGTCCCAGGAGACGTTGGCGACACTCACCAAGTGGAGTCCATCCACCGTCGCAGCCATCGAAACCGGCCGACGCAGGCCGACAATGGAATTCGCGGTCGCCGCCGACGAGGCCCTCGCCACCGGCGGCCTCCTCGCCGAACTGTTGCGGGCTGCCGATCGGCAGCGGCTGCCGACGTGGTTCGTTCCATGGCGCAACCATGAGGAGCAGGCGATCAGGCTCTGCGAGTTCGAGCCGTGCCTGATTCCGGGACTCCTGCAAACCGAGGACTATGCCCGCGCGGTCATTTCCGCTGGTGGCCTCAATCCCACCAAGGTCGTGGACGAGCTGGTCACGGTCCGGATGGAACGACAGCAGTTGTGGCAGCGTGCAGAGTCGCCGCAATGCGTCTTCGTCCTGGACGAGACGGCTCTACGCCGCCCGGTCGGCGGGCCGGCGGTACTGGACGCTCAGCTCGGTCGGCTGATGGAAATCGCCGTCATACCCAGCGTCAGTCTGCACGTCGTGCCGCTCGACGCCGGCGCTCACGTCGGACTGACCGGCGGCTTCTTGCTCGCTGAACTGCCCGACGGGGAACGGGTCACCTATGTCGAGGATGTTGCTCGTGGACACGTCATCGACGACCCGGACGTGGTCCGTCTGATTGGTCGTAAATGGGATAGCCTGCTCGGCGAAGCACTCTCCACAAGCGCCTCGCTGGATCTGGTCCGGAAGCTGAAGGTGACGCCATGACCGTTGCTCAACCCCGCTGGAGGACGTCGACCAGGTCCGGTGACACGGGCGGTGCCTGCGTCGAGGTGGCGGACAACGTGCCCGGTGTCGTCCTGGTCCGGGACAGCAAGGACCGCTCCGGCCCGGTCCTCACCTTCGCTCCGGCCGTCTGGCGCGACTTCATCGCCAACGCTGCCCAGGTCCCGGCCACCGCGCCGGTTAACGGCGCGGCGTAACCGTGGCCAGGAGTTCCGGCTGACGTCGGTCCAGCACGTCGCCGGCCAGGTACGCCCCCAGCAACGCCGTGCCCAGCCCGTACGCCACACCGAGCGGCAGAGCCAGCCAGAGCCACACGTCACCGAGGAGCGCGGCGGCCACCACCATCGGCACCGCGGCGACCGCCGAGGCGACCATGCTCAGCATGACCAGGAGCCCCTTCGTCAGGCCCGCGCCGCTGGTCATCGCGAACGGGTTGCTCGTCTCCGGCAGCGAGTAGGCCCCGAGCACGGAGACCAGGCTGTTCACCGCCAGCCCGGCACCGTAGGTGGCGACCAGGCTGCCGAAGGTGAGCCCAAGCCAACCCGGTCGACTGAGCAGCACCGCGAGCACCACCGACACGAGCGCCAACATCGGCAGCACGTACAGCGAGAAGGCCGTCATCCGCGCCCGCAGCTCCACCCGACCGGGCACCCCGGCCACCACGTTCGCGGCGTACGCGCTGCCGTCGAAGCCGAACTGGTTGGCCAGGGTGGCCGCGGCGAGCACACCCACGAGAACCATGGAGATGGTGACCACGACCGGTGAGCTGTCGCTCGCCGCAGCCGTCAACCCACCGCTCTCCATGGCCGCGAAGTCCCCGCCAGTGACGTTTATGAACACGGGTACGAAGATGCCGACCACCGCGATCGTGATCAGGTTGGCCCGGCGGCGAGCGTCCCGCCACCAGTAACGGGCCTCCCGGGCGACCAGGGCGCCGAACCGGTCGCGACGGACCCAGCCGGCCACGCGGGGAAACAGTTGAGCGACCGCACCGCCGCTCACGCCTCGCCGAACCGGGGCCTTACCGGCGCTCGCCGCACCCACCATCGCCGACTCCAGCGACCGGGACCACCAGGCCAGCAGGGCGCCGAGCGCCACCACCGTGATCAGCAACTTGACCGGTGCCGCCCACACCCGGCCCTGGGCCACGTCGATGCCGGCGGTCCACGGGGCACCGAACGGCGTCCAACCGATCACGGTCGCCGCGCTGGACAGCCGGGACCAGTCCGCCTCCCGCAGCGCGGCGAGACCGAAGACCTGCAACGGGCCGATCAGCGCGGCGGTCACCGCCAGCAGCACGGCCGCCAGGTCGCGGACCCGGCGTGAGCGCAGCATGGTGGCGAAGGCGCTTGTCACGGCCCGGCTCGCGGCCACACAGAGCAGCAGCCCGGCGAGCACACCCACGACCGCGACCAGTCCGGCCGACCAGCCACCCAACGACCAGGAGGTCAGCACCAGCCCGAACGTCGCGATGAGCACCGCGAGCACCGGCACGCTGATCAGGGCCGCCGCGAACAGGCCGGTCACCAACGTGCGGCGGGACAGCGGCAGCAGCGCGAACCGGGCCGGGTCCAGGGTTTCGTCCACGCCGAAGAAGACGAGGGGCAGCAGCAGCCAACCGAGCACCAGCAGCCCGCCGCCCGCCGCCGCGATCAGCACCGCGTACTGGCCGTCGTCGGCCAGGCCGGGCGCGGCGAAGAGGAAGAAGCCGCTGGCGGCGAACCAGAGCCCGACCAGCGCGCCACCGATGAACAGGGCGATCCGCCAGCCCTGGCCCCGGAAGTTGTTGCCCATCACCCGCAGCTTGAGCCGCATGAAGTGGCGAGCGGAGACCGCGCGTACGGGCGCGGCGGAGGTGGCGTCCACGCTCACTGGGACAGCCACGACAGCTCCTCACCGGTCGCGGTGCGCCCGCCGACCACCTCGACGAAGATCTGTTCCAACGAGCGGCCGTCGCGGACCTCGTCGATCGTCCCGACCCGTTTGATGACGCCCTGGGCGAGGATCGCCACGTGCGAACAGAGCCGCTCGACGACCTCCATCACGTGACTGGAGAAGACGACAGTGCCGCCGCCCGCCGCGTACCGGGTGAGGATGTCCCGGATCAGCGCCGCGGAGACCGGATCGACAGCCTCGAACGGCTCGTCCAACACCAGCACCCGAGGGCCGTGCAGCAGCGCGCAGGCCAGGCCGATCTTCTTCTTCATGCCCGCCGAGTAGTCCACCACGAGCGTGCGACCAGCGTCACCGAGCGCCAGCACGTCAAGCAGCTCGGCGGCCCGCTGGTCGACCACCGCCGGGTCCATCCCCCGCAGCAACCCGTTGTACGCGAGCAACTCCGCCCCGGTCAGCCGGTCGAACAGCCGGACCCCGTCGGGCATCACGCCGAGTAGCCGCTTGGCGGTCACCGGGTCCTGCCAGACGTCGTGCCCCTGCACCCACGCCGATCCCGCGTCCGGCCGCAGCAGCCCGACCGCCATCGACAGGGTGGTGGTCTTGCCAGCGCCGTTCGGGCCGAGCAGGCCGTAGAAGGATCCGGCCGGGACGTCCAGGTCCACGCCGGCCACCGCCACCGTGCCGTCGAATCGCTTCGCCAGGCCCCGCAGCGCGAGCGCGGGATGCTCACCAGTCATGGACCGACGTTATCCGCCGACCACCAGTTCCGCCGTCCGGCGACCGACGGACCCGCGATCATCCTGGAGGCGTAGAGTCACCTGCTCCTCCGACTTTGTCGCCCACTGCGGAGGCCGCTGCCGTCGGTAACACCGCTGCCCTGTCGCAGCTGCTCGTCGTGTCGCGACGTACCACGAGATCCATTCATAACCTGATCCGCACCGGATCCCGTCCGCACGTGTTGACCCTGTCGATCAGGGACTTGTGGTGGGTGACAAAGCGCCCGTGAAAGAGCAATCCAGGCACCAGAACTCCATGATCGGCGGGGCGGGGTGGGGTGGGTCCGCGAAGGGCACCCGCAGTCACTGCATGCGCAGGGCTTCCGGGGTGTGCAGGCGGAGCATGGTGGCTGCGACGTCGGCCGGCGCCCGGCGGCGGGTCGCCATCGACACCACGACCATCACGGTGAAGGCAAGCGGCACCGTCCAGGCGGCCGGCTGGGTGGTGAGCGTGGCCGGCCAGCCGGACAGCGGCGGGCCGAGCACGGTGACCAACACCGCCCCGATGGCCGCGCCGCCGCCCACCACGACACCGGCGGCGGCACCCACGTCGGTCAGCCCCCGCCACCAGATGCCGAGCACCAGCAGCGGGCAGAAACTCGACGCGGCGACGGCGAAGGCCAGCCCGACGACCTGCGACACGTCCAGTCCGGAGACGTGCAGCGCCAGCAGCGTCGGCACCGCTCCGGCGATCACCGTCGCCAGCCGGAAACCGCGCACCGAGCCCCGGCCGAGCACATCCGTCGAGATCACCCCGGCGACGCTTGTCAGTAGCCCGGACGAGGTGGAGAGGAAGGCCGCGAACGCGCCCGCCGAAACCAGTGCGGCGAGCAGTCGACCGGCTGCCCCGTCGCCGAGGGCCGCACCCGGCAGCAACACCACCACCGCGTCGGTCTGTCCGCTGACGAGCAGTTGCGGCGTGTAGATCCGGCCGAGCACCCCGTACAGGGTGGGCAGCAGGTAGAAGAGGCCGACCAGGGCCAGCACGACAAGGGTGGTCCGGCGGGCCGCCGCGCCGTCCGGGTTGGTGTAGAAGCGGACCAGCACGTGCGGCAGGCCCATGGTGCCCAGGAACGTGGCCAGGATCAGCGAGTACGTGGCGAACAGCCCCCGGTCGTCGTTACCGGCGGCGCTGGGCAGCAGCCAGTCGCTGGCGGCGGTGGCCACCCCGGACACGTCCGGCACCGGATCGCCGGCCGCGAAGGTCAGCTCGTCGCCGGGGCGTACCTCGCGGATGTCGCCGTCGGGCAGGGTGAGGGTCGCGCGGTGCTCGACCACGACGGTGGTCGCGACCCGGAACGTCGGCCCGTCGGGTGGCGTCACCGCCGGGCGACCGTCGGCCTGCCACTGCAAGGCCAGGAAGATCACCGGTACGGCGAGCGCGGTCAGCTTGAGCCAGTACTGGAACGCCTGCACGAAGGTGATGGCCCGCATCCCACCCAGCGCCACGTTCGCGGTGACCACCGTGGCCACCAGCAGGGCACCGACCGGGTACGGGGAACCGGCCACCGTCGCCAGGGTCAGCCCGGCGCCCTGGAGTTGCGGCACCAGGTACAACCACCCGATGAAGATCACGAACGCGGTGGCCAGGATGCGCAGCCGGCGCGACCCCAGCCGCAGTTCACAGAAGTCGGGCAGGGTGAACGCGCCGGAGCGGCGCAGCGGCGCGGCCACGAAGAGCAGCAGAGCCAGGTAACCGGCGGCGAAACCGACCGGGTACCAGAGCACGTCCACGCCGTACTTGAGGACCAGGCCGGCGACGCCGAGGAAGCTCGCCGCCGACAGGTACTCACCCCCGATGGCGGCGGCGTTCCACGTCGGACTGATCGCCCGGGACGCCACCAGGAAGTCCGACGTGGTCCGGGCCAACCGCAGCCCGTAGAAGCCGATGCCGACGGTGACCAGGGTAACCGCGACGATTGCCGGGACCACGAAGTCGTTGCCCACTCAGCGCTCCGGCCGCTGC
Source organism: Micromonospora sp. NPDC049044 (assembly GCF_040649215.1). NCBI lineage: Bacteria > Bacillati > Actinomycetota > Actinomycetes > Micromonosporales > Micromonosporaceae > Micromonospora > Micromonospora sp. NPDC049044. Next base: position 72,981 of record NZ_JBEZFA010000027.1, on the reverse strand, counting down.
ACCAGGTCGGTGAAGTCCTGCTCGTTGCGCTCGGCCAACCGCACGTACGCCCAGCCCACCCCGATCAGGAACGGGAACGAGGCCAGCCCGAGCAGCAACCACGGCAGGTTGACGCCGGCGACCGTGGTCCGGCCGAGCGACGGGGCGATGGCGAACAGCAGAGGCAGCCCACCCAACCCGATGACCACCACCAGGGACAGCCGCAACGCAAGCGCGAGTTGGGCCCGGACCAGGCCGCGGACCAGCGCCTCGCCGACCTGGGTCTGCTGGGCCAGCTCGGCGCGGGTCCGCTCGGCGCGGGTGTCCTGCCGGCTGATCTCGGCCAGCACGACCCGGGTCCGCCGGGGCGGCGGTACCGCACCGCCCGACCCCACGTCAGGGAGTTGCTTGGCCACCCCGGCAGTCTTGCCCGCCGCGCGCGATTGTCAAGCGTTCACGCTCACCAGCCCCGCACAGCGGTGCAGTCCATCAGCGCAGCGGCCCCCTGGACCTCCTCGAGATCTCCCCGCGCCCGCTCCCGGCCGAGGTTCGTCCCCCAGAGCCCGTCGCGGGGCATCTCGGCGGCGAGCTGCCTCAGGGCGCAGCCACGCATCGGCTCGGGCAGCCGGTTCAGCGCCGGTACCGCGTCCGCCGACAATCCGGACAGGTAACCGACGTCCAAGCGGCCGGTCTGCTGGTACCTGTCGACGTTCCGGTCGGCGATCATCCGGTCCGGGTTGACCACTGCCAACCCGAGCAGCGCGAGCACCGCCGTGCCGACCACCAGTTGGGGCAACCAGGCGGCCCGCAGCCGCACCACCGCCACCCCGACCAGGACGAAGAGCAGCCCGAGCCAGAGTTCGACTGTCGTCACGAAGAGCCGGAGGCGGGTGGCACCGTACGCGTCGGCGTAGACCTGCATCCGGTAGAGCGCGGAGGCGACGACCACCAGGCTGAGCGCGGCGAGGGTGCCGAGTAGCGCTCGAACCAGCAGCCGGTCCGTTCGGGTGGCCTTCGGTGCCCGGCGGGCGGCGAAAGCGATCACCAGCAGGGTGAGTGCGGTGACGGCGAGCAGCTGCCAGAAGCCGCCACGGGCGTACTGGGCGTAGGTGAGCCCGGCCGTCCGCAGCACATGCCCCGCGCCACCGAAGAACACGGTGAGCTGGACCAGTACGAACGCGGCGAACAGGGTGTCGAGCAACACCAGCGGCATGGTCCACTCCAGCCGGTGGGCCGGTCGGGCCGGCCCCGGCCGCAGGCCCTCCAGGTCGGGTGGGCGACTGACCAGGTACGCGGCACCGAGCAGCGCGCCGCCGATCAGCCCCAGACGCACCAGCCAGCCGACGACACCGTCCAGCGAGATGTCGGGCAGCAGACCCGTGAGCAGGTCGGCGAAGACCGCGTCGGCGGAGGAGAAGAGCAGGCCGAAGAGCATCAACAGACCGGCGGAGATCGTCAAACTCTTCAGGATGCGGCCCACCCCGATCCCCGTGCCGGCCGGGCGGGTGTCGCCCAGCCCGCGTGCCGCCCAGGGGAGCGCCCGTACTGTCGCGGCCGGCGGCAGCATCGCGGCGACAAGCATCCCGAGTGGGCTTCGACCGCCGGTTACCGCGAGGGTCCCGGTCACCGCCGCCGCGAGCACGCAGAGCGCGAAGAGCCAGCCGGCGGCGCGGACCGTGCCGACCGCGACCAGTGCGATTGTCAAGACGGCCCAGGCGACCTGTGCCGTCCGCCCCGGTGCCCCCGTGGCACCGGAACGGGCGGGCGTCCCCGCGGATGGGGGTGCTGGCGCGGTGACGGTCGCCGACCCACCCGAGGGTGCCGGGGCGGCGGCGGTCGGCGTCGGAGTGTCGGGCTGCGCGGTTGGTGGTGCTGGCGCGGCGGGCTGCGCGGTCGGTGATGCTGGCGCGGTGGTGGTGGGTGGCGGCGTGCTGGCGGTAGTCGGTGCGGCGGCGGCCGGCGTCACCGGTGCGCCGGGTGCGCTGACCGGCGCGGTGACGCCAGCCGGCGACGGCGATGTCCTGGACCGGGCCACGCCGGCGGTGACCAGGGCGGCGGTGCCGACCAGCGTGGCCACCAGCCAGCCGAGGCCGGGACGAACCGTGGTGAGCGTGGTCGCGCCGACGACCGCCGCCGCCGCCAACGCCGCCAGCACCAGCGGCCGGGCCGGGCCGGACGGTCCCGGCCAGCGCCGCGCGATAGCCGACGGTGGCCGTGGTACGGCAGGTGCGCTCGGCCACGGTTGGGGCTGATGAGCGGCGGCCGGTGCGACTGTCGGACCCGGTCTGACGGTCGGGAGGACCTGCGATCCGGTCGGTCCGGTCGGTCCGGTGGCCGGCGGCGGAGTGGTGCCAGGGCTGGTCATGCGACCTCTTTCCGGTGTGGCCCGTCGGTCGGGATGGTGACCTGGATGCGGCAGCCGGGCCGATCAACCCGGTGCGGTTTGACGGGGTCGAGGACCGCGATCCGACCACCGTGCAGTTCGACGACCCAGCGGGCGATGGCCAGCCCGAGCCCGGTCCCGCCACCGGCGGATCGGTCGCCGCGGGTGAACCGTTCGAAGACCCGGGACCGCTCACCCGGTGAGATGCCCTGGCCTTCGTCGCTGACCTCGAAGCGGAGCTGGCCGGCGTGCTCCTCGGCGCTCAGCCGCACGGTGCCACCGGGCGGGCTGTGCCGGGCGGCGTTGTCGAGCAGGTTCGCGAAGACCTGGTGCAGCCGCCACGGGTCCGCGTGGACGGTGAGCGGCGCCGGCAGCTCGCGGAGCTGGAAGCGCACATCAAGCCCGGCTCCGGACGCGCTGGCGGTGGCGTGTTCCACCGCCTCGTCGAGGAAGTCGTCAACGTCGATGCGTACCCGGCGCAGTGGCACCACCCCGGCGTCGAGGCGGGACAGGTCGAGCAGGTCGGCGACGAGGTGCCCGAGCCGCTCGGTCTGGGCCAGCGCCGAGCGCAGCGCCGCCGGCTCGGGGTCGGCCACCCCGTCCACCATGTTCTCCAGCACGCCCTGCAACGCGGTGATCGGGGTCCGCAGCTCGTGCGAGACGTTCGCGATCAACTCACGTCGGCGCTGATCCGCGGCGTGCAGATCCTCGGCCATCTTGTTGAACGCCTGCGCCAGCTCACCGACCTCGTCCCGGGAGGTGGCGCGGACCCGTCGGGTGTAGTCGCCGCGGGCCATCGCCCCGGCGGCCGCAGTCATCTCGCGCAGCGGCGAGGTCATCCCGTGGGCGAGCACCTGCGAGGTGACCAGCCCGATGAGGATGCTGGTGGCCGCCGTGCCGGGCGGGAGCCAACCGATGCCGTACCAGAAGTAGCCGATGGCCACCGCCCACGAGGCGACGAGCAGCACACCGAGCTTCATCTTGATCGAGCGGACCGGATCCAGCGGACGCGGTAACACCAGTTCCAGCCAGTCCAACAGCCGACCGGTCACGCGGGCACCTCCAGGGCGTACCCGACGCCGTGCACGGTCCGGATCAGGTCGGCACCGAGCTTGCGGCGCAGCGCCTTGATGTGGCTGTCCACAGTGCGGGTGCCACTACCGTCGACCCATCCCCACACGTCGGCGAGCAGTCGTTCCCGGGGGAGCACGGTGCGGGGCCGCCGGGCGAGGTGGACGAGCAGGTCGAACTCCGTCGGCGTGAGGTGCACGTCGGCGCCGGCCCGGCGGACCCGCCGCTCGGACTCGTTGATCTCGATGTCGCCGAGGCGGATCGCGGGCGGCGTCGGAGTGGCGGCCCGCTCCACCCGGCGCAGCAGAACGTGCACCCGGGCGGCCAGCTCCCGCATCGAGAAGGGCTTGGTGAGGTAGTCGTCGGCACCGACCGCGAGCCCGACCAGCAGGTCGGTCTCGTCGTCCCGGGCGGTGAGCATCAGCACCGGCACCGGCCGCTCGGCCTGGATCCGGCGGCACACCTCCAGGCCGTCGAAGCCCGGCAACATCACGTCGAGTACGACGAGATCCGGCTGGCCGGTGCGGAACTGCGTGACAGCGCTGGGCCCGTCCGCCGCGACCTGCACCGTGAAACCCTCGGCCCGCAGACGGGCGGCGATGGAATCGGCGATGGTCCGTTCGTCCTCGACGACCAGTATCCGGCGTTCCCTCATGGGTCACGACTGTAGGGAGCCGCCGTGGAGATCAGTGGGTTGCGTTGTGAACAACCTGTGGAGAACGGCTCACGCCTGTGGATAACTCCGGTCGCCGGCTGGCGCATGGGACTCCCGCCCTGCTGGCCGTCACCACCTTCTGATCGTCGCCCGGAACCTTTCCCTCCGCCCAGGAGTGGGACAGGTGAAGAAGGGTGGTGAGGGTGTCCGACGGTGATCTGATTGGCGAGCTGTACGCAGGCTGTTTCCGACGCCTGGTGGTCCAGCTCTACGCGGTGACCGGCGATCTGTGCGAGGCGCAGGAGGCGGTCCAGGAGGCGTTCACCCGGGCGCTGACCGCACCCGGGCGGCTGACCCGCCTCGACAACCCGGAGGCGTGGCTGCGCCGGGTCGCGGTGAACGTCGCCCGTAGCCGCCACCGGCGGCGGCGGGTGCTGGACGGGCTGCTGCGTCGGATCGGGCCGCCCCCGACGGTTGCCGACCGCTCGCCCGAGCACCTTGCACTGCTCGCCGCGTTGCGCGAACTGCCCCTGGGGCAGCGGCACGCGCTGGCTTTGCACTACCTGGTCGACCTGCCGATCGACGAGGTGGCGGCGACACTCGGCGTTTCGCCGGGCACTGTGAAGTCCCGGTTGTCCCGGGGCCGGCAGGCCCTGGCGGCGCTGCTCACCGATTCAGAGATCAGCGAGAGCATGACCATCGGGAGGATCGATGTCCGGTCGTGAGTTCAGTGGCTTCGACGTCGACACCGTCGCCGACGCGATTCGCCAGCCACCCTTGGACGACCTGTGGACGGCAGCGCACGCCCGCCGTCGGCGGCGTACCAGCGGGGTGGCGCTTGTCCTGGTTGTCGCCGTGGCGAGCATCGCGCTGCTGCCGCTGTTCGGCAACACCGGCCGGGATGGATGGACTGGTCCTGACCAGCCGCCGGTCAAGCCGGACCGCGGCGGCGAGCTCTTCCTGACCGGGCCGGAATCGGCAGTCGTCGCGGGGGTGTGGGACGCCGACGAGGGTTGCTTCACTGTGCGGTTCCGGCACACCGACGACGGCGGGCGGAGCTGGACCGATGACGAGACGACCCGTTACCGCACCACCAGCCAATGCGGACAGGACGAACAGGGAAATCCGCTGAGCAACCCGGAGTTCTCGGTGCTGGGCCAGCGCTCCTACCTGGTCCGGGACGGCGCCCAGCTCCGGCTCTCCACCGACTACGGTCGCACCTGGCAGGACGCCGAGCAGGCCATGGTGACGGTGCCGTCCTTTCCGGCTACGGCGCAGCCGGTCTTCTGTCAGTGGGGCCGGGGCTGCGGGGCGCTGCGTGAACCGGTGGCGGTCTCGCCGACGGGGACGGTGTACCGGCTCGGAAGCAAGCCGCCGTCGCCCTATCCGCCCGCGAGCATCTATCCGAGTGCGGACGGAACGATCTGGGTGACCTACTGGCCCGGTGACGTCGGCGCCATGGTGGTGGCGCGGAGCGTGGACCGGGGAGCCACCTGGACCACCTGGCGGCCAGCCGACGGGGCGAACGTGATCGCGATAGCGGGGGTCAGCGCCCAGGAGGCGTACCTGTTGATCGCGCCGCCACCACCGGCCGGTGCCCAGCCGATGGAGGTCGAGGGCACGTCGCAGCTGCTGCGTACCACGGACGGAGGGCGGACCTGGGCGGACATGGGCACCACCCTGCCCAACTCGGTGGAGACCCGGTTCCTCGTTGTCGGCTCGGGCGGCTCCCTGCTGCTCGTCGAGGCGGGTAACACAGAGCCCTCCCGCAACACGTCCAGGGCCATGATCGGCCTGGATGCCGGGCGACAGTTCAAGACGGTCCGCGAGTACGACAGCGACGGAGGCGTCGGTGCCGCGCCCGGATACGCCTGGCTCTACGGCCGGGACGACATGACGGTGAGCGGAGCCGACCATGTCCTGCTCACCAGCGACGGCACCACCTGGACGCGCCTGGCGCTCCCGGACTGAGCGCACACGTTCCTTCGGGTAGGCGGCGGGGCCGGTGGCGTGGTGCCACCGGCCCCGCCGTGTCGAATCGTCAGCTGGTCGGAACGACCAGATCCACTGACATGCTGCCGCTCGTCGGCACTGTGAACCGTGCCAGCTTGCGGGTGCCGTCCGGCTGGGTCACCAGGTAGCGACCGTCGAACTGCTTGTCACCGAGCGAGACGTCGTAGGTGAAGAAGATCTTCTGCGGACCCTTGAGGCGGAAGCTGAACTGCCCGTTCTCCATCCTGCTGTTGCCCGCGATGTCGCCGGTGTCGACGCTGCGGGCAATGACGAAGCCATCGGTGAAGGGGGTGCCGTCCGGCGTCCGGAAGGTGCCGGTCAACTGGACGCCCTGGTCGAGCTGGACGTTGTAGGTGGCTGCCGCCCCGGCGGTGACCGTCACCGGGGTGGCGGTGAACCGGCTCGGCTTGTCGCCGGACCATTCGCTGACGTACGAGTAGCCGCTGACCACCACCGGCCACGCGTACGGGCCGAGCCGGTTGAGGGTGTAGACGCCGTGTTCGTCGGTGGTGGCGTCCTCTGCCCCGACCCCGGGGTGGGCGGTCAGCACCGACACTGCGGCCTCCGGCGCCGGCTTGCCCGTCGGGTCGGTGACCGTGCCGGTGACCGACCCGGCCCGGTCCAGCTTGATCTGCGGCCCGGTGACGACCTGACCGACGGTCGCGGTGACGACGGCTGCCTCCCGCTCGTCGCCGGTGCCGCCATTGACGCCGACCCACTGGCGGCCGTAGGTGTCGCCGCGCGGCACTGCGAAGAGCTTGTAGCTGCCGGCCGCGAGCGGGCCGGTCTTGATTTTGCCGGTGCGGTCGCTGCAGTTGCCGTAGCCGGCCCCCAGCTTCGCCTGCTTCGGTAGGAACGTGTCAAGGCAGACGTTCGGTACGGGAAGGCCGCTCTGTCGGTCCACGATCGTGGTGCTGATAACCGCTGCGGGCCGGAGCTTCACTGTCAGCTTCTTGTCGCGGCCGGCCCGCACGTCGACCCCGGTCACCTCGCGGGAGAAGTGCAGCCCGTCCGCTACGTTCACGTCCAGGGTGTAGCTGCCCTGCGGCAGGTCGGTGACGGTCGCCGTGCCGCTGCCGTTGCTGCAGACCGACCGGACGCAGAAGTTGGCGATGGACGCTCCGGTGACCGAATCGACAGCCTGCACGGTGACCGAACCGGTGCCGAGCAGGCTGTCCGTGATCGTCGTCTGCTCCCCGCCGCGCACCTCGACCCGGTCGGCGTCCTCAGAGTTCAACTTGCCGCGGTAGTACTGCTGCCGGTCACCGGCGTACAGGCCCACGAGGTAGGAGGCCGGAAGGAGTTGCGCGGTGAACTCACCGTTGGCGTCGGTCTCCGTGTACGCCCCGCTGCCACCACCGGCGGTGTTGATGCTGACCTGGGCGTTGGCGAGCGGGGCACCGGCGGCGTTGGTGAACCGGCCGCTGAGGGTGCCCGCCGACAGCGCGGTCTCGTTGACCACGATCGTCTCGTCCGCCTTCACCTCGAAGACACCGGCGCTGTCCTGATCGATCTTTCCGGGCACGTACTGCTTCTGGTAGGAGCCCGGGATCGGCTCGAAGCTCAGTGTGTAACGGCCCGGCTGGGTGGTGAAGCTGAACCGGCCCTGGTCGTCGGTGAGGCCTCCGGTCGCGGCGCCCGTCTCGACCTCGCGGGCGTTGACGGCCAGGTTCGGCACCGGCTCACCGGCGGCGTTGACGATCTGGCCGGTGATGGTGCCGACGGCGAAGAGTTGATCGTCGGCCCTGGCGGTGCCACCAGCGGTGACGTCCACCGGGGTGGCGCTGAAGATGGTCGGCTGCTGGTGGTAGTACTGCCCGGGCTGCTCAAGCGGGAAGAAGCCCACCAGGTACGAGCCCGCGGGCAGCCCGGCGACTGTGTAGCTGCCGTCGGCGTCGGTGTAGGTGTCGTGGACGTACGAGTAGCTGTCGGCGTCGTAGACCAGCACCTGGACCTCGGCGGCAGCCGTGCCGGTGCTGGTGGTCAGGTGTCCGCTGACCGCACCTGTGGCCGCGGCCTGCGCCGGAGTGGCGCCGGGCAGCACGAGTGCCGCCACGACGGCACCGGCCAGCAGGGCTCGGCGGGCTGTGGATAGCTGCATGGATGTCCCTTTGTGAGGGTGGTGGGGCGACTTGAGCAGGCTTCGCCCACACCGCCCCTGCGCCCCGTACGGGAATCGGCTCCCGGAGAATAGGCCACCGGCGATATCCGTCGGCAGGGCCGGTCGGGCGGACCTGAACGACCGGTCATCCCTCCTCAGCGGACTGTCACTCCACGCCGACGCGCTCAGGGCGGGCCGAGGCCGAGCCGAGCCAGGTGTGCGGGTTGCCGTGCCAGCACCACCCCAGCTTCGGTGCGCCCTGACTGATCCAGAGGGCCGGCACCCGCCGGTCGCCGCAGCGGGAACCGACGAGCGAGAAGCACCTGTTGCTCGCCAGCGCGGCCGGGTAGAGGGTGATGAAGGCGAGACCCTCGTCGATGGAGAGCGGCAGCCGGCCCTGGGCGGTGATCCCCTCCATGGCGGTGGCCGGGGCCAGATTGCGGAACTCCTCGCCCCGGTCGACGTCGAAGAGCAGGTACGCGGGGCCGGCCGGCACCTCCAGCTCCTTGATCGGGTCGAAGCGGGGCAGGTCGTCGTCGGCGTAGTTGCGGTCGAGGACGCCGGGCTTGCGCTTGCCGGCCAGGGTGGTGCGCCCGAGCCGCTCCACCACCCCGATCAACTCCCGGGTGATGACAAGCAGGAACGGCACCCGGGCGTCGGTGGGGGCGGGCAGGCCCGCGGTGCCCTCGATCGCCTTGGCCCGCAGCGGTGCGACCAGGTCGCGGAAGGCGGGCTCGGTCAGCCCGGCCAGCGCGGGGTAGTCGAGTCGCACCAGGTGGTCGAGTTGACTGTCGAACTCGGTGGCGGCGTCGAACACGGCGGCTCCAATCGTCGTCCGGATAACGTACCGTACGACGTACGGCTCGGCGCGCTTATTCCCGCCGCAGCTGCGCGATCGTGCCGGTCGGCCAGGCGCCTGGTCAGCGGCCCCAGTCCTGCTTCGCCGCCCGGACCAGCTTGTCCTTCAGCTCCCGGGTGTGCCGCCGGCTCACCGGCAGCTCGGTGGCGTCGATCACCACGACATAGCCGGAGTTGACAAGCCGCAGCTCAGCGATCAACCGCAACTGCACCAGGTACGACCGGTGCACCCGGACGAAACCGGCATCGGCCCACCGCTCCGCCAGGGTGGCAAGCGAGACCCGCACGAGGTGCGACCCGTCCGCCGTGTGCAACCGGGCGTAGTCGCCCTGCGCCTCCACCCACCGCACCGCCGAGCGCGGCAACATCCGGGTGGTGCCGGCCAACTCGATGGGAATCGTCGGGTCCTCCTCAGCGCGGGCCAGCGCCGCCGGATGAGACGGCACCACCCGCGACCCGATCACCCGACGCAGGGACTCGGCCAGCCGGTCGGCCCGAACCGGTTTGCGCACGTAGTCGGTGGCACCCAGATCGAAGGCGTCCACCGCGCCGTCGTCGTACGCGGTGACGAAGACGATCGCCGGCGGCCGGGCGAACCGGCGCAACACCCGGGCCAACTCCATCCCGTCCAGGCCCGGCATCCGAATGTCCAGGAAGACCACGTCCACGTCACCGTCGCGCAGCAACCGCAGCGCCTCGGTCGCGTCCCCGGCGGTGTGCAGCCGGGCCACCCGGGGGTCGGCCCGCAGGTGGTACGCCAACTCGTCGAGCGCGGGCGGCTCGTCGTCCACCGCCAGCACCCGGAGGAACCCCGTGGTCACGAGCCCGCCCGCACACCGGGGTGGAACTTCGGCACCCGCATGCTCACCTTCGTACCCGAGCCCAACCCGGTCTCCACCACCAGGCCGAACCGGTCCCCGAAGACCGAGCGCAGCCGCTCGTCGACGTTGGAGAGGCCGACGTGCTGACCCGGGTCGTCCCCCGGATCGCCGGTGCCCCGGGCCAGCTCGGCGATGCCGGCGGTAAGCGTGGACGGGTCCATTCCCACTCCGTCGTCCTCCACCGTGATGTGACATTCGGCGCCCGCGTCCCGGGCCTCGATGCTCACCATGCCCGTGCCCGGCTTGCGGGACAACCCGTGCCGAACCGCGTTCTCCACGAGCGGCTGGAGGCAGAGAAACGGCAGCGTCACCGGCAGCACCTCCGGGGCGATCTGCAACCGCACCTGCAACCGGTCGCCGAACCGGGCCCGCTCGATGGTCAGGTAACGGTCGATCGAGCGCAGCTCCTCGGCGAGGGTGGTGAACTCCCCGTGCGCCCGGAACGAGTACCTGGTGAACTCCGCGAACTCCAGGATCAGCTCCCGGGCCCGCTCCGGGTCGGTGCGGACGAACGAGCCGATCGCGGTGAGCGCGTTGTAGATGAAGTGTGGGCTGATCTGCGCCCGCAACGCGCGGATCTCGGCACGGGCCAGCCGCTCCCGCGACGAGTCCAGCTCGGCCAGGGCCAGCTGGTTACCGGCCCAGTGCGCCGTCTCCAGGGTGGCCTGCACCAGCCCCGGGGGTGGCGGGCTGTCGGCGACGGCCACCAGCGCGCCGACCATCCGCCCGTCCGCCCCCTGCAACGGCGCGACCACCGCCCCCCGGATCGGGCAGTCCACCCGGTCGCAGTGCAGCTCCTGCTCGCCGAGCACCGTCGACCGCCCGGTGTCCACCGTCCGCCGGGCCGCCGCGAGCAGTTGATCGCCGTGGTGCGTGCCCCGTCCGTCGAGGGCCAGCAGCCGTTCGACGTCGGTGAGGGCCAGCCCGACCGCGCCCACCAGGGCCCGCAGATGACGTACGGCCTTCGCCGCGCCCGCCGCGCTCAACCCCGCCCGCAGCGGCTCGGCGGCCAGGCCGGCGGTGTGCAGCACCTCGTAGGTGGCCCGTTGGGTGGCGGTGGCGATGCCCCGGCGAGCCCGCAGTCGCAGCACCGCCAGCAGGGCCGCGGTCAGCGCGGTAACGAGTGATACGACGCCGACCACGGCGGAGAGGTTGGCGCCCACGCAGTGATCCTTGCCCCTGTGAGCCGGTGCGCCAAGCCCTAGTACGCGCCCTTGCGGGCGAGCACCACGCCGACGGTGCGCCACAGGATGCTCAGGTCGTACGCCAACGACCAGTTGTCGACGTAGTAGAGGTCCAACCGGACCGACTCGTCCCAGGACAGGTCGGAGCGGCCCGAGACCTGCCAGAGGCCGGTCATGCCGGGGCGGACCAGCAGCCGCCGGCGTACGTCGCCGAGGAAGTCGCCGTCGTCGGCCGGCAGCGGACGCGGCCCGACAAGCGACATCTCGCCCCAGAGCACGTTGATCAGCTGCGGCAGCTCGTCGAGCGAGGTGGCCCGCAGGAACCGACCGACCGGGAAGACCCGCGGGTCCTCCTTCATCTTGAACAGCATGCCGTCGGTCTCGTTGCGGTCGACCAGGCTGGCCAGCCGATCCTCAGCGTCGACGTACATGGTCCGGAACTTCCACACCCGGAACGTGCGCCCCTCGTGCCCCACCCGAGGCTGGCGGAAGAAGACCGGCCCGGGATCGGAGATCCGGATCGCCACCGCGATGGCCGCGAAGAGCGGGGCGAGCAGCAGCAGACCGAGGCCGGCGGCGACCCGGTCCATCAGGTTCTTGGCGAGCAGCGCCGGCCCGGACAGGGTCGGCTCCTCGACGTGCAGCAGCGGCAGACCCTCGATCGGGCGGATGTGCACCCGTGGGCCGGCGATGTCGGTCAACTGCGGGGCGACCACCAGGTCGACGCCGGAGCCCTCCAACTGCCAGGCCAGTCGGCGCAGCTCACCCGGCTCGGCGCTGGCCGATCCGCAGACGGCGATGGTGTCCCCGCCGACCTCACGGACCAGCGCGAGGACGTCGCGTCCGGCGTACACCGGGACCGGGGTCGGCATGCCGCGGGCCGCCGCGTACCCGTCGGTGATGTGGATGGCGACGGGCATCAGCCCGGCGGCCGGGCTGCGGGTGACCGCCGCGTAGACCTCCAGGCACTCGGGCAGCGTGCCGACGAGCACCATCCGGTGCGCGGCCTGGCCGGCCCGCCGTCGGATGTAGTGCAGCGCCCAGCGGGCCACGAAACGACCCCAGAGGATCAGCAGCGTCGCACCGACAAGTGCGGTGCCCACGGTGAACCGGGACAGCTGGGTGACTGTGGAGAAGGCGAGGAACGAGACACTCGCGGCCACCGTCACCGAGGCCCGGATCACCCGCTTGAACTCGTCCGGGCCGAGCCCCAGGTAGCGCCGGTCGTAGGCCCGGTTGCTCCAGAGGATCACCACCCAGCCCAGCGGAAGCAGCAGGTAGGAGACGGTGTGGAACCAGGTCGGGTCCTGCTGGGTGCCGGAGAACCCGGAGGCGGCCTGGTCGAACAGTTGGATCGCGATCCAACTGGCGAACGCCGCCGCGCCGAAGTCGAGCAGCAGCAGGATGGCGATGTAGGGGCGGTGCCAGCGGGAGACCCGGCGACGCGACCTGGTCCACGCCGACCGGGGGACACCGTTGTGAGACGGCGGCGTCGGCGGCTGGATCTCGAAGCTGTCGACGTGCCGCACGAGTCTGCTCCGGCCTTCGTTGGTTACCGGGCGCTGGAGGCTTGCCGTCACCTCACCCATGTCCTCCCGCATGACACGGGCCGCTCACTCGGCGTGAGGGCCCGGGTCGCCCACCGTCCCAGTCTCCCACGCGGGCCCCCACCGGTCGCCGCCCCGAAGGAGATTGGCGAGCGATGGTGCCGGTGCGATCTGGCCGGCTCCGCACCATTTCAGAAGCCGGGGACCCGGGCCACTATACCGATGGATACGCGCGTGAACAGAACGGCGGACCGGAGCTTCCGCTCAGCGTGGGCGATTCCGCTGCGTAGTCGGCGAGTGGAATTACTCACCGTACGAGTCGGGACAACCGTCGGTCAGCGAGCGGTTTGCCCCCGGTCTGGCACGTTGGGCAGTACTGGAGGCTGGAATCGGCGAACGACACCTCGCGGACGGTGTCCCCGCACACCGGGCAGGGCAGCCCGGTCCGGGCGTGCACCTTCAACCCGGAGCGCTTCTCGCCCTTCAACTCGGCGGCCCGCTGACCGAGCGACCGCTCGACCGCGTCGCCGAGGACCTGCCGGGTGGCCGCGTGCAGGGTGGCGATCTGGGCGTCGGTGAGCCGATCGGTGATCGCGAACGGGGACAGCTTCGCGGCGTGCAGGATCTCGTCGGAGTACGCGTTGCCCACCCCGGACAGTACCGACTGGTCGGTGAGCACCCCCTTGACCTGCCCCCGCCGGCTGCGCAGCCGCTCGGCGAAGGTGGGTAGATCCGAGGCGAGCGCGTCCGGACCCAGCTTGGCCACCCCGGGCACCGCCGCCACGTCGGTGACCAGGTACGCGGCAAGCTTCTTCTGGGTGCCGGCCTCGGTGAGGTCGAAGCCGGAGCCGTCGTCCAGGCGTACCCGCACCGCGATCGGGCCCTTGCCGGGACGCAGCGGGGTGGTGGAGGGGAACGCCTCCCGGTAGTGCAGCCAACCGGCCCGGGCCAGGTGCACCACCAGGTGCAGATCGCCCTCGAAGAGCACGTCGAGGAACTTGCCGTGCCGGCCGGCGTCGATGACCGCCCGCCCGGCGACCGCTGTCGGTGCCGGTTCGTATGTCTTCAGGGCGCTGATCGCGGCGATCTCCAGCCGATCGACGCGCCGCCCCACCGCGCGCTGTCGCAGATAACCCGCGAGCGCCTCAACCTCCGGTAGTTCGGGCACGACCCAACGGTAGCCTTCTTTCCCGTGAGAATCGTGGTGGCGCACAACCGGTACCGGGAAGCCCAACCGTCCGGCGAGAACACCATCGTCGACTCGGAGATCGCCCAGCTCAACGCCGCCGGCGTCGAGGTGCTGCCGTTCATCCGCAGTTCGGACGAGATCCCGTCGATGTCGAAGGCCGCCAAGGCGCTGCTGCCGATCTCGCCGATCTGGGCTCCGCGTGCCCAGCAGGACCTCAGCCGGCTGCTCACCGAGCACCGCCCGGACGTTCTGCACCTGCACAACCCGTACCCCCTGATCTCGCCCTGGGTGGTGCGGACCGCGCACCGGCACGGCGTGCCGGTGCTGCAGACGGTGCACAACTACCGGCAGGTCTGCTCGTCGGGGATCTACTTCCGGGACGGCGTGATCTGCCAGGACTGCAAGGGTCGGGCGCTGGGCGTGCCGGCGATCAAGCACCGGTGCTACCGCGACTCGGCGGCGCAGAGTGCGCTGATGGCGACCACCCTGGCCGTGCACCGGGGCACCTGGAAGTCGGTGGATCGGTACGTCGCGCTCACCACGGCCATCGCCGACCACCTCCGCGACTACGGCATTCCGGACGACCGGATCGTCGTGAAGCCGAATGCCGTACCCGATCCGGGCCGCCCGGCGCCGCTGGGTGACGGCTTCCTCTACATGGCCCGGCTCTCGCCCGAGAAGGGCGTCGACCTGCTGCTGGACGCCTGGCGTCGGCACCCGGTGGGCACCTTGGGCACGCTGCGCGTGGCAGGTGACGGCGAACTGCGCCCGCTGGTGGAGGCCGCCGCCGCCGAGCGACCCGACGTGGTCTACCTCGGTCAGCTCGACCGCTCAGGGGTACGCGCCGCGGTCGAGGCGAGCGCCGTGGTGATCGCGGCCTCGATGTGGCACGACGTGCTGCCTACCGTGATCATCGAGGCGCTGGCCAGCGGTCGGCCGGTGCTCGGCACCGCGTTGGGCGGCATTCCGTACCTCGTCGGAGCGGACGCCCCGCACGAGCCCGCCGGCACCGGCCCGGCCGAGACCGCCTCGGCGGTCGCCGGGGGCGGCGGGCCGGTCATGCCGGCCGGAATCGGCCTCGGGGAGGCCGGCTGGGTGGTGGCGCCGGAGCCGGCCGCGCTGGCGGCAGCCCTGCCGGTGGCCCGTGCCGGCGCGTCCGGGTTGGCGCTGGCCGCCCGCGCCCGCTACGAGCGGACCTTCCACCCCGACGTGGTCACCAAGCAGCTCATCGACATCTACGCCGGGATGTCCCGAACCCCCGACCACGTCTAACCTCGCGCGCCGCCCCCGCCCGCGCCCCCGCGCCGCGCGCCGCGCGCCGTGCCCCGTGCGCCGCGCCCTGTGTCCCGTGCGCCCCGTGTCCCGTGCGCGCCGTGCCCCGTGCGCGCCGTGCCCCGTGCTCCGCCCCCCGCCGCGGCCGCGGCCGCACGTCATGATCGCGCTCGATCCAGGATGAAGTGGCATCCGGCCGCTTTGAAGCCACTTCATCCTGGATCGAGTGCGATCTTGGAGTCGGGCGGGCACCCGTGGGTGCCGGCGCGGTCTTGGAGTCGGGCGGGCACCCGTGGGTGGCGGTGTGATCTTGGGGGCGCGCGGGTGGTGTCAGCGCAGGGAGGCGCGGGCGGAGAAGGCGATGCTGGCCAGCAGGAAGCCGCCGTTGACGATCGTGAACGCCACAATCACCCAGAGGACCAGCGCCGGGGCCACGGCCAGCACCAGGGCGGCCACGAAGACCACAGCGCCGTAGTCGCGGACCAGCTTCACCAGGCGGACCGGCAGCGAGGTCGAGGTGACCATGCTTGCGGCGTTCGGACCGGCCTGCATGACCGAGGTGACCAGGTTGACCATCCAGGTGCCCGCGAAGGTCGCGACCAGCCAGGTCGGGGTGGCCGGTTCCTGCGCCACGGCGGTCGCGGCCAGCGCGGCGACCAGGGCGATCTGCGCGGCCACGTCGCAGAGGATGTCGACCCGGGCCCCGGCCGCGCTGCCCTGCCCGGTCACCCGGGCCAGCTGTCCGTCGGCGCAGTCCAGGGAGTACGCCACCTGCCAGCCGATCAGGGCGAACAGGCCGACCACCCAGGCCGGTACGTCTCCGTCGGCGACCGGGCCGGCGAGCGCCACCACGGTGACCGAGGTGGCCAGGCCGAGCACCAGGTTGGCGATGGTCAGCGCTGTGGGACGCAGCCCGAGGCGCTGGGCGACGAGCGCGAAGACGGCACCCAGCCACTGGCTGATCGACTCGCTGAACAGGCCGCCACCCCGGTTCACCCGGTGGAAGTCGGCGACGGTGGGACGGGGGTCAGCCAAGCTGGTCGCGGATTGCACCGGCGTAGTCTGCCAGCCGCTCCCGCGTCTCGGTAGGCGACAGCGCCAGGTGCTCGAGGATGGTGTACCGGTCCGGTCGGGTACGCGGCGCGAACTGCACCGCCTCGATGAACTGGTCGTCGCTGAGTGCCACCTCGGCGGGGAGGCGGGGCAGACTGTGCCGGGCGAGGCAGGCCGACATCTCCCCGAAGCGGCGTTGGTCACCGCGCAGCCAGGTGCAGAACAGCGCGCCCAGCCCGGCCAGCTCGCCGTGTGAGGCGGTGCCGGGGAAGAGCGCGTCGATGGCGTGCATGATCTCGTGGCAGCCGCCGCTGCACGGGCGGCTGGTGCCCTCGATGGCCATCGCCAGACCGCTGGAGATCAACGCCTCGGCGAGCACTGTGACGAAGGCGTCGTCGGTCATGTCGCCCGGGTGGTTGAGCACGGCTTCGGCACCGGCCCGGGACAGCGACGCGGCGAGTCCGTCGAACGGTTCGACGCGGACCCGGCGGGCCAGTTCCCAGTCGGCAAGCGCACTGATGTTGCTGATCACATCACCGATACCGGCCCGGTTGTGCCGCTCCGGACCGCTCTCCACGAAGTCCAGGTCGACGATCACCGCGATCGGGATGTGCACCCCGTAGGAGCCCTTGAGCCCGTCGGTGATGAGGCTGGCCACCGGGGAGGCGATGCCGTCGTTGGCGAGGCTGGTCGCCACCGACACCATCGGGAGGCCGCGTCGGGTGGCCGCGTACTTGGCCACGTCGATGGTCTTGCCGCCACCGATCCCGACCACCGCGTCGTACGACCGGGCGCGCAGCTTGCCACCGAGGTCGTCGGCGGCGTCGAGCGTCCCCCCGGAGACGGTGAACACGTCGGCCGTGCGCAGTGACGGCCGGATCAGCTCGGCGATCTGGGTGCCCTGACCTGGGCCGACCACGACCGCGACGTCACCGCCGGCCGAGATCCGCCCGTCGGCCAGGATCGCGCCGAGGTCGGCCACCGCCCCACGCCGCACGTCGATGTGCAGTGGGGTGAGGACGCTCCGAGCTAGTAGCGGCACGCGATCTCCCGCGCGCGGGCCAGGTCGGCGTGGTTGTCGACCTCGACCCACGGGACGTCACCGATCGGCGCCGCCCGCACCTCCCCGCCCCGGTCGGCGAACTCCTGGTAGCCGTCCTCGTAGTAGAGGTTCGGGTCCCGCCGCCAGGTCGCCTCCAGCGCGTCGGCGAGGGCGTCGGCGACCTGCGGTTCGATCAGCGTGGCCCCGATGTACTCCCCGTACGCCTCGCCCGGGTCCATGATCTTGGTGATCCGGGTGAGCTGGCCGGCGGCGTCGAAGGTGGTCTTCATCTCCTCCTCGGCGAGCGGCTTGAGGGTGTCCACAGCGAGCAGGATGCCCGGCCCGCGCTCGGCCAGCAGCGTCTTCTCGATGCTCACCGGGTGCACGGTGTCCCCGTTGACGAGCAGCACCCCACGGGCGAAGTACTCCCGGGCCAGCCAGAGCGAGTAGGCGTTGTTCCACTCCTCGGCCTTGTCGTTGTGTACCAGGGTGAGGGTGACCCCGTACTTCTTCTCCAGGTCGGCCTGCCGCTCGCGGACCGCGTCCGCCGCGTAGCCGACCACGATCACGATGTCGGTGAGCCCGACCTCGGCGAGGTTGCCGAGCGCGATGTCCAGGATCGTGGTCTCGCCGTCCACCGGCACCAACGCCTTGGGCAGGGTGTCGGTGTACGGGCGCAGCCGGCGTCCCGCTCCGGCCGCGAGCACCATTCCGATCATCGCGACATCCTCCCTCGTCCTGCTCCCCGTCACCGCTGGAGGATAGCGCCGGCTGACCTCACCGCTCCGGCCAACCGGGTCAGCCGGGCAGTGCGGCCAGGTCGGCGAGCATGGTCAGCCGCTCGTCCGCGCTGAGCACGGAATACGGACCGGCGGCCCGTCTGTCGGTTTCCAGCTCGATGGCGAGCCGTTCGGGGCCGGGAGGCAGGGCGGCGACGCTTGACGCTGTGTGCCCGGCGGCGGCCCAGGCGGCGGCGTGCGCGTCGGCCCGGTGGTAACGCAGCGTGCCGAGCCGGTTGAGCAGCAGCACGCCCGGCGGGGTGCCGTCCGGCTCGTGCGGGGGCGCCAGCGCCGCGAACGCCGACCCGTCCCGGTCGCCGTCGGCGTCGGCCAGCACCAGGGCGTACGTCAGCAGCCGGCCGAGCGCCGCCACCAGCCGCGTGACCCGTTCGTCGTGCCCGGCCCACAGTTCCTCGGTGACCTCGGCGTGCACCTGGTACAGCTCGGTGAGGAAGGCGGCTCCCCGCTCGGTGGCGGAGAGGGACCCGTCCGGACGGCGGTGGAGCATGCCGTACGCCACCTGCTTGTCCACCGCCCGGCGGACCGCGACCGGGTCGGCGTAGCGGGTGATCGCCGCGAAACCCGGCCCGTCGACGGTGCCGCCCGGCGCGGCGAGCCGGGTGCGCAGGTCCACCAGGAAGCCGTTCGCCGTCGGCCCGCCGTACCGCTGGCTCAACTCGGCGCCGCCACCGTCGCGGCCGGCCAGCATGCCGGCGCGGAACGTCCGGTCCACGGCCGGGGCGAGCAGCCCGGCGATCCGGTACGGCGCCAGCTCGACGGTGTTCACCGATCGATCGACCGCAGGGTGGCGAAGCCCTCCTCCGCGATCCGCCGGATCAGACCGTCGTTGACGTCGCGGTTTTCGTCCAGCACTGGCACCTCGTGCTCGGCCAGCCAGCGGTACTCGGTGTGCTTGCCCGCCTCCAGCCTCGGGTGGTCGAGGTCGCCGTCCACCCGGACCAGGAAGTCGTACTCGATGCGGGGCAGGCCGTCGTCTCCGACGTAGTGGTACTCGCCCACCTGGCCGAGGACGTGAGAGACGTGCCACCCGGTCTCCTCGGTGACCTCCCGGCGCAGCGCCTCGTCGATCTCCTCGCCCGGTTCCAGGTGTCCGCCGACGACGTCCCAGCAGTTGGGAAACAGGCGCCGGTGGGGTGAGCGGCGCTGAAAGAAGATTCGGCCGTCGTGGTCGACGATCAGCGCGCCGGCGCAGCGCAGGGGCTCGGTGGACACTCTTCGACAGTAGCGAGCGGCCCGGCATCGCGACGATGCCCGGTCTTGTCCCGGAAACATCCACCGACGACCATGTGCGTACCGAATGCCACCGTCCCAAAGGGGTGATGTGTGATGCAGGTACGGGAAGCGATGTCCAGCCAGGTCCTCGTCGTCGGTCCGGAGCACACGCTGCGTCAGGCGGCCCGGATGATGTCGGCCCGCGGTGTCGGGTCGGCGGTCGTGATCGACCCCGAGTCCGAGGGAATCGGGATCATGACCGAACGCGATGTGTTGAAGGCCATCGGCGCGGGCCTCGACTGCGACACCGAACGCACCGGCGCCCACCTGACCTGGGACGTGGTCTACGCGGGGCCGGAGTGGACGGTCGCCGAGGCCGCCGCCGCGATGGCCCGCGGCGGCTTCCGGCACCTGGTGGTGCTCGACGGCCGGGAGGTGGCCGGGGTGATCTCGGTCCGGGACATCATGCGGGTCTGGGCCGAGAACCAGGTGTCCGCCACGACCTGACCCGCGCGAGGTGTGCCAGGCCGAATCGACGGGTAAGGATCCCTCATGGGCGCGGAGATTCCGTGGCCCGTGGGGGAGGGCCCGATGCGTGACGCGGAGCGCCTGGTCGAGCAGCAGTACGCGATGCTTCTGCGGCGGGACGTGGCCCGACTGCCGGACCTGTACGCGCCCGAGGCGTTCTACTCCATGCCTGGTGTCACGGTCCGCCCGATCGAGCTGCCCGCGCTGCTGCGCACCTGGACCGGTGCCTTCCCGGACCTGCGGGTGGACCCGCTCGGCGTGGTCCGTACGGGTGGTGGGGCGGCAGTCGAGCTGCGCCTGAGCGGCACCCACACCGGCACGCTGCACTCGCCGTACGGCACCGTCGCGCCGACCGGTCGCCCGGCGAGCTGGGAGGTGGCCGACGTGGTCCGGGCTCGGCACGGGCGGATCACCGGCTGGCGTTCCTACTTCGACTGGAGCCAGCTCCTCGACGCGCTCGGCGTGCAGTTTGAGGGACTTTCCCGGGTGGCGCACCACGACGCGCTCGCACTTCCAGTCTGATCTGACGCCGACCGGTGGAGTCGGGTCACCCGTCCCGGTGGCTCAGGATGCGGACATCGCCGTGCCGTCCGCGCGCCCCCCACCGCCGCCCGTACGCTCAACATCCATGACCGCCGAGCAGTTGATCTCCTTTGCCCGTGGGGCTCCCTCGCTGGACATCGTCGATGTCGAGGGGCTCAAGGCCGCCGCCGTCCGCGCCTTCGACGCCGACCCCGCGGGGGTCACGGCGTACGGCACCTCCGTCGGTTACCTTCCGCTGCGGAAGTGGATCGCCGAGAAGCACGGCGTCCAGGCCGACCAGGTGCTTGTCACAAACGGGTCGCTTCAGGCCGACGCGTTCCTCTTCGATCACCTGATCCGCCCCGGCGACGCGGTGGTGGTGGAGCGCCCGACGTACGACCGGACGCTGCTGAACCTTCAGCGGATGGGCAGTGAGCTGCACGGCATCTCGGTCCAGCCGGACGGCCTCGACACCGCCGAGCTCCGCAAGCTGCTGGAGTCCGGGGTCCGGCCCCGGCTCGCGCACGTCATTCCCAACTACCAGAACCCGGCCGGCATGACCCTCTCGCTGGAGAAGCGCCGAGAGTTGCTCGAGTTGGCCGCCGAGTACGAGTTCACGATCTTCGAGGACGACCCGTACGCGGACATCCGGTTCCGGGGCGAGGCGCTCCCGTCGATGCTCTCGCTCGACACCCGCAACGTGGTGGTGCACGCGTCGAGCTTCACCAAGACGGTCTGCCCGGGTGTGCGGGTCGGTTACCTGGTGGGCCCGGCGGACCTGATCGCCGCCATCGCCAAGAACGCGACAAGCCTCTACATCTCCCCGGGCATGGTGTCCCAGGCGATCGTGCACCAGTTCTGCGTCTCCGGGGACATCGACCGGTCGATCGACACGGTGCGGGCGGCGCTGGGCGAGCGGTCCCGGCTGCTCGCCGAGTCGCTGCGCCAGCACCTGCCGCAGGCGCGGTTCGTGGAACCCGACGGCGGCTACTTCCTCTGGGTCGAGTTCCCGGAGGACGTGCTTGTCGATCGGCTCGCCCCGGCGGCGGCCGCGCGCGGGGTGGCAGTGGTCAAGGGCAGCGACTTCGTGTTGGACGGTGGGCGGCACGCGCTCCGGCTGGCCTTCTCGGCGGTGACCGCCGACAAGATCGACGAAGGTGTCCGTCGGCTCGCCGAGGCAGTCGAAGCGGTTCGGAGCTGAGCCGACTGTCGGGTTCCCGACAGAACGACGACGTCGGCCGTCTCGGGGCTCCCGCCCGGGCGGCCGGCAGCCCACAATGCTGCGAGCGTCACTCATCAGTTGTCGCGGAGGTCACACGCGACCTTCGGACCGGCCATGACCTGGGTGTCGCGGCAGCACAACCTCCCGCCCCCACCGGCGCCGGGTGGGCCGTGTCGTCCCCGCACACCCCCCGATGCGGCCCGGCTCACCCGGCGCCGACCCCACGCTGACAGCCGTCACACATGTTCCGGACGGCGGTCGGCGTAGCCTGCAAGCCGCAGCCGACCTGGGAGGTGACGCGATGACGGATCGGACAGAGCGGGACCGGACGGCATCGCCGAGCACCGGCCGGGTGCTGCGGCCCCGGGCCTGGCCCTCCCCGGTCCGGGCGATGACCCGGATCCTCAACGCCGACGGCTCGCCGCCCGCGCCGCCGCCCACCGGCACCGGCCGCAGCGCGGTTGTCGACTGCGCGCTCTACGTCGACGGCAAGCGGCAACCCGGCGACTGGACGTACGCCGACGCGCTGACCGCCGCCCGCCGCGAGGAACACGGCTTCGTGTGGATCGGCCTGCACCAGCCCGAGTTGGCCGAGATGACCGCCATCGCGGAGACCTACGGTCTGCACGAACTGGCCGTCGAGGACGCGGTGAAGGCCGAGCAGCGCCCGAAGCTGGAGCGGTTCGGCGACGTCGTCTTCCTGGTGCTGCGTACCGCGCGGTACTGCGAGCACGCCGAGCTGACCGAGAACTCCGAGGTAGTGGAGACCGGTCAGGTGATGCTCTTCATCGGCCCGAACTTTGTGATCAGCGTCCGGCACGGGGACGCCTGCCGGCTCGCCCCGATCCGCGCCGACCTGGAGACCAAGCAGGATCTGCTGCTGCAGGGTCCGTGGGCGGTGGCGTACGGGGTGACCGACCGGGTGGTCGACCTCTATCTGGAGGTGGCCGAGCAGATCGAGGACGACCTCGACGTGCTGGAGGCGGAGGTCTTCGACCGGCAGGGCCACGGACGGATCCAACGGATCTATCAGATGAAGCGGGAGCTTGTGGAGTTCAAGCGGGCTGTGGTGCCGTTGCAGCGGCCGCTGATGACGCTGACCTCCCAGGTCAACAGGGATGTGCCGAAGGAGATCCGCAAGTACTTCCGGGACGTGCAGGACCACCTGAGCCGCACCGTGGAGCAGGTGAACTCCTACGACGACCTGCTGAACTCGATCCTCCAGGCGCGGCTGGCGCAGGTCACCGTCGACCAGAACAACGACATGCGCAAGATCGCCGCCTGGGCGGCGATCGCTGCGGTCTGGACGTCCATCGCCGGCGTCGAGGGCATGAACTTCGACAACATGCCCGAGCTGAAGATGACGTACGGCTATCCGGTGGCCCTGGCCCTCATGCTCGGCGTCTCACTCGCCCTCTACCGCTGGTTCCGCCGCAACGGCTGGCTCTGACCGCGCGACGACCGCCCCCGGACCGCCCCCGGGCCGCCCGCCCCCGGACCGCCCCGGGCCGCCCGCCCCCGGACGGCCCCGGACCGCCCCCGGGCCGCCCGCTCCCGGACCGCCCCGGGCCGCCCGCCCCCGGACCGGCGGTGTGATCCACTCGGGTTCCGTGAAGTCGGGCCATCCCACAGCCCCGGACACCCCGACTTCCTTAAAGCCGAGTGGATCTTGCAAAGCCCCCCGCTTGACGCGGGAGCGCTGCTTGACGCGGGAGCGCCGGTCGACGCGGGAGCGCCGGCGCGCGGGGTGGCCCCGCGTCGCCGGCGCTCGATGTGCTGTCGTCGGGTCAGCGGCGGCCGTTGGTGCGGGCGGTGTCCTTGCCCAGCGCCTTGGTGAGGTCGTCGGTCGGCCGGCCGGAGACGTCCGTGGCGCCCTCGGCGACCGACGGGACCTTGTCGGTCGGGCGGATGCTCGCCGGCTTGGCCGGGGCTGTGGTGCTGGCACTGGAACCGCCGGCCACCGCCGAGCTGCCGGCACCGGTCATCCCCGCCGCGCCGGTCATGGCCGCCCCGTCGGTCCCCTTCGGGGCGGACGGCGTACGCACCTCGATCGAGTCGACCTCGTCGCGCATCGGCTCCAGGGTGCTGCTGCGGGTCGGGTCGTACTCGGCCCACTCCTGCTGCTCCCGGCGGCGGCGCAGCGCCACCGCGCCGGCCAGGCCGGCGACGACACCCGCGGCCAGCAGGCCGGTCATCATCGAGCCGCGTCGACGCGGCTGCTTCTTCTTACCGGTGATCCGCATGGTCTTCGACTTGGCCTTTCTGGTCAGCGGCCCTGCGTGCGCGGCGCCGTCACGGGCCGCCGCGGCCAGCGGTGCCAGCGTGGTGAGTGTCGTCCCCCAGCCGGTCGACGCCTGGTCGCGAACCCGCGCCGCGGCCGGCCCGACGTAGCCCCGGGCCACCTGGACCCGCGGACCGACGGTCGCGCCCGCACCCTTCGCGGCGTGGTTGGCTGCCAGCATCAGGTGGCTGATGCTCTGGTTCAGCTCGGCCTTGGCCAGCTGCCCCTGGGACTTACGCCGCCCGAATCCAAACACGGTCCTACCTCCTGGGAGTTGTTCCTTCGTCATCCTCCACCTTCGGATGCCTCCGCGATGCCAGATCGGGCACATGGGAGGATCCGCATGGAACTGACCAACGAGTGAGGAGTACCCGTGGCCGAGGCTGTCTACGCCACCCTGCACACCAACGCTGGCCCGATCCGGCTGGAGCTCTTCCCGAACCACGCGCCGAAGACCGTCCGCAACTTCGTCGACCTGGCCGAGGGCAACCGTGAGTACACCGACCCGCGCACCGGTCAGCCGGGCAGCGGGCCGTACTACGACGGCACCATCTCGCACCGGGTGATCAGCGGTTTCATGGTCCAGATGGGCGACCCGACCGGGACCGGTCGGGGCGGACCGGGCTACAAGTTCGCCGACGAGTTCCACCCGGAGCTGCGGTTCGACCGTCCGTACCTGCTGGCGATGGCGAACGCCGGACCGGGCACCAACGGTTCGCAGTTCTTCATCACCGTGTCGCCGACGCCGCACCTGAACAACCGGCACACCATTTTCGGGCAGGTCGCCGACGAGCAGTCGGTGAAGGTCGTCGACTCGATCGCCAACACCCCGACCGGCCCGAGCGACCGTCCGCTGCAGGACGTCGTCATCGAGCGGGTCGAGATCGAGCGCTCTGCCTCCTGACCGACCAACGAGGTACCTTTGCTCGCATGATTGAGCGCTCCGGAGCATCGCACCGACCGGTGTCGGTGGATCGCGTGGCGGTGGACGGAGGGTCGGCCCGGTGAGCCAGTCTCCGCCGACCACCCCGGTCTGCTACCGGCATCCCGGTCGGGAGACCTACGTCCGGTGCACCCGCTGCGACCGGCCGATCTGCCCGGACTGCATGCGGGAGGCGTCCGTCGGGCACCAGTGCCCGGAGTGCGTCAACGAGGGACGCCGCAGTGTCCGGCCGGCGCGTACCGCCTTCGGTGGCGGTACGGCCGGCCGGCACGGCTATGTCACAAAGGCACTGATCGCGGTGAACGTGCTGCTCATGCTGCTCTCCATCGCCTCCGACCGGGGCGGGGACGCGGCGCTGGGCGGCAGCGGTTTCGGTGGCCTGATGGGCGGTGACACGCCGCTCACCGACTGGGGTTCGGTGCTCGGCCGGGCGATCCTGCCCGATGGCACGATAGGCGGGGTCGCCGAGGGCCAGTGGTACCGGCTGGTCACCGCGATGTTCCTGCACTTCGGCCTGCTGCACCTGCTGCTCAACATGTGGGCGCTGTGGGTGCTCGGCAGGTCGTTGGAGGCCAGCCTCGGCCGGGTGCGGTTCGCCGCGCTCTACCTGATCGCGGGCCTCGGTGGCAACGTGGCGGCCTACCTGTTCAGTGACCCGCGAGCGACCACAGTCGGCGCGTCGACGGCGATCTTCGGGCTCTTCGCCGCCCTGCTCATCGTCGAACGCAAGCTGGGCCGGGACATCTCCCAGATCATCCCGATCCTGGTGATCAACCTCGTGTTCACGTTGACCGCGCGGGACATCTCGATCCCCGGGCACTTCGGTGGCCTGGTGGTCGGTGCGCTGATGGGGCTGGTGCTGGCGTACGCGCCGCGTGGTCGACGCACGTTGGTGCAGGTCGTCGGCGGTGCGATCATCCTGCTGGTCCTGCTCGGCCTGGTCCTCTTCCGCACCGCCTACCTGCTCGGCTGACGGATCACGGGTGCGGGCGGGCGGCTCGCAACTCGGCGGCCACCTCCTCCGGGGTGGCCCCCAGGTCGTACCTGCCGAACAGGTGCAGCGAATCGCCCGCGTCGATCTCCAGGGTTTCGCTTGTCAGCCCCATCCGTGGGCGGCGGTCCACGGCGATCGCCTCGACCGTCGACCAGGGCAGCAGCCGGCGGCTCGCGAACCCGTGGATCACGGTGAGCCCCGCCGGGTCCACCGCCAACCGGACCGGCGCGACCAGGTCGCGTACCGCCCAGCCGACCAGGATGGCGGCGGCCAGGACGGCCACCACCAGCCGAACCGGGTCGCCGTCGGCGAAGAGCAGCCCGAGCGCGACAAGCACTGCCGCGCCGACAAGCTTCACCGCGGGCAGGGTCGCCGGCACCCGCCACTGCCGCACCGGGGGATTCTCGTCCACCCGCCCAGCATGCCAGCGGCGGGCGGGAGCCGGGAGTACGGCATCTCGACCGCTGGTCGGCTGACCGGTCCAGGGACGACGTAGGATCGGGACAGCCCAGGTTACCGGGGAGTAAACATGAGTGACGCGGTCATCGTCGGCGCGGTGCGCACCCCGGTCGGACGGCGGCGGGGCAGCCTCGCCGACGTCCACCCGGTCGACCTCTCGGCGCACGTGTTGCGCGCCCTCGCCGAGCGCACCGGGATCGACCCGGTCCAGGTCGATGACGTCTTCTGGGGCTGCGTGTCCCAGGTCGGCGAGCAGTCCTGGAACGTCGCCCGCATCAGCGTCCTCGCCGCCGGCTGGCCCGAGACGGTCCCCGGGACGAGCCTGGACCGGCAGTGCGGCTCCAGCCAGCAGGCACTGCACTTCGCCGCCGCGACGGTGCTCTCCGGGCAGGCCGACCTGGTGGTCGCCGGTGGTGTGGAGTCGATGACCCAGGTGCCGCTGGGCACTGCCAGCGCGGCCGGCGGCACCCCGTTCACCGAGCAGGTGCGGTCCCGCTACCGGGGCGTGGACGGCTTCGCCGACGACGCGCACCTGCCGTTCGACCAGGGCGTCGGTGCCGAGCTGATCGCCCAGCGGTGGCGTCTGTCGCGTACGCAGCTCGACGAGTACTCGCTGGCCAGCCACGAGAAGGCGGCCGCCGCGCAGGATGCCGGCGCGTTCGACCCGGAGCTGACGCCGGTGCCGCTCGCGGACGGGGGCAAGTTCCTCGCCGACGAGGGCATCCGGCGCGACACCTCCCTCGACAAGCTCGGCGGGCTGACCACCCCGTTCCGCGCCGACGGTGTGGTGACCGCCGGGTCCTCGTCGCAGATCTCCGACGGCGCCGCGGCCCTCGCGGTGACCACCTCGGAGTGGGCCAGCCGGCACGGCCTGCGGCCACTCGCCCGGATCCACACCGCTGTGGTCGCCGCCGCCGATCCGGTCACCATGCTCACCGCGCCCATCCCGGCCACCGCGAAGGCGCTGCGCCGCGCGGGGCTGGGCATCGAGGAGATCGGGGTGTACGAGGTGAACGAGGCATTCGCGCCGGTGCCGCTGGCGTGGTTGGCCGAGACCGAGGCGGACCCGGAGCGGCTCAACCCGCGGGGCGGGGCGATCGCCATCGGTCACCCGCTCGGCGGCTCCGGTGCCCGGATCATGACCACCATGCTCCAGCACATGCGGGACAACGGGATCCGCTACGGCCTGCAGACCATGTGCGAGGGTGGCGGCATGGCCAACGCGACAATCGTCGAGCTGGTCTGACGGTGCGGGCGGATAACGCCTCGCCCGCCCCGGCCGGGTCCCCTATGGTGCCCAGCGTGACAACGACGATCGCGGATGCGGGTGTCCCCGACTGGTCCAGCGAGCGATGGCAGGCGGGGGCCCGATCCTGGGTCGACGCGCAGCTGAACCGGGTCGGCCGTCGGGTGACCGGGTCGGTGGAGCCACGGCGGCGTCCCTGGTCGTTGGTCTGGCGGGTGCCGACCGACGACGGCCCGGTCTGGTTCAAGGCGAACAACCCGGGCACCGTGCACGAGGCGGTGCTGATCGCCAGGCTCGCCCAGCTGACGCCGGACCGGGTGCTGGCCCCGATCGCTGTGGACCCGGCGCAGGGCTGGTCCCTGCTGCCCGACGGCGGTGAGTCGTTGCGCGACGTGCTGGCGCGCGACAGCGATCCGGCCCACTGGGAGCGGGCGCTGCCCGGGTACGCGGCACTCCAGTTGGCCACCGCGCCGCACGCCGACGAGCTGGTCGCCATGGGCGTGCCGGACCACCGTCCCGAGGTGCTGGCCGGGCTGCTTGCCGAGTTGCTCGACGATCGTGAGTCGCTGCTGGTCGGTGCCGAGGGTGGGCTCAGCCCGGACCTGCACGAGCGGCTGCGGGCGGAGCTGCCGTCGTACGCCGAGCGGTGTCGTCGGCTTGCCGACCTCGGCATCGCGGCCACTGTGCAACACGACGACCTGCACGACGGCAACGTCTTCGCGGCGCCGGACGGCTACCGCTACTTCGACTGGGGCGACGCCTCGGTGGGGCAGCCGTTCGGCACGTTGCTGGTGACCCTGCGTTCCGTCAGGTACGCCAGTGAGGGCGCGGCCGACGACGCCCAGTTGGCCCGGTTGCGCGACGCCTACCTGGAGGCGTGGACCGACCGGTACGACCGGCGGACCCTGATCGAGGCGGCCGACCTCGCGATCGAGCTGGGGGCGGTGAGTCGGTCGCTCTCCTGGCGTCGAGCCCTGGACACCGCCGAGGAGTCGCGGGTCGAGTACGCCGACGCGGTGCCCGGCTGGCTGGCCGAGCTGTTCGCCGCCAGCCCGCTCACGACGGATACCTGACCAGGATCCGTCCACGTCGGAAATCGGACAGGCAGTGCGACCCGCCGCGTGGAAGTTCCAAAAAAGCGTCGTGACCCACGTCACCCCGCCGGGGAGGTCGTTGGGCAGGTCATGGACGTCTTCTCCCGAACGTTCCTCCCGGCCGCCGCCGAGGCTGGCCTGGCCGTGCAGACCGTGAGCCGGCACATGCCGGTCTTCCGGCGCTGTGTCGGCTCCGGTGACGCCACCATCCTGGTCACCCGGTGCAGCCGCCCCGACCGTCCGGTCACCGGCGACTACCTGCTCCTGCTCACCCATCGTCGGCTCGTGGTGACCCAGCAGACCCGGCTGCTGCACCGACTGCGTCTGCACCTCAACACCGAGCTGCGCGAACTGAGCAACGTCACCTGGAGCCCGGACCCCCGACTGCAGTCGGTCGAGATGGCGGCCACCGCGATCGACGGGATCCGTGAGCGGTTCCTGATCCGCACCAGCCACCCGAAGCAGGTCTGGCAGCTCGACGCGCTGCTCAACCAGGCATTCCGGACCCGCCTGCGGCCGCCCGGCGCCCGGGTCGTCGCCAGCATCGGCGACGCGCCCGCCGTCCCGCGGCCCACGGTGTTCGCCCCGTCCCGGTGAGCTGACACCCACCGGGTCTCGCCGCACCTTTACCGAACTCGAACACGCACCGATCGCCCCGAGCGTTCGCGTCGGCAATCATGGGCCGGTGACCGTCGAACCGCCGCACCGCGGGCTCGTCCTCGTGGTCGAGGACGAGCCGGCCATCGCCGACCTGGTCCGGCTCTACCTGGCCCGGGACGGCTTCGGCGTCCACCTGGAACGCGACGGCGAGGCCGGTCTGCACGCGGCTCGCCGGTTACGCCCGGTGGCCTGCGTCCTGGACATCGCGCTGCCGGGCCTCCCCGGCACCGAGATCTGCCGCCGGCTGCGTGAGGCAGGAGACTGGACCCCGGTCATCTTCCTCACGGCCCGCGACGACGAGGTGGATCGGATCGTCGGCCTGGAGTTGGGTGCCGACGACTACGTCACCAAGCCGTTCAGCCCTCGGGAGCTTGTCGCCCGGGTGCGCGCGGTGCTGCGCCGGACCGCCGGGGGCCCGGAAGGCGCGGCCCGTCCCCGCGTCGTCGGCCCGGTCACGCTCGACCCGGCCCGGCGCACTGTCACCGTCGCCGGCGCACCGGTGCAGCTCACCTCCACCGAGTTCGACCTGCTGGCCCATCTGATGGCCCGGCCCGGCCGGGTCTTCACCCGGGAGGAGCTGCTGGCCGGGGTCTGGGGGTACGCGGCACACGCCGGCACCCGCACCGTCGACGTGCACGTCGCCCAGGTGCGGGCGAAACTCGGCCCGGCGAGCGTCATCCGGACGCACCGTGGCGTCGGGTACGCGGTCGATGCCTGATCACCCCGGACGTGTCGAGTCGCCGACAATGACACTGCCGGTGGTCGGCGCGGACCCGCCCGTCGCACCTCGACGGGGCCGGTTCGGCCGCACCCTGACCGCCCGCGCGGTGCTTGTCACCTGTGCGGTCGCGCTGGTGTCGGTGCTGGTCACCGCGATCGTCGCGGTGCCGTTGGCGATCCGTGGGGCGGAACGGCGCGATCAGGACGCCCTCGCCGCGCAGGCCCGGCTCGCCGCCGAGGTGCTGCGGACCCGCCTGGACCGGGGGCGCACCGCCGACGAGGAGCGGCTCATCCAGCAACTACGCAACCAGGGCATCGACGCGTACCTGATCCGGCGGGGGGTGGTCGACCGGCCGGGGCTGCCAGCCCGGGTGGTGCAGCGGATCGGGCAGGGCCGCAACGTGTCGGTGCGACGCGTCGTCAACGGCGAGCGTGCCCTGGTCGAGGGCCGGGCGCTACCCGACGGCAACGGGGTGGTGCTCTCCCGCAGCGCGTCGAACGGGCTGTGGGCCCGGGTGCTGCTCGGGCTCTGGTTGCCGCTGCTTGCCGGGTTGGCCGCCGGTGTGGTGGCCGGGCTGCTGCTGGCCCGCCGGTTGGCCCGCCCGATCCGCGTCGCGGCCACCGCCGCCGCCCGGCTCCGCGCCGGCGACCGCGCCGTGCGGATCCCGGTCGAGTCACCGGACGAGGTCGCCGACCTGGCCGAGGCGTTGAACGGCCTGGCCGGCGCGCTGGCCACAAGTGAGGGGCGGCAGCGGGAGTTCCTGCTGTCCGTCTCGCACGAGCTGCGCACCCCGCTCACCGCGATCCGGGGGTACGCCGAGGCGCTCGCCGACGGGGTACTCGACGCGGACCACACAGTCGACGCCGGTCGGACCATGCTGACCGAGGCCCAACACCTGGACCGGCTGATCGGGGACCTGTTGGCGCTGGCCCGGTTGGAGGCCGCCGACTTCCCGCTCGAACCGGTGCCGGTGGACCTGACCGAGCTGGCCGTGGGCGCGGAGCGGACCTGGGCCGGCCGGTGCGCGGCGGTGGGCGTCCCGTTCCGGTTGGAGACGCCGGGTCGGCCGGTGCCCTCGTACACCGATCCGGGGCGGATCCGGCAGGTGCTGGACGGGTTGCTGGAGAACGCGCTGCGGGTCGTACCCCCGGGGTCGCCGGTGGTGCTCGCGGTCCGGCCGGTCGGCGCGGACCCGGCCGCCGGCGGTGAGCTGGAGGTCCGCGACGGCGGGCCCGGCTTCACCGACGACGACCTGGCCGTGGCGTTCGAACGCGGTGCCCTGCACGAGCGGTACCGGGGAGTGCGCAAGGTGGGCAGTGGGCTGGGGTTGGCGCTGGCGGCCGGCCTGGTCCGTCGGTTGGGCGGGGAGATCAGCGCGGGGCACGCGCCGGAGGGCGGCGCGGCGTTCACGGTCCGGCTGCCCGGCAATCCTTACCTGGCTCGAACATCGGCCTGACGCTCCGCTCGTCCTCGGCCGGAATGCTGAGGTTTCCACGGACGAGAGGGAACGTCATGCCACGTTGGGGATTCGCCACCGGCACCACGGCACTGCTCGCGGCGCTCACGTTTGGCGTCACCGGCTGCGGTGCGGCCGAGGTGGCCGGCCAACCCGCCCGGGAGGCCGCCGTCGAGGTCGCCGCCGCGATGGGCGTGGAGGGTCAGGCGCTTGCCGCGATGGGCTTCGACGCCGACGACCTGGACGTGCAGACCGTCGTCGCGCCGGCCACCCCGGCGCCGGGGGCCTCCCCCACCGCGAAGGAGAAGGCCCGGGACAAGCGCGGCGAGGAGTGGCGCAAGCGCCACCAGGCCCGGGTGCTGCTGCGCAAGAACACCCTGCACGGTGAGGCGGTGGTGAAGACGAAGGACAGCGGTACGCAGACAGTCGCCGTGCAGCGCGGCGAGGTGACCGCGATCGACGGCGACTCGATGACCGTCAAGTCCACCGACGGCTTCACAATGACCTGGACCTTCGGCGACGACCTGCGGGTCGTCGAGCGGCGTGCCACGGTGCAGCCGAGCGAGGTGAAGGTCGGCACGACGCTCGGTGTCGCCGGCGCGAAGGACGGCGACAAGGGTGTGGCCCGGCTGATCCTCATCCCCCGCACCAAGTGACAGGGAAGGGCCCCTTTTTGAAGGGGCCCTTCCTCAGCTCAGTACACGCGGGAGCCGATGAAGTCGTCGTGACCGTAGCCGACCGGGTTGGCGGCGGTACGGGACTCGAACGACCACTGCTGCCGGCTGCTGCTGCCGCAGTTGGCCAACCGGAGGCGGGAACTGCCCAGCAACGGGTTGTCGAACGCCACGCAGAGGTTGCTCGCCGCCGCCGGCTTGAGCTGGTTGCCGACGAAGACGAACTGCTGCGCGCCGGTGCCGTTGCAGTCGTAGATGTTTACCGCGGTGCCCGAGGTCATCGAGCTGTTGGCCACGTCCAGGCAGCGGTCGTGGGACAGCTCCGAGTGCAGCGACCGGCGGGTCGAGTCGTACCAGAAGCCCTGGTTACGCCCACCGTGGCAGGAGTACGGCTGCTGCACTGTGCCGTTGCGGGAGTCGTACCCCTTGCCGTCGACGCAGGTGCCGGTGGCCAGGTTGCGCAACTGCTTGAACTCCAGCAGGCCCGGGTAGAGCACGCCGCTGCCGGTGCTGGCCGGGTCGACGCAGCTGGCCCGCTGCTGCCCGGAGTTCCAGAACTGGGTGATGCACTGGGCGAACATGCCGTGCCCCCGGGCGTTGGGGTGGAACGACTGCCGGGCGGCGTTCTCGTTCCAGATCCCGACCTCGATGAAGAGACCACGGACCGAGGTGTTGTCGGTGCACACCTCGTGGCCGTGGAAGAGTCGGCTGGCGTCCAGGTACCGGGTGCCGGTGTTGGCGGCGGCTGACCGCAGGGCCGACTCGAACATCGGCACCGCCTTGTTCCGGGCGAAGGCCGCGTCGGCCAGGTAGAGCAGGCAGCCGCCGGAGTACCAGCCGGGGAAGTTCGGGTTGTCCTCCACGTCCGGGCTGCCGGGGCTCGGGTACGACATGAGCACAAGTTCGTAGTCCGAGCGCAGGTAGCCGGCGTCGGTCATGGTCTGCCGGATGTCGTTGAGCGCGTCGGTCACGGCCTGCCGGCTGCCGTCGGTGCGGATCGTCCACTGGTCGGTGTAGGTGGGGTAGCAGGCCCCCTGGAAGAAGACCCGACGGATGGCGCAGTCGGTGGCGACCGGACCGAACTGGATGGTGCCGTCGCCGTTCGCGCCGACCACCACCCAGATCAGCTTCACGTGCGTGTTGCGCGCCTTGATGCCCAGGTAGTCGCCCTGGTTCAGCTCGTTGTGCTGGGTCGGTCCGCCGGCGATGAGGTTCCACGGGGTGGCGCCGGAGCAGGCCAGGTTGTACTGCGCGTCCGACGGGATGCCGGTCCGGAAGACCGCCTGGTCGTACGAGCGGTCGCACCAGTTGCCGTCCTGGTGGGTGCCGGGGACGTAGTTGCCGACGCCCTCGCCGGAGATCTCGCTGTCGCCCATCGTGATCAGTGCGGTGCGGCGTTGCTCGATCGGGCGGATCGCGGGGCTGCCGTAGAGGGCGGTGGCCTCGGCGGCTCGGACGGCTTCGAGGTTGGCGGGCAGTGGCTGGACGGACGGCCGGTCGGCGGCGGTGGCGGGGGTGGCCGGTCCGGCGAGCATCGGTAGGACGAGAGCGGCCACGGCGACGACGACGGTGCTGACCCGTCGTCGGGTCGCGCGTTCGGGCCTGGCGGGGGTTGCAGGCATCGACGCACTCCTTTCGGCTCAGTCGCGGGACGTCGACTGAGTTACCAGACGGTAACGTGCGGATCTATAGATGTGAATGCGCTTCGGATCCTTGCGCGCGGGCTGCAGAACCGCCCGGATCGGACGATCCGGGCGTCTCCGTTCAGCGACCCGGCGGCAGGGCGTAGCCCACGTAACCCCGGAACTCCAACCGCCAGCCGGCCGGGATCAGCTTCGTGCAGGCCGGTCGACTGCCGGTGCAGACGATCGCGTCCACCGAGGTGGGGTCGGCCGGCGGCCGTTCGGGCAGAACCGACTGCAACGACACGAGTTCCGGCGAGCGACCGTCCGGCTGGCGCAGCACCAACCACCACGGGTACTCCCAGTTGTCGTTCTGCTCCACCAGCCCGATCCGCCGCGCACCGCTGTCGTGGACCGCCGTTGCGGCCCAACGGAACTCGTCGGCCCACTGTGGACGGCGCAGGAACCGGGTGTCCCAGTCCGAGGTGGTGAAGACCGAGCCGGAGCCGACGAGCCGACGCGGAAAGCCGTACGACAGGGCGAGCACCCCGGCCAGCGCGGAGGTGGCGAGCACGACGGCCACCGTCCCGGTGGCCACCGACCGTCGCCGCCGGTCAGCCGTGCCGGTGGCTCGGCGGCTCAGGAGCGCGTCCAGCCACAGCCCGGCGAGCGGCACGGCAAGCACCAGGGCGTAGAGGAGCAGCCGGTTGCCCCACGGCTGCCATTTGATCATCGAGGTGTGTAGCAGGACGGTGGCCAGCACCACCACCGCGTACGCGCGCAACGGCCCGACCTGCCCGCTGTCGATGCGGCGCGGCCGGGCCAGCGCGACCACCGCGCCGATCAGTGCCAGCGCCCCGGCGACCGGGAACGCCACCCGGTCCTCGTCCGGGTACCAGGCGGGCTCCGGGAAGCTCTCCCGGCCGAAGGTGGTCGCCCGGTCCTGGGGGTCGACGCCGATCGCGTCCGCGCCGCCGATGATCGCCGCCCCGCCGAGCTGACGCAGCGGCGCCAGCGGCGTGTCGAACGCGGTGTGCCCGATCCGCAGCGCGTTGATCAGGATCGACGGCAGATCGTGCCGCTCCATCGGGATCGACTCCCGCAACCGGGGCGGGCCCAACGGATGCCCGAACTCGGCAGTCACCCGGGCCAGGAACGGGCCGACCACCACGGCCGCCACCAGCACGATCAGCACCGAACCACCGACGACGCGCGCCACCTGGGCGACCGGCCGGGAGGTGGGCACCTCGCCGGCCGGGCCGGCGTGCGCGGCCGAAGCCGACACCCGGGCGGTCCGGGCCAGCCGGAGCTGCGCCAACCCCCAGAGCACAAGCAACGGACCCAGCGCGATCAGGCCACTGGTCTTCGTCAGCGCGGTCAGCCCGGTGGCCGCCCCCAACCCGAGCAGGGTGCCCCAGCCCGTCCGTCGACGTAGCCCGTCCAGTACCAGCGTCGCCGCACCGGCCACCCAGGCCGCACAGACCAGGTCGGTCTGCGTACTCGTCGCCTGGAGCACCACCATCGGAGTGGTCGCCAGGACGAACGCGGTGATCAACTGAGCCCGCCGGCCGCCGCCGAGCTGCGCCGTGATCCGAGCGGCCACCAGCAGGCAGAGCACCCCGGCGGCCCACTGCACCAGGTTGTACAGCTGGTCCCCGCCGGTCAGCAGGCGTAGGTGCAGCAGCAGATACTCGGCCCCGGGCGGGATGGTCACCTGCCGGTGGATGGCGGTCGGCCAGAAGTCCAGGTCGCCCTGTGCCACCCAGCGCTCCACCTTCGGCAGGTGGTACGTCTGCGAGTCGAAGTTGTTCGGCTCGGCAAGCAGTGCGACAAGCAACTCCACAAGCAGCAGTCCGCCGACCGTGCCAGCGAGCAGGCGTTCGCCCCGACCCGCCGTACGCCAGGCGTCGACCGCCCTGGCGCGCAGGCCACCGCGTACCCGATCGACCTGGGCTGGCCCCCTCCGGCCGTCGTCGGCGACCGGCGCGGGTAGGTCCGGTCCGGCACCGGCGGACACCGCCGCTCCGACCGGCACCGGCCGGGAGGTCGGGGCGGGCTGGCGCGCGAGGATGGCGTCCCGGTGGTGGCGCAGCCAGGCCGCCGCCGCGCAGGCGACCAGGAAGAGCAGCCAGGCGGCGACGAACGCCGGCCGGGTCAGCGCGTGCGTCCCGCCGAGCACCTCGACGACGAGCACCGCGTACGCCCCGCTGAGCAGGGCGGCACGCACCACGGCGAGCCGCAGCGGCGCCACCCCGGCGGCCCTGCCCGGCCTCGTCACGACGGTGAGCAGGAGCACCGCGGCGGCGGGTAGCACCGCGAGCAGGGGGCCGGCAGCCGACATGGCGGAAGTAAACACCATCAGTCTGGGACCACCACGTCGACTGCCCGTCGGTGGCGGCACACGCCCGGCCGACCTGCCAGGTTAGGCTATGGCCGACTCGTCGTCGCCACCGTGGAGAATCCCGTGAAGCTTTCCATCCTCATGCCGGTCTTCAACGAGGAAGAACGCATCGCGGACGCCCTCAAGCAGGCCTTGGCAGTCGACTATCCGTGCGAGGTCGAACTGGTAGTGGTCGACGACGGGAGCCGGGACGGCACCGGCGAGGTCCTCGGTCGCGCCGACGACGCACGCCTGCGGGTCATCACCCACCAGCGCAACGCCGGCAAGGGTGCCGCCATCAAGACGGCTGTCGACAACGCGGAGGGTGACTACATGGTCATCCTCGACGCCGACCTGGAGTACGACCCGCAGGACATCCCCAAGCTGCTCGACCCGGTGCTCGACGGGCGGGCGACTGTCGTCTACGGCAATCGCACGTTCGGCAGCCACAGTGCCTACAGCTTCTGGTACGTGATGGGCAACAAGGGCGTCACGATGGCGGCCAACGTGCTGTTCAACTCGTACATCGGTGACCTGGAGACCTGCTTCAAGCTGATGCCGGTGGCGCTCTACCGGTCGCTCGAGGTGCGCTCGCGCGGGTTCGGCATGGAGGCCGAGGTGACCGGCAAGCTGCTGCGCCGCCGGATCCGGCCGTACGAGGTGCCG
Source organism: Micromonospora sp. NPDC049044 (assembly GCF_040649215.1). Taxonomy (NCBI): domain Bacteria; kingdom Bacillati; phylum Actinomycetota; class Actinomycetes; order Micromonosporales; family Micromonosporaceae; genus Micromonospora; species Micromonospora sp. NPDC049044. The sequence continues at coordinate 36,273 of NZ_JBEZFA010000027.1, read as the reverse complement.
ATCAGCTACCGGGCCCGTGGCCGCGAAGAGGGCAAGAAGATCACCTGGAAGGACGGCGTCGAGGCGATCTGGATCCTCGGCCGTGAGCGCGCCCGCCGCCGCCGTCCCGCCACCTCATCGGCCAGCTGAACCCAGAAACGCGCTTATCGACAGCCGCAGACCGGCGGCGTCCAGGCCGTGCCACCGGGTGTGGTCGGCCGGGCCGCCGTACCGGCGTAGGTCGGTCTGACCCACCCCGAGCGCGAGCAGCCGATGCGGCACATCCGCCAACGCCCGGCTGACGACAGCGCTCGACGTGCCCGCCAGGTACGGCTCGACGAGCACCACCTCGGTCCCGGCGAGCGCCCGTAGCCCAGCGGTGTCGAACGGTCGGGGCGTGTGGGTGTACGCGACAGTCACGTCCATCGCCTCGGTCGCCGGCAACACGGCATCGAGTGTCGGCCCGACGGCCACCACCAGCGGCGCGTTCGTCCCGCCCTGCCGCAGCACCCGGAGTCGGTCCGCGTCCGGGTACGCCTCGGCGTTGCGCTGTTCGCTGAGCCGCAGGTAGACCGGGTCGTCGCTGGGCGCGGCGTGCCGGAGCAGCGGCGCGACCTCGTCCGGGTGGCCGGGCACCCGCACCGTCCAGCCGTCGCCGAGCGAGTCGATGAGCGCCACGTCTCCGGGCGACTGGTGGGTCCGGCCCTCCGCCGACCCGTCGTACGACGCGCCGATGCTCACCAGGACCGCGCCCACGCCCTGGTGGTCCAGATCCAACTTGATCTGCTCGTACGTCCGGTCCACCAGGAACGTCGCGTACGTGTGCACGATGGGGCGCAGCCCGGTCAGGGCGAGCCCGCCGGCCACACCGATCATCAGTTGCTCCCGGATGCCGACGTTGAGCACCCGGTCCGGGTGTCGTCGGCCGGCCTCGGCGAACTGGCTGGCCGAGATGTCAGCCAGGACGAGTGCGGTACGCGGATCCTCGTCGAGAAGCGCGACTGTGCTGTCGATGAAGGCGGCACGCATGACTGTCATCCCTTGCTCTCGACGCGGGCGACCACCAGGTGTGGCCGCCGGGGCAGGTGTCCGGTCAGTGCCCGGTACAGGGCGGTGTGGTCCCGGCCGTCGATGGCGTCGGCGGTCCAGCCGTTGACGGTGAAACGGCTGGCGATGCCACCCGACCAGCCGTGGGTGGCCGACGAGTTGTCGACAACTATCGCGGTGAGCCGGTCCAGGCCGGTTGCCCCCGCGTACACGATTGCCTCGTGGTTGGATCCCTCGTCCAGTTCGGCGTCGCCGAGCAGCACGTACACCCGGGGGGTGTGCAGCCCCTGGGCCCGCAGGCCGAGGGCGGTGCCGACGGCCAGCCCGAGCCCGTGGCCGAGCGAGCCGGAGCCGATCTCGACCCCGGGCACCAGCAGCCGGTCCGGGTGGTGGCCGAGCCGGCTGTGTGGCCCGGCCAGGTCGTCGAGCCAGGCGTCCGGGATGAAGCCGTGCGCGGCGAGCACCGCGTAGTAGGCGGCCGGCCCGTGGCCCTTGGAGAGCAGGAACCGGTCCCGCTCCGGGTCGTCGACGGTGTCGGGGGTGACCCGCAGCACCCGGTCGTAGAGCACCTGGAGCACGTCGATTGTCGAGTGCGCGCTCGGCGAGTGCTTCTCGTCGCCGGTCAGCCGCCGGATCAGCCCGGGAAGCCGGGGCCCGGTGTCGGTGGGCAGTGTGGTCGTCATGCCACTACTGTCTGACTTGAAGTGCACTTCAACTCAAGGACCTGGTGATGCAGGATCTACTGACGATCGGCGAATTGTCCGTCCGCTCCGGCGTGGCGCCGTCCGCGCTGCGCTACTACGAGCGGCTCGGGTTGATCCGCGCCGACCGGACCGGCGGCAACCAGCGCCGGTACGCGCGCGCCGAGCTGCGCCGGGTCGCCTTCATCCGGATCTCCCAACAGGTCGGCGTCTCGCTCGACGAGATCCGGGCGGCGTTGGAGTCACTCCCCGATTCGCGTACGCCCAGCCCGCAGGACTGGGCGCGGCTCTCCGCGAGCTGGCGCGGCCGGTTGGACGAGAAGATCCGCCTGCTCACCAACCTCCGCGACGACCTGGACAGCTGCATCGGCTGCGGCTGCCTGTCCCTGCAACGCTGCACCCTCAACAACCCGGGCGACGCACTTGCCGGCGAGGGGCCGGGCGCCCGCCTGATGCTGCCCCGCGCGTCCGACGACACGCTCGTCTGACGCCGCCGCTCAGCCGCGGGTGAGCAGCACCTTGCCGAAGTGGTCGTTCGACTCGACGAGCCGGTGCGCCGTCGCCGCCTCGCTCATCGACACCCGCCGGTCCACTATCGGTCGGACCGTGCCGGCCTCGATCAACGGCCACACCTCGTCCCGGACGCCCTGGACGATCGCCGCTTTCTCGGCGAGCGGTCGGGAGCGCAGCGCCGTCGCGGCGACGCTCGCCCGCTTGGTGAGCAACGCGCCGAGATCCAACTCGGCCTTCCGCCCACCCTGCATCCCGATCACCACCAGCCGGCCGCCGGTGGCCAGCGCGGCGACGTTCCGGCCCAGGTAGGACGCGCCAATGATGTCCAGGATGACGTCCACGCCCCGACCGTCGGTGACCCGGCGGACCTCCTCGACGAAGTCCTGCTCCCGGTAGTCGATCGTCTCGGCCGCACCCAGCTCACGCAGCCGGGAGTGCTTGGCCTCCCGGGCGGTGGTCAGGACTGTCGCGCCGAGCGCCGCCCCGAACTGGACCGCGAAGGTGCCGATCCCGCTGCCCCCGCCGTGCACCAGCAGCGTGTCACCCGCGCCGAGCCGAGCCACCTGGATCAGGTTCGACCAGACCGTGCAGGCCACCTCCGGCAGCGCCCCGGCGTCCACCGGGTCGCAGGCCGGCACCGGCAGCAACTGCCCGGCCGGGACCGCCACCCGCTCGGCGTACCCCCCGCCGGCCAGCAGCGCGCACACCTGCTGCCCGACCGCCCACCCGGCGACCTCCGAACCGACCTCGGTGATCACCCCCGAGCACTCCAACCCGGGGTACGGGGAAGCGCCCGGCGGTGGCGGGTAGTGCCCCTGCCGTTGCAGCAGGTCAGCGCGGTTGACCGCGCTGGCCCGCACATCCACGATCACCTCGTCGGGGCCCACCTCGGGGTCGGGCACCTCGGCCCAGACCAGCGCGTCGGGTCCACCGGGCTCGGGAATGGTGATGGCTCGCATGGGCCCAGTCTTCCCGATCTCGCCGGGTGTCGCAGGCGCACCGGCCAGCCCACAGTGGACGGCCCGGCACGGTCCGGCTGACGCGCTGGCAGGTCCGGGCCGCGCTGCCCACCGGGGAGGCGCGTTCGGGGAGGGACGGCGGGCCGCCCGCCGGGAGCCGTGGCAGACTATGCGTGGCCGTACGCCCGCGGGTGGCGGCCCAGGAGGGTTCGCCTAGTGGCCGATGGCGCTGGTCTTGAAAACCGGTAAGGCAGCGATGTCTTCGTGGGTTCGAATCCCACACCCTCCGCCCCAGACCGGGACAGCTCGCTTGATCCACTCGACTTTCAGGAAGTCGGGCTGTCCCAAGCTCCAGGTCACCCCACTATCAGTGAACCCGAGTCGATCATCTGAATCGGTGCCCGCGGTCGGCTCGGGTTCGATGAGAGAACTGTGCATCGGAAGTGGCGGTCGGCGTAGGCATCGACGGGTGCCTCACGGCGGCGTACGGTCGGGGTACGCGATGTACCCCAATTCGGCGAGGTGCCTCATGGCGGATCAGCAACTCACCCCCGGCCAGCGCGTCGAGCGGCTTCGTCGAGCCGCCGGCCTCTCCCGTGAACAGCTCGCCGGCCTTGCCGGGCTGTCGCCAACGACCATCAAGTTCGTGGAGAACGGGCGTCGGAGCTTGACGCTGCGGGCGGCCCAGCAGGTCGCTCCGCACCTCGGCGTACGTGACCTTGGCGATCTGTTCGGGCCGCAGGTGACCCTGTCCCTGGATGGCCGACCCAGTCACCCCGCGATCGGCGATGTTCGTCGGGCGTTGACCGCCTGGCACATCTCCGTCTCTGGGGAGCCGGAGTCCCCCGACTACCTGCGCGGAGCTGTCGACTCGGCGTGGCAGACCTGGCACACCTCTCGGCATCAACGTACCGAGGTGAGCGTCATCCTCCCTGGGCTACTCGAAGCCACTCAGCGAGCCGCCCGACTGCACACCGGCGACGACCGGCGTGAGAGCCTCGCTTTGCTCGCCCAGGCGCATCACCTCGCGCAGGCCTACCTTGCCTGGCACGGTGACCGCGAGCTGTGTTGGCTGACCGTCGACCGCGGCATGGCGGCGGCCCTCGATGCCGACGACCCGCTCGCCATTGCCCAGTCCACCTGGTACGCGGCACACCTGTTGCGGGCCGTTGGCCGGGGTGACGAGGCGTTGGAGCGCTTGCGGGAGGCTCGCGGCCTGATCGAACCTGGGGTCGCCGATGGTGGCAGCGAATGGGCCGAGATGCTGGCCGACCTGCATCTTTGTACCGCGTTGACGCGGGCTCGTACCGGCGACCAGGGCGCCTGGTCCGACTGGGATGCCGCTCGTCGGGTGGTCGAGCAGGCCCTGCCGACTGGCTTCGTCGGCCTCCGCACTCGGGTGTCGCGGCCGTTGGTCGACGTGTACGCGGTGATGTGCGCGGTCGACCTGGGAGATCCTGACGAGGCGCAACGGCGGGCGCACTCGCTCGACCCCGCGTCGATCCCGTCGACTGAACGGCGGGGCCGGCACTACGTGGAGCTGGCGCGCTCTGCCGACCTGGAAGGGGCGCGGGAGGCGACGCTGCACCTGTTGGGCCTCGCGGAGTCCACCTCTCCGGAGACGGTCCGATATTCGCCGGCGGCTCAGGAGTTGGCGGGCCGGCTGGCCCGGGAGGCTCCAGCCTCCATCCGCGCCGAGGCGATCCAGTTGGAGAGCAGGATCGCGGTGCCCGAGCTGTAGGGGTACCTCTTGTCGCTGGGTACGCCGAGTACCCGTCCTGCCCTTCATTGCTGCATAACGTGCTCTTTCGATTGCAGTGGGTGTGCGACGGGAGGGCAACGAGATGATGTGGCTGTTCAACCTGCTCTGTCGGCAAGCCAGGCGAGTTTCGGCTGGTGCTAACGGCCCAGCGATCCAGCGCGCAGAGCAGGAAGCTGCCCGGGAACGCTTGTTGGCTCAGGCTCGGTGTCACTCCGCCGGCCGTCAAAACGCCGGTGCCGGCCGGTGATGGGCGAGGTCCCCACCACGGTCAGGGCGGCCGTGGATGCCCGCGCGGTACAGGGCCAACGTGCCGCCGCCGTCCTGGCGAGCCGCCTCGCCGACCAGCACATCCCGCGTCGGCCCGAGTGGACATGTCGTAGCTGCGAGCCGGACACGCCGTGGCCCTGCGCCCCGGCCCGAGTACGGCTGTCCGAGGCGTACGGCGGTGACGGGTCGGCCTGTCCATGTACCTGGGCAGTCTGCACGTGGTGGCGGTGACCGAAATGCCGGCCGTCCCTGCGGCCGAACTGTTCGAGCGCTTTGTTCGGTGGGCGCGTTGAATGGCCCCGTCACTCCGGCGGGTCTGCGGGCCGCTGCTCCTTACGGATCGTCTCTTCGGCCAGTCGTTCGACAGCGCGTCGGCGTTCCCGGGCGAGCGACTGCTCGTCTGGCTTGCGGAGCGCGGTGACGACGGCGACCAGGAAGTCACGCCAGATGCTCAAGAGTCTCCCCCGTGAATGATGCGGCGATGATCATATGCACGCGGGCGATGCACCGACAGGGCCCAACCGGTCGTCGACAGCCCGGGAACGGGGTAAGAAGAGGCTGATATCTCCGCACACCGGAAGGACGCGTTCTGATGACCCTGGAACGACCGATCGCCCCGGACCCGTACGAGCTGCTGCCGACGCTGCCCTCGTTCACGCTGACGAGTGACGACGTGCAGAACGGTGAGCCGATGGACGCCCGGCACGCGCATGGCAGCACCGGGGGTGACAACGTCTCGCCGCAGCTGACCTGGTCGGATTTCCCCGCCGAGACGAAGAGCTTCGCGGTGACCTGCTACGACCCCGACGCACCGACCGGCAGCGGGTTCTGGCACTGGGTGTTGGTGAACGTGCCGGTCGAGGTCACGCAGTTGCCGAGCGGTGCCGGTGGCGCGGGCGGTGTCGACCTTGGTGGGGCGTTCGCGGTCCGCAACGACTACGGCGAGCAGGCGTACGGCGGTGCGGCGCCGCCGCCCGGCGACCGCCCGCACCGGTACGTCTTCGCGGTGCACGCCGTGGACGTGGACCGACTGGACCTGACCCCGGACGCCAGCCCCGCCTACGTCGGCTTCAACCTCACGTTCCACACCCTGGCCCGGGCGGTGATCCGCCCGACCTACCAGATCAAGGACTGATCCGTGCCCCGCGATCTCGCGCCCGACCAGGAGGGCGGGTGCGAGATCGCAGGATGGGCGGGTCAGGACGGGACGCGGGCCACGGCGAAGACCGACTGGCCGAACGGAGGGCGGACCAGCTGCTCGGCGGCCTTGGTGGCGGGCAGGACGACAGTGTCGTACACCTTGACCATCGGGCCCTCCTTCGGCATCAGCCGGAAGACCTTGGTGGCCATGAAGTAGCCGATCAGCCCCAGCGCGTTGGCGTAGTGCATCTTCTCGACCGTCAGGCCGGCCTCGGTCATCGCCGCGTGCAGTGTCTTCTTCGTGTAGCGGCGGACGTGCCCGGTGGCGATGTCGGCAGGGCTCATCGCGAACTGGAACGCCGGCACGATGATGATCACGGCACCGCCGGGTCGGACCAGGTCGCGCATGCTGCTGAGCGCGCCCACGTGGTCCTCGATGTGCTCCAGGACGTTGTACGAGACCGCGGCGCTGTAGTCGCCCCGGTCGCTGTGCGGCAGCAGCATCTGCCGGACGTCGATGTTCGGCCGGTCGGCGAGGCGCTCCTTGAGCTGCACCAGCCGGTCCGGGTCCGCCTCGGTCGCGGTGAACCGGGGCAGCAGCTCGGACCACTCGAGCGCGTAGTCACCGAGGCCGCTGCCGATCTCGATGGGGTCGTCGCCGAGGTACGGCACGGCCAGCTCGATGAACCAGCGACGGTGGTTGACAGCGGTCGCCAGGCCTTCCAACACCTCGGACTGAACGCGCTGATCCCCAGTGATTTCTGCCATGCGTCGATTCCTCACGATATGAACTCGACCCGTGCCTGGACCGACAGAGTGAATCATCCGCTGGGACGGCAGAAGAATCGGGGCATCGGGGGTGGCCGAATTGTGGTCGGGGGTGGGTTCGTGATCGGCGGTCGGCGAACCCGGCACATAGTACGGCAGTACCCCGAAACATGTCACGGCAGCGCCATCCGCTGACTACTCTGTGAATTGTCATGACTACTCCTGAGCCGGACTCGCCAAGCGGCAGCGACAGTCCGGTCGGCGCGTCGTCGGTGCAGGAAGAGGCTGGTCGCGCTCGGCCTTCCCGTCGGGGGAGGTGGGTCGATCTCGCCGCCGTGCTGAGCTTCGTGGTGCTCGCCCTGTGGGTGACCGCCCGGCTCTGGTTGGAGCCGGGCAGTGGCGTACGGGACAACCAGTCCGATCAGTCGCAGTTCGAATGGATGATGGCGCACGGTGCGCGAGTCGTCACACAGTTTGCGTATCCGTTCCATACCAATCAGATGAACGTGCCGGACGGCGTCAATCTGATGGCCAATACGTCCGTATTATCCATTTCGCTGCCACTGACGCCCGTCACCCTGCTTCTGGGGCCGAGAGTGGCATTCCTGGTCTTTCTCACCGTCGGCATGATTGCCACCGCCACCGCCTGGTATTTCCTGCTCTCCCGGGTCCTGATCGGCGCTCGCGGGCCGGCGTGGCTGGGTGGTGGCTTCTGCGCGTTCGCGCCGGCCATGGTGTCGCACGCCAACGGGCACCCGAACATCGTGTCGCAGTTCGTCGTCCCGTTGATCATCTGGCGGACCCTACGACTCGGTGAACCGGGCCGCTGGCTGCGCAACGGGGTGCTGCTCGCCCTCGTGATCGTCTGGCAGGCCTTCCTCAACCTGGAGATCCTGCTGATGACCGCGATCGGGCTCGGCCTGGTCATCGGCGTACTCGCCCTCACTCGGGCCGAGCTGCGCGCGCGGGCCCGGTCCTTCCTCGCCGGTCTCGCCGTCGCCGCCGGTCTCGCCGCGCTGCTGCTGGCGTACCCCCTGTACGTGCAGTTCTTCGGACCGGACGCGTACTCCGGGCTGTCCCGGCTGATCCGTGGCTACTCAAGTGACCTGGCGTCGTTCGTGGCGTACTCCCGGGAGTCCCTCGCCGGTAGCCCGCGCACCGCCGCGGGCCTGGCCAAGAACCCGACCGAGGAGAACAGCTTCTTCGGCTGGTCGTTGACGGTGCTGGTGATCGCCCTGGTCTGGTGGTTGCGACGCTCGGCCGTGGTGCTCGCGTTGGCCGGGCTCGGGCTGCTCTTCACTGTGCTGTCGCTGGGCCGGGAGGTCCGCTTCGACAACCGGGGTACGGGGGTTCCGGGCCCCTGGGCGGCGCTGGAGAACCTGCCGATCCTGCATTCGGTGGTACCGACCCGGTGGGCGTTGGCGATCACCCCAATCATCGGGCTGCTCCTCGCCTACGGTGCCGAACGCGCCCGCGAACTGGCCGGCGCGCACCCGGCGGCCCGGGGGCAGGTCCGCTTCGTCACCGCAACAGTGCTCACGATGGCGCTGCTGCCGATCGTCCCCACTCCGCTGCCCGTGACCCACCTCGATCCGGTCCCCACGTTCGTGACGAGTGGGGCCTGGCGTCCGTACGTGACGGGTGGGCGCAGCGTGGTGACCCTGCCGTTGCCGGACAGCACCTACGCGGAGCCGCTGCGGTGGGCGGCGGCGACCCGGCTGGACATGCCGCTGGCCCGTGGCTACTTCCTCGGTCCGGACACCCGGCCGAGCGCCGACCCGCCGCGCGTCGCGTTGTTCGGTGCGCCACCCCGACCCACGAGCAGCTTTTTCGCCACCATCCGGCGGACCGACGCGGTGCCGCCGATCACCCCGCAGGCACGGGTCCGAGCGGTTGACGACCTGCGGTTCTGGCGGGCCGGCGTGGTCATCCTCGGGCCGCACGAGAACGAGACAGCGCTGCGTCGGGGAATGACCGAGCTGACCGGGATCCAGCCGGTCCACACCGGTGGGGTGTGGGTGTGGGACGTCCGGTCGTTCACCGACTGAACCGTCGGGGGCCTAGCGGACGCAGCAGCCCTGGCAGACCTTGGGCCGGGGCAGGGTGAAGGCGAGGCAGCAGGTGCGCCGCTGCACGCTCGGCTCACCTGTCGGCCCCGGCACCAGCTCGACCAAATCGGCCAGGTCGAGCGCGCCGAGCAGTGTGTCGATGCTCTGCACCGTCGAGCCGGGCAGGCCGTCGGCGGCCCGCAGGATGCCGTGCGCGATGCCGGAGGCGACCGAGCCGAGCAGCGTCCGGGTGCCCACCCGGACCTCCGCCTGAATCGCCGCGATGAGCGGCATGAGGTGCGCGTCGAGCAGTGCCGCGCGCAGGGCGGCCAGCAGCTCCGCCTCGTCGGCGACGACCCGCACCTGCGGCAGGCCGGCGAGCGCCAACGGGTCGTTCGGCAGCACCGCGACGGTGGTCCGACGGCGCAGGCCCATGGTGAGGAGCTGCCGGTGGTCCTCGAAGTGGATCAGCAGGTCGGCCGGATCGAGTAGTGGGACCCGGCGGGCCGAAGCCCAGCCGAGCACTACCGGCAGCGACGCCCAGTAGCTGTACGACTTCCAGGCCAGCGCGGCACACGCGTGCGGGGTGCCACCCCAGCGGACGGCGGCCCGGCGCAGCAACTCCGGCAGCCGGCTGCCGTCGATCAGCGTGGTGGCGGGGGCCCAGCCGAACTCGTCCTCGACCACCAGGCCCCGGGCCAGCCCGGGAACGTCGTCGGTGCCGAACATGGCCCGCAGCGCCGCGGTGACGGGAGCGAGCGGCGTGGCGACGGCATCCCGCCTCGGCATCACCGCTGTCACCTGAGTCGTCCCCCGTCCGCGTGGCCGGGGAGCGCCCCGGCGGACGACACATGCCGTCCTGAGCTAAGGCTAGCCTAACCAGATGCGCGGGTCTAAGGGAAGCCTCACCTAGGTGCTGGCTGCGAGGCCCCGGTCACTCGCTCAGGTCACTCGCGCGGCGCTCCGCGCTCCGCGTACTACCCGCCCTGGGCGCCCGGAAACGGCTCACACCATCGATGGTCGTCGGTGAATTGTCAAGCGGTGTGTCGAAAAGATGCCAGATGCGTGTGTGACCGTGCACTGAAAGTGAAACTTAATGCCCCGGCCGCGAGGAAGCTGATGACGACCTCACCCCTCGAACGGGCTGCCGACTCCTTCGCGGCCGAACTCGCCAGGCAACGCACCGGGCGCGGGCTGTCCAAGAAACAACTCGCCGTTCTCATGGGGTTCGACCCGTCCTACGTGAGCCACGTCGAAGGGCGCCGACACCGCCCGACCGAGGACTTCGCCCGCCGGGCCGAGGCCGTCCTGGAAGCCAACGGTGCGATCTGGCAGCGCTTCCGGGAGTACGACGACCTGCGGCACGCCCGCGCGGGCCAACCGCACCGCGAGTCGTACCTGCCCGGCCAGTGGCTGCCGCCCGGCACCGGCCTCGTCGTGGAACGGGAACTGGCCGTCCTCACCCACACCGACGACGGTTACCGCTGCATGATCCGCCGGGAGCTGTACAACGCCGGGACCGAGCCGGTCACCCGTTACCTGATCCGGGTCGCCGTCGACCGCTACCCGAACGATCCCGGCCGCTCCAACCGGCACCACCGCGACCACCAACTCACCTTCGCCGAGCTGCAACTACAGGCCCGCCGGGACGACGGCAGCGGCGACCCGGAGCCGATGCACTGGCGAGCCAAACACGATAGGGACGCGTTCAAGGAGATCTGGCTGCTCTTCGAGAACGGGGAACGGCGTTTCCCGCTCTATCCGGGCGACCGGGCCACCATCGAGTACGCGTACTGCGTCGGGCACGAGAAGTGGGGTCCCTGGTTCCAGCGGGCCGTCCGACTACCCACCCGGCAACTCGCCGTACGCCTGGACCTGCCCGCGGCGCTCGACCCGCAGGTCTGGGGCGAGGAGACCTCGCTCTCCGCCGAGGAGGGCCCGCTGCGGACCGCTCCGCAGCGCCACGACGAGGGTGACCGGGCGATCTACGAGTGGCAGACCGACGACCCACCGCTGAACGCCCGCTACCGGATGCAGTGGCGCTTCCGGGCCCAACCGGAACCCGAACCGGACAGTGGCCCAGGCGGCGTCCGGGTGCGCCCGAGCGACCGGATGCGCGGCCTCGGCATCGTGCAGCGCGGCGACGACCTGCTCCGCCAGCGCGTCCGACAGTTCGACCTGCCGGGCGAGGAGCCGGTCGCACGGGATGTGGTCGACCGGCTCACCATGGCCCTGGCCCGACTCGACGAACTGCACCCGTTCAACAAGGGGGTGGGCGTCGCCGCCCCACAGCTCGGCATCGGCCGGGCGGCGGCCGTGGTGCGGCCCCCCGACCGGTCGGCCGAACCGGTAGTGCTGCTCAACCCCCGAGTGGTCGACGCCGCCCCGGACACCGACGAGCAGTACGAGGGCTGCCTGTCCTTCTTCGATCACCGAGGTCTGGTGCCCCGGCCGCTGCGACTGGACGTGGAGCACGCCCAGTGGGACGGCAGCCGGATCATCACCTCGTTCGAGTTCGGCATGGCCCGGCTGGTCGCCCACGAGATCGACCACCTGGAGGGCCGGCTCTACGTCGACCGGATGGCACCGGGCGTGCCGCTGGTGCCGGTCGAGGAATACCGCGAGACCGGGCGCCCCTGGCGCTACTGACCAAGAAGGGACCGGGGCGCGTGCCCCAGGGGGCAGGGGCACGCGCCCCGGTGTGGGGGGAGGAACGTCTAGAGGTCACCGAAGGTGTCGTAACGGATGTGCGGCGGCGGCACCTCGTCCGCGGCGAGGACCCGCAGCGCGGACCGGACCATCCGGGCCGAGCCGGACACGTAGCAGTCGTGCGTGGTCCACGGGCCGTACCGGGCCACCACATCCGGGATGTCGCCAAGCTCACCGTCGAAGTCCGGGTCGTCGCTGCACGCCGCGGTGACCGACAACCACGGGTGCGCGGCCACCAACTCCTGCAACCCGGCCAGTCCGTACAGGTCCGCCGCCTGCTGGGCGCCGTAGAAGACATGCACCCACCGGGTGCGGTTGAAGGTGGCCAACTCCTCGACAAGTGCCTTGATCGGTGCCAGGCCGACACCGCCGGCCACGCAGAGGATGTCCCTTTCCGAGGCGCGGTCCAGGGTCATCGACCCCATCGGCGCCGCCAGGCGAAGCAGGTCACCAGGCCGCACCCGACGCACCAACGCACCGGACACCCATCCAGCCCCCGGCGACCGGACGTGGAACTCCAGCACGTTGTCGTCATTGGGGGCGTTCGCCACCGAGTAGTTCCGCCACTCCCGAGGGTGGTGGCGCGGCACCTCCAGGCTGACGTACTGGCCGGCCTGCCACCGCAGTGGGTGCTGCAACGCCTGGCAGGTCAACACGGCGGTGTCCGGGCCGTGACGCTCGTGGGTAAGCACCTCGGCGTGCCAGAACGGCGGCCCGTCGTCAGCCGCCGCCCCGGCCACCATCAGCGCCGCGACCGCCTCGTACGCCTCCCGCCACGCCTGGTCGTACTCCAGGTTCCAGCCGTCGCCGGCGATGCGGCGCAGCGCGTCGAGCAACGCGGTGCCCATCGTCGCGTAGTGCCGTTCGTCGACGTGGTACTTGCGGTGGTCGCGCCCCAACGCCCGGAGGAACTCGGCGAAGCTCTCCGGGTCGTCGACAGTGTGGATCGCCGTGACTATCGCTTCCAGCAGCCGATCGCCCTGGCCGGTCATCTGCACCGGGAAGAGGTTCCGCAGGGCGGGGTCGAGCAGGAACATTCGGGCGTAGAAGTGGTCGGTCAGTCGGGCCCGATCGTCCTCGACCAAGGTCCAGCTCTCCTTCAGCAGCCGTGCGAGGTTGTCCACGGGGCGCTTCTCCTCCAGTCGGCAGCGGATCGGGCGCCCATAGAATCTCCACGGAGAGTGTCGACTGGTCGCACAGAATGTGCGATCGGCTCATGCTGGCCGGTCGGTCGTGCCACCGATGTCCCTCGTCGGGCAGAGTGGTGCGGTGACAGTTGAGCTGACCCGGCCGGTGTCCCGCCGTCTGCTGGGCACCGAAACGCTGCTGGTCCTCGGCCTGTCCCTCGGCCAGTCGGCGGTCTACGCGGTCGTCTCGATCATCGCGAAGCTGACCGCCGAGGGTCCGCTCTCCAAACAGACCGCCTCGCTCAACACCTCGGCATCGCCGCGACCCTGGCTGGACCTCACCTACCAGCTCCTGGGCATCGTGTTCGCGCTGCTGCCGGTGCTGCTCGCCGTACACCTGCTCAGCCGTGACCCCGGCGACCCGGCGCGGACCCTCGGCGTCGACGCCCGGCGACCCGGCCAGGACCTCGCCCGGGGCGCGGGTCTGGCCGCGCTCATCGGCCTACCCGGCCTGGCCCTGTTCTTCGTCGCGGCCCAGCTCGGCCTCAACGCCACGCTGGTGCCGGCCGCGCTACCGCCGGTCTGGTGGGCGGTCCCCGTGCTGATCCTCGCCGCCGTGCAGAACGCCGTGCTGGAAGAGGTGATCGTGGTCGGCTACCTGGTCACCCGGCTGGGCCAGCTCCAGTGGCGGCTCGCCGCGATCATCGCGGCCAGCGCGCTGCTGCGCGGCTCGTACCACCTCTACCAGGGCTTCGGCGCGTTCGTCGGCAACGCGGTGATGGGCGTGATCTTCAGCCTCTTCTACCTACGCACCCGGCGGGTGCTGCCGCTGATCATCGCGCACACCCTGCTCGACGTTGTCGCCTTCGTCGGCTACGCGTCGCTGCCCCGAGAGTGGTTCGACTGGCTCTGACCGGTCAGCGCCGGGCGGCGCGGTAGACAGCCACCGTTCGAGCGGCCAGCCGGTCGGCCGCCGCCGCGTCGCCAAGCGTCGCCGCCAGCACCGCCGCGCCCGGTAGCAGCCGAGCCACCAGCCGCAACGCGACCGAGCCGCCGGCCTGCGCGGTCAGCGGCGCGGCCAGCCGCCAGGCGGCCTCCGCCGCCCGGGGCCAGGCCCCCTCGACCGGATCGTGCGCCGCCTGCGCCGCGCTCAGGGCCGCCCGGGCGCTCACCGCGTCCGGGTGCACCTGGGTCAGCACCAGCAGCTCGACGGCCCGGTCGGGATGCGCCGGATCCTTGCCGTACACCGCCGCCAGGTGCAACACCAGGTTCGCCTGCGTCCACAACACCGAGGCCAACTCGGCGAGCGGCGCGAAGAAACCAGCAAGCGCCGCGGCAGCCCCACCCGCGCCCGCTGCCCGCACGTACCGCCGGGTCACCAGCCGAGCCAGGCCGTCCGCCGGGGCGTCCGGATACCGGCCCCGCAGCCGCGCGGCCCACTCGGCCGCGCCAGGTCCGAGCGACCGCACCGCAGCCAGCGCCAGCAACTCCGGCGCGAAACCCGGGTGATCGAGTACGCGCGCCGCGACCGCAAGCAGCTCCGATTCCGGGGTACGCCCCGAAGTTGGCACCGGGTCGCTGACCTGCGCTCGGACCGCCACGGGCTGCGGTGTTGGGGCGGCTTCCTCGGACGTGGCGTTCCGGCGTGGGGTCCCCGCGTGCTCGGCCGTCGAGGCGGTCTGCCTGGCCGGGACGGCGGGTGGGGTGGCCGCCTTCTCAGTAGGTGTGACCTTCCTGGTGGAGGCTGCTTTCCTGGTGGGAGCCGCTTTCCTGGTCGGCGTGGCCTTCTTGGCCGGCGCGGCTTCCTGGCTCGGCGCGGTCGTCGTGCTGGCCGGGGTTGGTGCCTGGCTGGCCGGGCTGGCCGTCGTGCTGGTCGCAGTGGGTGCGGCTGCGGCGGTTGGCTTCGTGGCCTTCCGGGCGGTGGCCTTGCGAGGGGTGGCCTTGCGAGGGGTGGCGCGAGTCGTCGGTGTGCCTGTCGACGGTGCGGTGGATGGTTGCCGGCCGCCGGCGGGTGCGTCGGCCCGCTCGGTGGCCGGTGCGGGCTCCTCCGACGGGCCGGACTTGTCGACGGCGGGTGCGGCCTCTTCGGGTGGGCCGGCCTGGTCGGCGGCGGGGGCGGCCTTCCTGGGTGGGTCGGCCCGGTCGGGGGCGGATGCGGCGTCGTCGGGTGGGGCGCTCGGCGAGGGTTCCGAGCGGAGCGGCTGCCGAGGCAGCGGGCGATCCGGCTCCGGAGGCTGGAAGATCACCGCCGGGGCGGCCTTGGCCCGCCGAGGGCGCGGGCTCGCCGGAGCGGCGGCCGATGGTGGCACCGGTTCCCCGGGCTGCTCCGCGGCGGGCGGCGGGGTGAAGGTGGGCCGCGGGGAGCGCCTGCGCGCTCTTCCAGCAGGCTCTCGACGGCTCGACTCGCTGGGCGGCTGCTCCTGCATATCGATGGAGCGTAGTCCCGATCACGCCGCCGCACAGCGCTGAAACCCGGGGACGGGCAGCCCCTGGTCGGCGTACCCCGGAAGTCGTTTTGCTCCCAGTGGGTGGCGACCTGTATCCTCGGGCGCGGTGGTCTGCTGATCACCGGGGAGACTTCGCCTAGTCTGGTCTATGGCGCCGCACTGCTAATGCGGTTGGGGTCTTAAAGCCCCTCCCGGGTTCGAATCCCGGAGTCTCCGCGCGAAAGCCGGGTGTGTAGACTGGCTGAGCACGAGCGCCCGTAGCTCAATGGATAGAGCATCTGACTACGGATCAGAAGGTTAGGGGTTCGAGTCCCTTCGGGCGCACAGCGGTTGAGTAGGGGAAACGCCTCTTTGGCTATCGGCGGAAGTCGACCATAGGGGCGTTTTTTCGTGCACCCATGGGTGCACACCCGGCCGCTGACGCTGGCTGACCGTTACGGAGAATTGCCGAGGGTGACCTCTGGAGATGGTCCACCTACGTCGGCGGCTAGCTAGGCACTGAGGCGATACGCACTGTTCCGCCGGGGGCAGCGCAACGGGAACTGGCAGCAGATCCTCACCGCGCTGCGAGCCCTCGCCGATGCGGCGGGCCGGATCACCTGGGACATGTCCCTGACTCGACCAGCGCCCACGCCCACCAGCATGCCTAGGGCGAGAAAGAGGCGCTGGCCCGCAGGCCGGAACCGCCCTGGGACGTCACCGTCTAGCCTGCTGATCACGCCCTCGGCCGGTCCTGCGTCGGGTTGGCCACGAAGCTGTGCCTGGCATATGAGCGGCCGAGCACCATCCAGTTCGCCGCTATCAACGAGTGGCTGTGACCGACTTCGACACCGGCCCTAACGGGCGACCAGGACCTCGAAGCCGGTCGGGCGCCGTTGTCAGTCGAGGACCGTCGCCGAGCGTCCTTCGTTGACCGTGTACGAGCCTGCGGAGATCGCGCCGAGGCTCGTGGGGTGGAGGGTCAGCGAGACGACGCCGCCGGGCAGTACGCGCGAGTCTTCTTCGATGGTTGCGAACTTTGCGGCCGTCGATCCGTCCGGGAACAGGCGCTTTCCCGTGCCGACGATTACCGGGTATTGGAGTAGCCGGTAGACATCGACGAGTCCTGCCTGGTGCAGCGTCTGCACGAGTTTCCAGCTTCCGTGAACTTGGAGTTCCTTGCCCGGGAGCTCCTTGAGGCGGCGTACCTCATCGACCGGGTCACCGCGGAGGACGGTTGTCGGGTTCCAATCGGCTTCGTCGTCGGTCAGCGTGGAGCTGACGACATACTTTGGCAGCGTGTTGAGCTTGGTGGCGATCAGGTTGCCGGGTTCGGTGACCTTCGGCCAGTACCCGCCGAGCAGGCCGAAGCTGATACGGCCGAAGAGGAACGCGTCGGCCTCACGGAACCAGCTCTCGACGACCTCGTTGGTGTGCGTCGAGGCGTGCGGAACGAGCCACCCGCCGCGGTCGAAGCCGCCGGAGCGGTCCTCGTCGGGATTTCCCGGTCCCTGCATGACACCGTCGAGACTGACGAAGATGTTGACGCTGAGTAGCACGGCTTTCCTTAAAGGTCTGGTTGCGGACAGCCGGCCAGGGCTGGCTGGCAGACGAACGCTAGCTGCCGGGCCCAGGGTGGGTCTTGTACAGGAACGACATCGCGGCAGAGTGGCCTGCCTGCAGCTCGCGTGCGGTGTACCCGACGTAGCGACGCAGCGCATGCGCGAGGTGGGCCTGGTCGAAGTACCCCAACGTCTCGACGACTGTGCGCCAGTCAAGGCCGTCGCGCAGCATCGTGGCTGCGGCGTTCGCGCGGTCGATCTGCCTTACGGCGGTTGCCGACAGTCCGATGATCGCTCGATGGCGACGCTGCCGGGTTCGCTCGGTCGGGCTGGCTTCGGGATGCTCGGCGATGGGCTCCTCGTCCCCGAGATGCGATCGCACCAGCAGACCCGCGTCCTGCAATCGCCGGACGAAGTGCTCGACGTTCTCAAACGTCGGCGCCTCCCAGCTTTCGCCGCCGATGACGATCCTGCCCGATTCCGTCACGGGGAACGGTACGTACCCATCGACGATCGAGGCTGCCGGATGCGGCCGGAGAACCGCGCCGAACGCGAACCGGATCCCGAGAAACTCGGTGCCCGGGGGGACCGGTGCCGTGGTCGCCCTGGTCTCCGGCCCGCGCAGGCTGGCGAGTAGGCGTCCCTGCGCCTGCGAGAGGATCAGCTGCCAGCAGGTTCGTGCGGCGGACGTCATCGTCTCCTCCGCGTCAGAGCGGGTGCGCCACACGCGGTCGACGAGGCTCACGTCGATCTCGGTTTCGCGATGCTCGAACCGCAACGCCATGGCCTCCGTCTTCAATGTGCCGAGGTTCCCTCCTGAGGCTAGGTGCCGCCGGCACCTGCTGCTGTCGATGCGATCATGGACCTGGCGACCGGAGCGAACGTGATCACCGTAAGTTCCGGGTGGGGCGACGGCATCTACCCGACGTTCGTCGGTTATGCCGCCGATGGCGAGGTGACCAGCTACGTCACGGACTTCCTGGTGATCCCATTGTTCTGCCAACCAGATGCCGTCGGGCACCCCATTGGCCGGACGTAGACCACTGTCGCTCGAACCCGTCAGCCGTGATCTCCCACCCGGTCGTCGAACTCGTCGCCCCGCGACTCGTCCCACTCGCGGGAGACCGGCCCTTGATCTTCCTGACCTCTACGCAGGTCGGCTTGCTTGTGGTTCGAGGTCGGGATGGGGATCATCGTGCCGTGGAATGGACGGACGACCTGACTGTGCGCCTTGCTCGGGGCACATCGTTACGCGCCCTTGTCTTGTATCTCAGGGCTGCCGACGAGGAGGGGACGCGCCGTCGCGATGTCCTTGCCGTCTTGACCGAGCGGTTCGCGCTGTCGTTCGATGATGCACGGCTCGCGATGGACCGTGTCGGGGGCGGAGTCGTCCGTGCCGTGTCCGGCAACTCCGCGAACGAGCCGGACCCCGTCAAGGACCCGGTGGCGTGGACGTCATACCGGCTCGAGCTCGGACTGACAGTCGATGATGGAGCTCCTGGGCCATCGCCCGAGGAGCGGGCGCGAGCGCAGGCTCTCCTGGAGCGGGCCGGGCGTGGCGAGCCCACGCACGGCACCGAGGACGTCGCCGTGGCGCTCGAGGTCGCACGGTTGGCAGTCGCGTCGCAGGAGACGGGCCGGATACGCCTCCACCTCCTCCTCGAAGCGGCGACGTCACTATCGGTCGCAGCCGAAGCGTGCATCGTCCGGTTGGGGCAGCAGCCTTGTGCCCCGGAGGGTTCCCAGGAGTGGGTCGACGGTGTCGCGCTCGCCGCGGCGGCCCGTCAGGTCACCACGCAGTTCGCTGCCCAATCCGAGCCGGAGCTTGAGGAGCGTGGCCTCGCGCTGGTGGGACGCATCGTCACCCGCCTGCTGGGCCAATCTCACGCCTTCGTCGGACGAGCGATGATCGAGTCGGCCCGCTGCATCCAGCGCAACGGCGATCCCGACCGAGCCGCCACTCTCGCCGATGCGCTATTGGCCGACTTCGAGGTTCTGCTCGATCAGTTCGAGGTCGACGCTCCATTCGACGAGCACGTCATCGCCCTGGAGTACCTGCAGGCCGCCATCGAACTCCTCATCGAGGTGAGAGGCAGCTCCGCCGAGCTCGATGCCCTTCGCAACCGGACCGAGCAAGTGCTTGCCCGCTCATGACCGACTGAACCCGAGCGATACGAGCACCAGCGGGTTCCCAGTCGCGGCACTCCGGCCGTCAGCCGGCGACCACGAGCGCCTGGGGCGCGGCGGCCTTCATCCGGGTACGCAGCCACTTGAGCTGGATCGCTGTCTGCCCTTCGCAGCGCCGCACGACCGCGAGCAGGTCCTCGTCGCGGACGCCGTAGGCGGCCTGGCCGACGACGGTCCAGGTGATGTCGCACTCGGCGGCCATCAGGTAGAGATCCTGGAGGTCCCGCAGGAGGCCGATGCCACCGGTACGGGTACCGGTGAACAGTTGGGAGTGCAGCCGGTCGGGTTCGTCGGGTGCGTCCTCGGAGTAACGGGCCACGAACGGGTGCAGCTGTTCGGCGTACGTGTCGCAACGCTTCGCCTGCTGCTGGCAGAGGTGCTGGATGTCAGGTTCCTCGGCGTGCGCGTCGGCGACCTGGCGGAACGCGTCAGCGAGGTTGGTCTGCGCGCGGTGCAGCAGTCCGAGATAGTGCGCGAGGTGCACGGCTCATTCCTTCCCGCTTGTGGCTTCGGCTGCCGGCCCGCCAAGGGTGGGCGGTACGTGGGCGTCCGCCGGCGGCGCGCTGCCACCGACAGTGGGTGCTGGCGAGGGTTGGCCCCGCCCGTCGGCGAGTTTCGTCACGGCGACGGCAGCGACCTTGAAGAGGGGCTGTTTGGAGACCGGATCCCAGGCGGTGATGGTCAGCTCGTTTGCCGCCCGGGGGGTGCGGTCGGCGGGATCCTGGTCGAAGTAGCCGTAGTGGAAGGGCAGGAACACCACGCCGGGGCGGATGCCGCAGAGCCGGGCGCGGGCCTGGATGGCGCCGCGCGCCGAGGAGACGCCGACCAGGTCGCCCTCGGCGATGCCGAGCCGATCGCCGTCGGCCGGGTTGAGTTCCACCCACACGTCGGGGGCCGCCTGGTTGAGCTGGGGGGCGCGGCCGGTCTTGGTGCGGGTGTGGAACTGGTAGACGGTGCGGCCGGTGGTGAGCAGCATCGGGTGGTCGTCGTCGGGGACCTCGGGCGAGGGTTGGTAGTCGACGATGTGCAGGAACGCCCGGCCGCGCGGCTCCTTGGCCCGGTATTCGGGCTCGGTGAACTCCGCGCCGGTGGCCAGGTCGTGGCCGTACGTCTCGCAGTAGTCCGGGTCGGTGTTGAAGATCCCGTCGGTGTAGAGGCGCTCGGTGCCGTCCGGGTGCTCCGGTGTGCAGGGCCACTGGATGCCGGAGCCGCCGCGCAGCTTGTCGTAGCTGATGCCGGTGTAGTCGCAGGGCCGGCCCCGCGTGCACTCCTTCCACGCCTCGAACACCTCCTCCGGCCCGGTCCACCGGATCAGCGGGTTGCCGTCGCGGTCGCGGAAGTCCATCCGGCGGGCGTAGTCGAGGAAGATGTCCAGGTCCGGCTTCGCCTCGCCCGGCGGGTCGACGGCCTTGTCGGAGATGTGCACGGTCCGGTCGACGCTTGTGAATGTGCCGGTCTTCTCGCCCCAGGTGGCGGCGGGCAGCACCACGTCCGCCAGTTCGGCGGTCTCGGTGCGGAAGAGATCCTGGACCACCACGAGCAGGTCCGGCTTGGCCAGGATTCGCCGGATCCGGGACAGGTCCGGCAACGAGACGGCCGGGTTGGTCGCGGTGATCCACAGCAGCTTGATCGAGCCCTGCTCCGCGTACCGGAAGATCTGCATGGCGTGCGTCGGTGGCGCCCAGTGCGGGATCGTGTCGACCTCGACGTTCCAGAGCCGGGCCAGTTCCTCGACGTGCGCGGTGTTCTCCCAGTTGCGCAGGCCGGGCAGGTCGCCGTCGGCGCCGGCCTCCCGGTTGTTCTGTGCGGTGGGCTGGCCGTTCATCTGGTAGAGCCCCGCGCCCGGCCGGCCGATCATGCCCCGGATCAGGTGCAGGTTGTTGACCGCGCAGGCGGCGGCCGTCGCCTGGTTCGACTGGTAGAAGCCCTGCAGGACGGTCGACAGCAGCCGCTGTGCCGAGCCGAGCAGTTCGGCGGCGCGCTCCACGTCGGCGGCCGGCACGTCGCAGATGTCGGCGACCCGCCGTGGTGGATAGCCGTCGACGATCCGGCACAGCTCGTCGAAGCCGAGGGTGTGCGCGTCGACGTAGTCGCGGTCGTACCAGCCGCGCCGGATGATCTCGCGGAGCAGGCCGTTCAGCAGCGCCATGTTGGTGCCGTTGCGGACCGCGAGGTGCAGGTCGGCCTCCCGGGCGACCGGGGTGGCGCGCGGGTCCACCGCCAGCATCGCCGGCGGGTTCGGGCCGCGCCGGCGGTCGAGCATCCGCATCCACAGCACCGTCTGGGTCTCGGCGACGTTGTGGCCCCACAACGCGATCGCGTCGCAGTGGTCCACGTCGGTGTACGACCCGGGCTGGCCGTCGGTGCCGAAGCTGGCCTTCAACGCCGCCGCGGCGGTCGCCGTGCACAGCCGGGTGTTGCCGTCCATGTGCGGCGTGCCCAGCCCAGCCTTTCCGATCACGCCGAGCGCGTAGTACTCCTCCAGGAAGAGTTGCCCGGTGGTGTAGAAGCCGAAGTTTCCCCACCCGCCGGGTTTGGCGAGCAGTTCCTCGGAGCGGGTCACGATGCGGCCCATCGCGGTGTCCCAGTCCGTCTCGACGAGGCGGTCGCCGTCCCGGACC
Organism: Micromonospora sp. NPDC049044; assembly: GCF_040649215.1. Taxonomy (NCBI): domain Bacteria; kingdom Bacillati; phylum Actinomycetota; class Actinomycetes; order Micromonosporales; family Micromonosporaceae; genus Micromonospora; species Micromonospora sp. NPDC049044. Next base: position 14,457 of record NZ_JBEZFA010000027.1, on the reverse strand, counting down.
AACGGTCGGGTCAGCCGGTCCGCGCTGTGGTTGGCCTGCCAGCCGTACAGGTCCTTGGGGTCGAGCCGGCCCCGGTTGATCCGGTCCACCGCGCGACCGCGTACCCCGACGATCCTGCCGTCGGCGACCGCGATGTCCATGGCGTCGCCGTTCGAGTGCAGCACCGACGCCGACTGGACCCACCGGTCCACGTCCGCCTCGCTGCGGCCACCGTCGAGGAAACGGTCCACCCGCACCGGCCACTCCTGCCCCGGCCCGTACGGGGTGCGCTCACCCCACGGGTCGGCGATCCGGTCCACCATCACGCTCTCCTTCCGCGAAGTGTTCGGGTGCCGCCCACAGTGGCACGGGTCGGCCGGACAGCCGCCCGTATCCCCGGTCCACGATGATGACCAGCACCACCGCGGCGGCCGCGACGAGCAACTGAGTCGGGGTACGCAGCAGACCCAGCTCACGGTCAGTGTCGTCGCGCCGGCCGGCAGATGGGACGCCTTCAGCAACACCAGCACCAGTAGGGTCGCGGCCGCCGCGACGATTCGCAGCCCAGTTACGCCCTCCGGCCGATCACGCCGGGCCCGGAGATTGCTCCCAAATAATGGGCAAACGTCGATGTTAGCGCCAACGCAGCGGCACCTCAAGAGCCGCCGCTGCGGTCGGTGCCGGCGAGCTGGCGGCGATGCCCGCGCAGTGCTTGTGGGGAGCGGCCGAACCCTGGGTCACGGCCCGTCACCGCCAGATGTTCCCAGCACGTTACGTCTTGACGAACGGCATGTTATCGCTCACAGTCGATGGCTAAGGACGACGACATCCATGGCTTACCGGGGAAGCCTGCTTCGTCGACCCTCGAATCGGTCGTGCGCCAGGGCAGTCAGGCGTGTTGTTAGCGCTAACTTTCCCGACGCTTCGCCCGGACACGTGTCGCGGTGCGCCCATCCTCGGGCAGGCCGTTCGGCTTTGGTCATTGAAGGAGGATCATGTCTGCCCTCGATAGGTCTCCATCGATCGCGCCGCCGTCGCCGCGGCGACGTTGGTGGTTGCCCCGCATTCTCGCCGCCGGCGCGGCGGCGGTGCTGGTCGGCGGTGCTGCCGTAGCGGTGGTGTCGTCGCCCGCCGCCGCGGCGACTGTCGACACGAGCGCGTGGTACGTGTTGATCAACCGCAACAGCGGCAAGGCCCTGGACGTGTACAACCTGGCCACGAACGACGGCGCCCGGATCACCCAGTGGGCCCGTAACAACGGCAACCAGCAGCAGTGGCAGTTCGTCGACTCCGGCAGTGGCAACTACCGGGTGAAGTCACGGCTGTCCGGCAAGGTGCTCGACGTCTCCGGCTTCTCGACCGCCAACGGCGGGGCGATCGTGCAGTGGACCGACAACAACAGCACCAACCAGCAGTTCCGGTTGGCCGACTCGGACAGCGGCTACGTCCGGCTGATCAACCGCAACAGCAACAAGGTGATGGAGGTGCAGGGCGCCTCGACCGCCGACGGTGGCAACATCGTCCAGTACGACGACTGGAACGGCACCAACCAGCAGTGGCAGCTCGTCCGCGTCGACGGTGGCAGCAACCCCACCACCCCGCCGCCGACGACTCCGCCGCCCGGCGGCACCTGTGACCTGCCCTCGTCGTACCGGTGGTCGTCGACCGGATCGCTGGCGAACCCGAAGTCCGGGTGGGTGTCACTGAAGGACTTCACCGTGGCGCCGTACAACGGTCAGCAGTTGGTCTACGCGACCACGCACGACTTCGGCAGCAGCTGGGGTTCGATGAACTTCGGTCTGTTCACGAACTACTCGCAGATGGCGTCGGCGAGTCAGAACGGGATGAACTCGGGGACTGTGGCGCCATCGTTGTTCTACTTCGCGCCGAAGAACATCTGGGTGTTGACCTACCAGTGGGGTGGGCCGGCGTTCTCGTACCGGACCTCGACTGATCCGACCAACCCGAACGGTTGGTCGTCTCCGCAGACGCTGTTCAGTGGCAGCATCACGGGTTCGGGGACGGGTCCGATCGATCAGACGGTGATCGGTGACGGGACGAACATGTACCTGTTCTTCGCCGGTGACAACGGCAAGATCTACCGGGCCAGCATGCCGATCGGGAACTTCCCGGGCAGCTTCGGTAGCAGCTACACGACGATCATGAGTGACACGACGAACAACCTGTTCGAGGCGCCGCAGGTGTACAAGCTGCAGGGTCTGAACAAGTACCTGATGATCGTCGAGGCGATCGGTTCGCAGGGTCGGTACTTCCGCTCGTTCACGGCGACCAGCCTGAACGGTTCGTGGACGCCGCAGGCCGCGTCGGAGAGCAACCCGTTCGCGGGTAAGGCCAACAGTGGTGCGACCTGGACCAACGACATCAGCCACGGTGAGTTGCTGCGGACCAGCGCCGACCAGACGATGACTGTCAACGCCTGCAACCTGCAACTGCTCTACCAGGGTCGCTCGCCCAGCTCCAACGGCGTCGACTACGGCCTCCTGCCGTACCGGCCGGGTCTGCTGACCCTGCAACGCTGAGCCGGATCTGCTGATCCCGCAACGCTGATCCATGGAAGGTGGGCCCGCGACGGAGTCGTCCGTCGCGGGCCCGTCCGTGCGGGACGGACAGTTGGCGGTCGTCGAGGGCCGCTGCCGTCCGGCGCTCCGCGTTCAGCAGTGCGCGACGTAGTTCTCGAGTGGAGTGCCGTCCTCCGCCCAGCGCTGTCGACTGAGCATCCTGCCCTGGTCGTCGAACTCGACCCGGGCGGCGGGGCTGCCGTTGCGGTGCCACTCCTGGTGGACGCCGACAGCCGTGCCGTACCGCACGTTGCCCTCCGACTTACGCTCGCCGGTCGGGTACCACTCGGCGGAGTGGCCGTCCTCAATGCCCCTGAAGTACGTGGTGAGAGCGATGAGCTGACCCTGCGGCGAGCGTTCGACCACCTCGCCGGTGAACAGCTCGCCCTGGTAGGTCACCCGCAGGTCGTCCTCGGTTTCGACGTCGTCGTACTCGAGTCGCACGGTGCTCACTGCGGGAAGCTGTTCGTGTGCGCGGTCGATGAACGAACGCACACTCTCCGCCTCGGCGCGGGTCCTCTCGTGCAGGCCCGGTTCGTTGGCCAGCCGATCGAAGTAGCGGTGCTGATCGGAGCCGCCGAGATCAAGAATCGTCGGCACGGTGATGATCGCCAGACGCCACTGCAGTCGAGGAGTGGCCGCCTTGAGCAGGTCGACCACTCGGGACCGTTCCGAATCGTCAAGGTGCTCGGGCCCGATCTGGCGGAGCCACCGGAGCAGGCCCTCCGTCGCCCCCTGCACGATGAAGAAGGCCCAGGACCGGCCGATGCGGTCGACGACCTCGTCCGGGGGCGTCGGCCAGGCCGCGCCGAAGACGTCCTCCGCGTCCAGGTACGCCTCGGCCCAGTCACGGACCCTCCCGGGCGTCACGTCGGCGAGGGTCGGCATCGACTGCTTGAGCCTCGGGTACAGGACGAACCAGTAGTCGTCGAAGAACGCACTGGGCAGTCCCCAGTCGGTCTCGTCGCCGTAGGTGTCCCTGACGTCCACCAGGTAGGCCAGACACAGCTCCAACGCGCGTACGGCCTCCGCCCGCCGTTGCGGGTCGGGCGGTAGCTCCTGCGTCGCCCTGCCCCGCTCGACGGGATCCGCCAGCTGCCACGGAACTCGCAGCGCGGCGAGCAACTCGGGGGCAACCCACGGACCGGTCACCGGAAAATCAACTCCACAGGGCCTGGGGAAATCACGCGCCACGCGGCGCCCTCCACCGCCTGGTGCCGCGCGGTCAACTGCTGCCCCGACAAGATACGCCGATCGTTCCGGTACGTCGGCCCTACTCGATGGGGGTGCCGCTGACGCAGGTGAGCACCCGGCCCTTACCGCGGACGGCGCTCGATCTGGTGGTCGTGAAGCCGTGTGCTCGGAGCAGCAACTCGGTAGCGGTGAGATTCGCCGTGGCGTGGGCTGCGGTGGGCCGCTCGGCGAAGACGTAGAGCCGCCCGCCGGGTGCGAGCAGGCTCCGCACCCGGTCGATCTGTTGCGTCGCGTCGCCCAACCAGAACAGGCTGACGTTCACCGCGAAGATCTTGGTGAAGCGGTGCCCGGCGAGGTCCGCCGACTCGAAGCCGGCACACCGGATCTCCGCCCTACCGGCGTCGATGTGGCTCGCGTTCCGCTTGATGGCGAGTCGGACCATCGTCGCCGAGCGGTCGAGGGCGATGATCCGGCCGCTGTTCAGTTGGTCGGCGACCAGGGAGACTGCGGCTCCTCGGCCGCAGCCGATCTCCAGCACCTGGTCGTCAGGTGCGACTGCCATCGTCCGCACCGCCCAGCGCTGTCGGTGCGCCGCGGTCCCTCGCACAGGTTCGTCCGGCGCTGGGGCGTCGTCGCCGCGGGTGGCGACCGGATGGTGATGGGGCAGAGCGCGCCGCCCGACGGCACTCGTGGTGTGTGCTCTGCTCACGCATCTGATTCCACCCTGCCGGACGGTTCCGCGCACCGTGTCCTCGGTCACCGGTGGCGAATCACGCGGCTCGGTGCGTGGCCACCGGCGCGACCTCCGGGAGGTCGTTCGCCGACGCCGGGAGAGTGTTTGCTGAGCCGGCACCACGGCTATCCGCGTTATGGAACGATCACCACGGAATATCTTCCGCCAACAGCCCGGTCCTCTCGTTCGGCTGGGCCCTGCTGAACGTTGTGCGGCTACGATCCGAACAAATCCGGGTAATTGTGAGTCTAGTAACTTTGTCGATCGTTCCAGAAAAGGTTAGCGTTCCGCCTCGTGAAGCCCCTACGGCCGGCTGACGAGGTCTGAGACCTCTGGTGCCACTCCGTGGATCTTCAGCCCCGCCGCGCAGCGGCATACCCGAGTGAGGGAGAGACGAGATGTCTGGACGGTTGGATTCGAAGGTGCTGGTCGTGACCGGCGGTACGCAGGGCATGGGTCTGGCGTTCGCGCAGCGGGCGGCCAGGGAGGGGGCGCGAGTCGTCATCGGCGCCCGGGACAAGGCCCGGGGTGAGGAGGCGGCCGTGCAGATCCGCAACGAGGGCGGTGTCGCCCTGTTCGTGCCGACCGACGTGACGGTCGAGGAGGAGACGGCGCGGCTCGTCGAGACCGCGGTGTCGGAGTTCGGGCGGCTGGACGGCGCGTTCAACAACGCCGGCGGCGGCCCGATGGCGAGTGTCCGGGAGGCCGACAGCGACAACTGGCAGCAGTCGCTCGCCCTCAACCTGACGAGCGTCTTCTACGGCCTCAAGTACGAGATTCCGGCGATCATCGCCGCCGGCGGCGGCTCGATCGTCAACAACGCCTCCGTCTCGGGCGTCAAGGGCGACGCGACGCAGGCCGCCTACAACGCGTCGAAGCACGGTGTCATCGGCCTGACCCGCTCGGCGGCACTCGATGTCGCCCGTTCCGGCGTACGGGTCAACGCCCTGGTCACCGGCCTGATCGACACTCCGCTCTGGCAGGGCGTCGTCAGTCAGGCCCCGGAAACGGCGGAGCGCTACCTGTCGAGGCAACCGACCGGCCGGGCCGGCACCGCCGACGAGGTCGCCGCGCTCACCGCGTTCCTGATCAGCGACGAGGCCACCTTCATCAGCGGCGCGTCCATCGCCATCGACGGTGCCTTCACCGCCTGAGGCGCGAGGACGCCCCGAGTGCGGGACGGCGGTCGCCAGCGACCGTCCACCGCGCACTCGGGGCGGGCCCGTCAGGCGATCCGGTAGGCCCGCTGGATCGTCTGGGTGACAGTGTTGCCGACGGTGTCCGCCGCCGTCACCCGCAGCGACACGAAACCGGGCCGGCGGGGGTGCGCGATGAGAGCGACGCCCCGCAGCACCGGCAACGCGACCCACGTTCTGCCGTCGTCGAACGACGCGGAGACGCCGAGCGTCCGGTTGGCCGCCGCCGTCGAGCCCTCCTGCCGGTCCAACGCCACCGGGATGGCCATGACCTTGCCCGTCCGGGCCGTGTTGGTGTCGTCGAGCACCGGCGTCGGTCGGGCCGTCGTCAGCGGCAGCCGCTGCGGTGACGACGTGTGCGCCGAGGTGAAGGTCCACGCCACCGACACCGAGGTCGACAGCGTGTCCGGGGCGGCACGGGTGATTGTCGCCTCCAGCCGGTAGCTGGCCTTGTCGGCGGGCACCGCGAACTCCGTCCACGGGCTGTCCGAGCTGCCGATCTCCGTGCCGTTGCGCGACAGCCGGAACCGCACCGGCCGGTCGTCGCGGCTCGCGGGGCGACCGGCCGCGTCACCGAACAACGGCAGCGACGCGATCGAGATGGTGTCGCCGTCGCGGCCCGCGTACCCCAGGGCCGCCAGGCTCGGGGCCTGGGCCACAGTGGGGCCGAAGGGTGCCGCGTTCCAGGTCTGGGTGTACGTCCGGCCCGGCTGGAACGTGGAGTCCTGCGTGCTGGAGTTGTCGCCCTCGACGAACGTGGACGTCCAGGTGATGCCGCCGTCGGTGTTGTAGTACTCGGTGCCGTGGAACGGCAGGTCGAGCGGCGTGTTCGAACCGATCGGGCCGGACCCTCCGGGTGCCGACGCGCGGTGGAACCGCACGGCGGTCGCCGCCGTGGACTGGCTCCGGTAGGTAGTCCTGACTGTGGCGAGGTTCTTCGCCGACAGCTTCTGGGCGAGGCCGGTGAACATGTCGCCGGGGCGGACGTACGCCAGGTCGTACGTGTAGGGGCTGTTCCGGAAGGTCCCGTCCGCGCCGGGGCGGGCGAGCCCGACACCCAGCGTCGCGGTGAACTCCGGCGCGGCGACGGCGGGCCCGATCCGGCCGAAGAAGACGTCAGTGAACGACACCCCACTGAGCTGGACACCCGGGTAGCGGAAGCCGTCGTCCCAGTTCGCGCTCACGTTGATCGCGATGGGTGCGGCGTCCCGTTGCGGCACCGTCAGCGCGACCGGCTTGGCGGTGCGGGCGTCGACGGCCTCGGTGACCGGACCGCGTACGTCCAGCACGGGCTGGACGAGCAGCGTCGACGCCGCATCCTCGTGGATGGTGCTGTAGAGCGCGTACCGGCCCTTGGGCAGCCGCAGGATGCCGCCGCCCGGTGCCCCGTCGAGGGTGCTGAACTCGCCGGTGGCCAGGCTCGCCGCCACTGTCGTGTACCCGGTGGCCGGTCGACCGTCGCGTCCGGTGTGGATGAGCCGTACGTCGTAGCTCTCGACCTCGCGGTTGAGCGCGAACGGCGTGCGTACCCGCAGGTCCCCGGCCGCGGTGGCGGTCAGCGCGCCCTGGTAGAGGCCGTCCGCGGCGTCCACCCGGGTGTCCACGGTGATCGTCGCCTCGGCGCGACCGCCGGCCGGCACCACGAGTGTTGTCGGGCTGACGGTGAGCATGCCGGCTGGAGCCGGGGCGATGCCCAGCGTCAGGGTGACCGGCGCGGTACCCGTGTTGCGGTAGCCGACGACCTGGGTGATCGGGGTGTCGTCGGCGTGCGGCCAGCGCTGGACCGGGAAGTCGATGGCGGCGACGTCGGCGGCGACCGGCTGGGCGACGGCGCGGGCGATGTCGACCCGGCCGGCGCCCTGCTCGTAGAGAGTGTCCTCGCCGGTCGGCTTGGCGGAGTCCATCAGGGCGGCCTTGAGCTGCGGGCCGGTCCAGTCCGGGTGCTGCCCGGCGAGGATCGCGGCGGTGCCGGCCACGTGCGGAGTCGCCATCGACGTGCCCGACATCGTGGCGTAGTCACCGCCGGTGGCGGCGGCCACGATGTCGACGCCGGGCGCGCTGATCTCCGGCTTGATGTGGTTGTCGCCGATGCGCGGCCCCCGGCTGGAGAAGTAGGCCCGCTGGTCGTCGGCGTCGACGGCGGCGACGGCGAGGGCGTCGTCGGCCGAGGCCGGGGAGGAGACCGACTTCGGTTTGCCCTCGTTGCCGGCCGCGACCACGAAGAGCGTGCCGTACCGATCGCTGAGCTCCTGAACCGCGGTCTCCAGCGGATCGAGACCGGGAGCGTCGTCGCCACCCACACTCAGGTTGACCACCCGCGCCTGCGGCGCGAGCCACTGCATGCCGGTGATGATGTCCGAGTCCTGGCATTCGGTGGTGGCGCAGACCTTGCCGACGAGCAGCTTGGCCCCCGGTGCCACGCCGCGGTACCTGCCGCCGGAAGCAGCGCCACTGCCCACGATCGTCGATGCCACGTGGGTGCCGTGGCCGACCGCGTCGCCGGGGTCGTTGCCCCCGGTGAAGTCCCGGACCTCGGTGAGGTGCCCCGCGAAGTCGGGGTGGCTGGCGTCGATCCCGGTGTCGAGCACGCCGACTGTGACTCCGGTGCCGTCGAAGCCGGCCTGCCAGGCCGTCGGGGCGCCGATCTGCGGCACGCTGCGGTCGAGGGAGACAGTGCGCTTGCCGTCCAGCCAGATGTGGGTGACCCCGGCCGCGAGGGTGCGCGCGGAGGCCGTCCCACGGGTGAGGGACCCCCAGAGCGTGATCCGGTCGTCCCGTTTCGCCCGCACCGCCAACGCGTGGGTGGCGGGCAGGTCGGCCCGTACCCGTGCGGCACCCCCGACGGTCGCGGCCCGCGCCTGCGCCGCCGCGTTCTCCGGGTACGCGACAAGCAGCGGCAGCTCGGCGGCCCGGTCGTCGTAGCCGAACCCGCCGAGCACTGTGAGGTCGAACAACCGACGGTCGAGGCGGCCGTCGCGCAGCAGCGGCATCGCGTCCACCGGGATGACGAACTGGTGGCCGCCCTCGCGGCTGGTCACGAACCGCATGCCGGCCCGTCCCGGCCCGCGCTTGATCGTCGGGTGGCCGTCCGCGTCCAGCGCGACCTCGTCGCCGGTGATCAGCGTGAAGGTGCCGGGTCTGCCGTCGACAGTGGCCCCCGGCTTCACCCGCGCGCTCGCCGGGGTGGCGGTCAGGCCCGCCGCCACCAGCGCCGTCGCGAGTACGCCGGCTGTCAGCGCGCGTCGTTGCCGTCGTCGCACATCGTCCTCTCCGCCACGGGCGTCTCCCGGGACGGCACGATGACGCCTGGCCTGGGCGTTAGGTTGATCACTGCGCTGTGACGGTCGTCACAAAGCTGCCCCGCGCCGGGGTGTCCGATTCCCCCGGACGGGTTGCATGCGGCGGTGACCAGCGGACGCGGCAGGAGAGGGCACCGGTCGGATGCGTGATGCCGAGGAGTTCGACGCCTTCTACGCGGCCTGCGCGGGTCGGGTCGTGGGTCACGTGTACGCGCTGACCGGTAACCGTGCCGAGGCGGAGGACGCCGTCGCCGAGGCGTTCATGCGGGCCTGGCAGCGCTGGCGGACGGTACGGGAGGCGGACAGCCCGGAAGCGTGGGTCCGCCGCGTCGCGTCCAGGATCGCGGTCAGCAGTTGGCGCAAGACGTTCAACCGGGTACGCGCGCATCGCCGGGCCGCTGTCGACCAGGGCGTTCCCGGACTGAACGAGGACCACGTCGCCCTGCTGCAGGCGTTGCAGCGGCTGAGCGCCAACGAACGCCGGGCCGTGGTCCTGCACCACCTGAACGATCTCAGCGTCGCCGAGGTGGCAGCCGAGATGCAGGCCCCCGTCGGGACCGTGAAGACGTACCTCGCCCGAGGTCGGAGAGCGATGGCCGGGTGGCTTACCGATGCGCACCAGGAGGAGACGTCCCATGGCTGATCCACGCGACGAGCTCACCGCGATCGTCGACGAGGTCCGGCGCGTCATCACGCTTCCCCCCGCGCAGACGTTGCGGCAGCGCAGCGACAGGCGTCGGCGGCATCGGGTGACGGTCGTCGCCGCCGGGCTGGCCCTGCTCGCCGGCACGGCGGGTGTCGCCGTCCTGACGGCGGGTGTCGCCGTCCTGACGGCGCCGGGCGAGACGCCGGACCTGGGTGTCGGCCCGGCGAGTCCCGTCCCGTCGTCGATAGTTCCGTCCGAGACCGCGGCGGCTGGACCGCAGGACATCCTCGCTGGCCGCCGTCAGGTCCGGATCGTGCTGCCCGGCATGCGCGGGGCCGCGTTGGCGATCGACGACGGCGGCGATCAGGTGCGGGCCAGCACCGACCCGGGCAGCGACGAGCGGGCGCTGTGGATGCTGCGCCCCGACGGGGACAGGTTCCGGATAGTCCTGGCCGCCCCGCCCGGCGCCGACCAGGTCTGCATGACAGTCGTGCACGACACCGCGCCGGGCAGCGTACGCGGGCGCTCGTGCGATGCGGCCGCCTCGACGCAGCGCTTCCGGATCGAGCAGGTCGCCGACGGCAGCTACTCGATCTTTCAGGGGAAGCGCTACGTCCAGGTGGTCGACGGCACCAACGCCCTGGTGCCCGACCTGCCCGAGGGCCTCACCACCACGTACGAGTTCGAGGACCGTGGGCCTGCCCCACGCTGAACCGCGTCCCCCGTGGTTCGCTGATCAGCCGGTCGGCTGGCTGGACGGCGCGGATTCGACAACGGCTGGGCTCGGGCGGACGATCGGCGGGCGCGGCGGGGGACGCTGCTCACGGTCCGGTTGGACGATCGGCGGGCGCGGCGGGGGTCGCTCCGCAGTGCCCCGGACCACCGCCGTCGTCGCGGCCGATACGGCGGAGGCTTCGGCGTAGCCGTCCCGGCTGGCCGTCACCGTCACGGTGAGCCGCTTCCAGAGCAGCGCCTGGGAGATCTGCAACGTCGCACCTGTCGCACCCTCGATCGGGACGCCGTCGGCCGACCACTTGTACTGGTAGGTCGTCGTCGAGGGTGTCCACGTGCCCGGGGTCGCCGTGACGGTGCTGCCGATCTCCGCCGCTCCGGTGATCGCCGGCGGGTTGACCGCGCGGATCGCCAGGGGCGGATTGATGGTGAAGGCGTCGTCCAGAACCACAGCCTTGCCGGAGTCGTACGCGTACAGCGTCAGGCTGGCCGGGCCGGCCGGCGCGGAGCTGAGGTCCACCTCGACGGTCATGGACGTGCCGTCCGACGAGACCGTCTTCACCGTGGCGGTGATCGGCTCCCCGGCGGCGGGGGTCACCTGGACCCGGTCCTTCGGGTTCAGCCCGTTGCCACTGATGGTGATCGTCCGAACGGCACCCGGCGCCACGACGGCCGGCGCCACCGAGGAGACCGTCGCCGACTCGACCTGGAAGTTGTACTGCGTGAGTCCGGAGCGGGTGCCGCTGGCCGTGACGCTGCGAACGGTCAGGTAATACCAACCGACGTCCGGCGGTGTCCAGGTCAGGGTGGCGGTGCCGTCGGCCCGGGCGGCGAGCGTGGTGTACGGTCCGTAGTTGACCGAATACTCGTAGGCGCTGGTGCTTGGCAGGCGCGGCGTGAAGCTGAAGGCGCCCGGAGCCAGTCGGCCGCTGCCGTTGGTCGGAAAGTCCGTCGAGGTGACCCGAGGTGCGTCCAACACCGACCAGTACGTGCTGCCCTCGTCGCTCTGCACCCCGTCGGCGTTACGGGCGACGACGCTGACGTAGGTGTAGCCAGCCTTTGTCGGCGTGTAGGTGAAGGTGGCGCTGCCGTCGGCGGCCGGCCGGACCACCTGCTTCGTTGCGTCGTCGCCGTTCAACGTCGTCACGTACTCGGTGACGTTCGCCATCCGGGTGCGGGCCGTGAAGGTGACCGGCTTGCCCAGGTCGGTGTCGCCGGGGCGGTTCATCGTCGGCGCCGCCCCGTCGACGGATATGTAGTTCCAGCGCGGCACCGACAGGGTGCCGTCGGCGCTTCGGCTCTGGATGCGCAGACCGTTGACGTCCGTCTGCTTGGCGACCCAGGTGAGGTCGGCGGTGCCGTCCGCCCGCGCCGGAATGGTGATCTTCTCGATCGGCGGTGGGAACAGCCCGGAATGCTCGACCCAGTAGACGTAGGCCTGCACCTGCGGCGACCGGGGGGTGAGGTGGAAGTTGAGCGACGAGCCGATCGTGACACCCCGGTCGACGTCACCGGTGAGCCTCGGGCCGTCGTCCACTGTGAACTGGTAGGCGCGGGCGGCGTGCGCCGTGCCGTCCCGGGTGACGCTGTGGACGTAGAGGGTCTGCTGGCCGGCGCGGGTCGGCGCGATCATTGCCGTCGCCGTCCCGTCGGCGGCCACCGGCACCGTCCCCGACGGGCCACCCCCGTCGATCCGCCAGGCCAACGACGCCGTGTTGGCGACGCTGGAGCGCAACTCGAACGCGCCGGGCACGCCGATGTTGTAGTCCAGGTTCGGCGTTCCCTCCGGGTACGCGGAAGAGAAGATCGACGGACGGGTCTCCTTGACGTAGTACACGTAGTGTGCGGGCTCGGAGTAGTTGCCGGCCCGGTCGATCGCATAGACCGCGACGGAGTGGTATCCCGCCGCGCGAGGCGTCGACTCGACAGTCGCCGGGCCGCCGAGTCCGTCAGCGTCCACAAAGGCCGGAGGAATCGGCTCGCTCAGTTCGCTCTCGTAGAACTCGTACCGGTAGCGGACGGTGTCGGCGCTGGCCGAGGTCAGCGTGAACGTGCCGGGGACACCGATCGCGCCGCTGGCGTTGTCCCAGTCACCGGACGGGTACTGGGCGGAGGCGACGGTCGGCGCCGGGCCGCCGGTGCGGTCGACAGTGAAGTAGCACGTGCCGCTCCACGACGTCGCCGTGGCACCGTCGAGGACGCGCACCCGCCAGGCGTACGTGACGCCGTCGAGCTGCCGCGAATCGTCCTCAAGTTGGATGTAGACCTCGTCGTTGCTCGGGGCCATGCCGGTGAGCCACTGTTGCGGCTGCTCCGGGTGGGTGACGTCCCAGACCTGGAAGTCGGCCTGCAACTCGGTGCCCTCGTCCGCGCCGGAGAGGGTGCCCTTCAGCACCACGGCGCCGGCCATGTTGAGCCGGTCCGGGCTCAGGTACGGCCCCGGCGCCGTGGTGGCGCAGGGCTGGTCGGCGGTCTTGAGATCGGTCGGCGCCGACAGTGCCGCGGCGGCCGGAGTGGCAGTGAGGCCCAGCACTGCCGTGCAGGTGAGCGCCGATGCCGCGATCCCCGCCGTCAGCCGGCGACGAGCACGCGAAGGTGTACGCACGTTGTCTCCCCATGATGAAACGAGGGCCAGAGGCCACCCGCGCAGAGAGGATCGCACGCGGGTGCCGCCGGCGTGGTCCCAGTTTGGTGTCAGCGGTCAACTGATCAGCCGGCTGTCGGAGGGACGATCGGCCGGCGCGGCGACGGTCGCTCGTCGCTGTCGGGGCGGACGATGGGCGGGCGCGGCGGGGGTCGCTCCTCGCTGCCCCGGACGACCGCGGTCGTCGCGGCTGATGCGGCGGACGCTTCGGCGTAGCCGTCCCGGCTGGCCGTCCGCGCGGTCCTCGAAAGGTTTCCGATATTCGGGGCGCTGCCGCTGCTGCACAGCTGGTGCGCGTCCGAACCCCCGCCGCCCACTGTCGCGCGGAGTCGCGCCATGCTGGTTGGCTGTCGACCCCCCCCCATGAGCTGCCGAAAGTTTCGGAAAGTCATTGACTGGTGGCGATGGCCTTGCGCAGACTTGGCGTGGCTGGCATTCGTGATCATCGATCACGTTTCGTTCCTTCCCACCACCACCCTCGGAAGGAGAGCCCTGGTGACAATCCACTCGGGCCGTTCAGGGATCCGGCCCACCGTCGTCGCGCTGGCCATAGCAGCGCTCACGGTCGCCGGATCCGCATCCGTCGTAGCAAGAACGACAGTCGCGCAGGCCGCCCCCGGCGTCATGGCCGCCGCAGCGGTGGAGGACGAGGGCACCGACTGTGCCGTCTCCGGCCTGCCCGACCTTGGTTCGCTGCCCACCAACGCCAAGCTTCCCGATCCGTTCCGGAGGCTGAACGGGACGACAATCACCACCAGGTCCGACTGGCGCTGTCGCCGGGCGGAGATCAGGGAGTTGACGGAGAAGTTCGTCTTCGGCGAGAAGCCAGCCAAGCCGGCCACCGTCACGGGGACGGTTTCGAACACCACAATCAACGTGAACGTGTCGCACAACGGCCGGAGTTCCAGCTTCTCGGCGCGGGTCGAGCTGCCGAGCGGCACCGGCCCGTTCCCGGCCGTCGTGGTGGTAGGCGGCTTCGGTGCGGACACGGCCACCATCAAGGCCGCCGGCGCCGCCGTCATCAGCTACGACCCGCTGGCCGTCGGCCGCGAGGGCACACCACGGAACAACAAGCAGGGCGCGTTCTACAGCATCTACGGCTCGTCGAGCAGCACCGGCCTGCTCGCCGCCTGGAGTTGGGGCGTGAGCCGGATCATCGATGTGATCGAGCAGTCCGGCAACGGGCTCCTCAAACCCGACGCGATGGGCGTCACCGGCTGCTCGCGGTACGGCAAGGGAGCCTTCGCGATCGGCGCGTTCGACCAGCGCATCGCCCTGACCATGCCGATCGAGTCAGGCAGCGCGGGCGTGCCCATCTTCCGCGGCATACCCGGGGAGGGCGCCCAGAGCCTCAGTAGCGCCTAGGCCGTGTCTTCAAAGGTTCACAGCCATTGGAGTAGCGCGGCGATGGTGACGGTGGCCTGGTACGAGGTCGCGGTCTTGTCGTAGCGGGTG
>NZ_JBEZFA010000026.1:0-109086 GCF_040649215.1 Micromonospora sp. NPDC049044 | reverse complement strand
TATCTGCCGTTGGTACTGCACTCGTGAGGGTGTGGGAGAGTAGGACGCCGCCGGACAATCTTCCAGTCGAGGGCCGCCCCATCCGGGTCGGCCCTCGACTGCGTAGCGCCATTGGTGGCGCAATCAGGAAGGATGTACCTGTGAGTTCAGGACCGCAGGGCGGAGACCGTCCCCGTCGATACGAAGACCGTACTGACGGCGCGGGCGGACGCGACCGCGGCTCGCGCCGCGATGACCGAGACCGGCCCCCGTACCGAGGAGACCGCGACAGCAGCGGCGGCACCCGCGGCGGTTACGCCGGCGGCCGCGACTCGGGGTCCCGTGGTGGTGACCGGGACAGCTCGCGTTCCAGCGCCCCGCGTGAGGGCGGTTACCGGGGTGGCGACCGGGACGGTTCGCGTTCGAGCGCCCCGCGTGAGGGTGGCTTCCGTGGTGGCGACCGGGACGGTTCGCGTTCGAGCGCCCCGCGTGAGGGTGGCTTCCGTGGTGGCGACCGCGAGGGTGGTTTCCGCGCTGGCGACCGTCGTGAGGGCGGCTACCAGGGCGGCGATCGCAACCGTTCCGGATCTTCCCGCGAGGGTGGTTTCCGGGGCGGCGACCGCGATGGTTCGCGTTCGAGCGCCCCGCGTGAGGGTGGCTTCCGTGGCGGTGACCGCCGTGAGGGTGGTTTCCGCGGCGGTGACCGCGAGGGCGGCTTCCGCGGTGGCGACCGTGATGGTTCGCGTTCGAGCGCCCCGCGTGAGGGCGGCTTCCGCGGTGGCGACCGCGAGGGTAGTTTCCGCGGTGGTGACCGTCGTGAGGGTGGTTTCCGCAGTGGTGACCGGGACGGTGCCCGTTCCAGCGGCCCGCGTGAGGGTGGTTTCCGCGGTGGCGACCGTGAAGGTGGCTTCCGTGGTGGTGACCGCGAGGGTGGCTTCCGTGGCGGTGACCGTCGCGAGGGTGGCTTCCGCGGTGGTGACCGCGAGGGTGGCTTCCGTGGCGGTGACCGGGACGGCTCCCGGCCGAGTGGGCCGCGTGACGGCGCACCCCGCGAGGGCGGCTTCCGTGGCGGTGACCGTCGCGAGGGTGGCTTCCGCGGTGGTGACCGTCGTGAGGGTGGTTTCCGCGGTGGTGACCGGGACGGTGCCCGTTCCAGCGGCCCGCGTGAGGGTGGCTTCCGTGGCGGTGACCGCGAGGGTGGCTTCCGTGGCGGTGACCGTCGTGAGGGTGGTTTCCGTGGCGGTGACCGCGAGGGTGGCTTCCGCGGCGGTGACCGTCGTGAGGGTGGTTTCCGCGGTGGTGACCGGGACGGTGCCCGTTCCAGCGGCCCGCGCGAGGGTGGCTTCCGCGGCGGTGACCGTCGCGAAGGCGGCGCGTCTCGTGAGGGCGGCTTCCGCGGTGGTGACCGTCGTGAGGGTGGTTTCCGTGGCGGTGACCGCGAGGGTGGCTTCCGCGGTGGTGACCGGGACGGTGCCCGTTCCAGCGGCCCGCGTGAGGGTGGCTTCCGCGGCGGTGACCGTCGCGAGGGTGGCTTCCGCGGTGGTGACCGTCGCGAAGGTGGCTTCCGTGGCGGTGACCGAGACGGCTCCCGGCCGAGTGGGCCCCGTGAGGGCGGCGGCTACCGTGGTGGCGACCGCGAGGGCGGCTACCGGGGCGGTGACCGGGCGGGCGCTTCCCGGGCCGACGATCGGCCGCGTCGCGAGGGCGAGTTCCGTCGCGACGACCGTGCCGGCGGCTCCGACTCGTACGCCGGTCCGCGCAACTCTGGCCCGGCCCTGCCGGACGACATTGTCGCGACCGATCTCGACAAGGACGTTCGCGCTGAGCTGCTCTCGTTGAACAAGCCGGTCGCCGAGACGGTGGCCCGGCATCTGGTGGCGACGGGTCAGCTGATTGACGAGGACCCGGCCGAGGCGCTGGCGCACGCGCTGGCCGCCCGGCGGCTCGCGTCACGCATCTCCGCTGTCCGTGAGGCCGTGGGCCTGGCTGCGTACCACGCGGGGGAGTGGCAGTCGGCGATCGCCGAGCTGCGCACGTACCACCGGATGAGTGGTCTGCAGAGCCACCTGGCTGTGCTCGCCGACTGTGAGCGGGCGCTCGGCCGGCCGGAGCGGGCCATTGACCTGTTCCGCGGCGCGGACCGGGAGAAGTTGGACCAGGCGGTCGCGATCGAGCTGCTCATCGTCGCTGCGGGCGCCCGGGGTGACCTCGGGCAGAAGGACGCCGCGGTGGCGATGCTCCAGGTGCCGGACCTCACCAGCGAGGCCACCGTGCCGTGGACGGCTCGGCTGCGGTACGCGTACGCCGACGCGCTGCTCGCCGTGGGCCGGCGCGAGGAAGCCCGCGAGTGGTTCTCCCGTGCCGCTGACGTGGACACCGAGGGCGAGACGGACGCCGCCGAGCGGCTGCTGGAACTCGACGGCGTGGTCATCGAGGGCGACGACGAGGACGAAGCCGCCGAGGAGATCGCCGCGGGCCCGGGCACTCCGGGGGCGGTTCCGGCCGAACCGGACGCCGACCTGACCGGCGCGAACGAGGACGACCGCGACGACGAAGACGACCGCGACGACGAAGACGACCGCGATGACGAGGACGACCGCGACATCGAGGACGACGACGAAGACGACGAAGACGACGAAGACGAGGACGACGAGAACGAGGACGACGAGGACTTCGACGACGACGAGCCCGACGGTGTCGTCGGCCGGGCCGGCGGCGACGACTTCGTCGGCGAGGACGAGGACCGTCACCCGGACGAGGCCGGCAACGCCGGTGCGGGCGTCGCTGTCGATGACAGTCTGCCGTCCGGCGCCCCGGTCGACGCCGACGCAGCCGCCCCGGTCCGGGGCGACGAGTCGGAGCCGACGCAGCGGTGAACGCGGGCGCGGGGGAGCGGCTGGTCGACGGGTACACCCTTGTCGTTTTTGATCTGGACGGGGTGATCTACCTGATCGACCGGCCGATCCCCGGTGCCGTCGAGGCCGTAGCCCGGCTGCACGAGGAGGGGCGGGCGGTGGCGTACGCCACGAACAACGCGTCCCGCCGGTCCAGCGAGGTCGCCGACCTGCTTACCGGAATGGGTGTGCCGGCCAAGCCGGAGGAGGTGCTCACCTCCGCGGCGGCCTCGGCCGAACTCCTGCGGGATCGGCTGCCCGCCGGCGCGCCGGTGCTCGTGGTCGGGGCGGAGGCGCTCCGTGCCGAGCTGCGCGCGGTTGGCCTGACCCCGGTCAGCAAGGCCGACGAGAACCCGGCCGCGGTGGTGCAGGGGTACGGCCCCCAGGTCGGTTGGGCCGAACTGGCCGAAGCGTCGATCGCGGTGCGCTCCGGCGCGCTCTGGATCGCCACCAACACCGACCGGACGCTGCCCAGTGGCCGAGGTCCGCTACCCGGCAACGGGTCGCTTGTGGCGGTACTGCGGACGGCGCTGGAGCGGGACCCGGACGTGGTGGTCGGCAAACCGGAGTCGGCGCTGTTCGAGACCGCCGATCGGCGTGCCGGAGGTGGCCGGAGCCTGGTGGTGGGTGACCGGTTGGACACCGACATCGAGGGTGCCCGCCGGGCCGGGCTGGACAGCCTGCTCGTACTGACCGGCGTCAGCGGCGTACCGGATCTGCTGGCCGCCGCTCCGCAGCGGCGTCCCACGTACGTGGCGAGGGACCTGGCGGGGCTCTTCGACCCGGCGGACGCCGTGCGGGTCCCGGGTGCGGCGGACGCTGGCGGCTGGTCCGTGACCGATCGCGACGGCACGCTGGAACTGACCGGCTCCGGGCGACCACTGGACGCGCTGGCGGCGCTCTGCGCGGTGGCCTGGGCGGCACCGGAGCCGGCGTTGCCGAAGATCCGCCCGATCGGCCCGGACGCGGCGCATGCGGTGGAGAGCTTCGGCCTGGCCGCCGCTGCCTGACCCCGGGTCGGGCGACCGGGTTCGTCAGAGCAGTTTGCGCAGCTTCAGCAGGTCGAACGGGTTGGCCTTGATCGACACCCGGCGGGAGGTCACCGCGCTGGTGACGTCCAGGTCACCGCGGACCAGGGCGAGCAGGTCGTCGCTTGACGTGCTCAGCGCGATCTTGGCCTTGGGGTCGTCGCCGTCGGTCAACTCGACAAGCCGACCGCCGGTGATCCGGCCGTGGAACGCGGTGTCCAGATCGGTGATCCGGCAGGCCAGTGTCCGGTCCAGGTCGATCCGTTCGCGCACCGTCTCGGCATTGCGATCCAGCCGGGCGGCCAGCTCCTGCAAAGCCTGCCGGCACTCGTCCACGCTGGCCACATCGCCCCCTCGTTGATCGCCACGCCGTCCTCGGCACCGTACCGCACGGCACAGTCCGGGGTCCCCGGTAGCGTGACACCTGCACACCCCGCCCCGTGGAAGGACTCAGGCATGCAGGACGCGTGGCGCGCCTACCTCGAACTGGCCATGGGCCTCGCGGAAGCGCCCCGGAAAAAGGCCCAGGACGTTGCACGTCGGCTCGTCGGCTCCGGCGGCGCGACCGCCGCTCAGCTCCAGGCCCTCGGCGAGGAACTGGTCACCACAGGTGCCGCCAACCGCGAGGCGTTGACCAAGCTGGTCCGTTTCGAGGTCGACCGGGCCCTTGGCGCGGTCGGGCTGGCCACCGCCGACGAGGTGGCCGAGCTGACCCGACGGGTGCACGACCTGGAACGGCAACTCCGCGAGGCGCGCACCGCGGAGCCGGGCACCGCGGAGCCGGGCACCGTGCCACCCACCGTGCCGACCGCCGCCGCGTCGACCGCCGCCGCCGAACCGGCGCAGGTCGACCCCACGCTTGCCGCGCCTCCCGGCGCAGGGCTGGTGCCCACCGACTCCCCGGCGGGTGCCCCGGTGGCCAAGAAGGCCGTCGCGAAGAAGGCCGTGGCGAAGAAGGCAATCGCGAAGAAGGCCGTCGCCGGGAAGCCGCAAGCGGGCATCAACGCCGCCGACGAGGCCCCCACGCCCGCGGACATGCCGGCCAAGAAGGCGGTCCGCAAGCAGCCTCCGGACGACGCCGAATGAGCCAGCCCGGTGCACCGGCCGGCGGCCCGTTCCCGGCCCGTCCCGGCCCGCCGCCCGGTGGCGCGGCCCGTCCCGGCCCGCCGGTGGGTGGTGCTGCGCGGCCCGGCCCGGCGGTGGGTGCTCCGCCCGGCCCACCGCCCGACGGCGGCGACGACGCGGCGCGGCATCCGGCCGTGGACGCCGCGGTGCGGGCCATTGCCAACGCGGCGACGCTGGCCCCGGCCGATCAGATCGCACAGTACGAGGCGGCCTACGAGACGCTGCGCGAAACCCTCGCCACCATCGACCAGACCTGAGTGCGACGACCAGGCCTGAGCAGACCGGAGAACCACCAATGGCACGTCGTAACCGGCTGGACGCCGAACTCGTCCGCCGCGGTCTGGCCCGCTCCCGGGAGCAGGCCGGCGCGCTTGTCGAGGCCGGCCGCGTCCAGCTGCGGGGGGTCGTCGCGCGCAAGGCCGCCGCGATGGTCGACCCCGCCGACCCGCTGCTGGTGACCGGCGAGGACCCGACCGAGGAGTACGTCTCCCGCGGCGGGCACAAGCTCGCGGGCGCGCTTGCCGCGTTCGGTGCCGGCGGGCTGCGCGTCGCCGGCCGGCGCTGCCTGGACGCCGGCGCGTCGACAGGTGGCTTCACCGACGTGCTGCTGCGCGCCGACGCCGCCGAGGTGGTGGCCGTGGACGTCGGCTACGGGCAGCTCGCCTGGTCGCTGCGCACGGATGAGCGGGTCCGCGTCCTGGAGCGCACAAATGTTCGTACCCTCGATCCGGACACGATCGGCGGGCCGGTCGACCTCACGGTCGCGGACCTGTCGTTCATCTCGCTGCGGCTGGTGTTGCCGGCGCTGGCCGGCTGCACCCGGGACGACGGTGACCTGGCGCTGATGGTCAAGCCGCAGTTCGAGGTCGGCAAGGACCGGGTCGGCGCTGGTGGTGTGGTCCGCGACCCGGAGTTGCGCGCCGAAGCGGTGCTTGACGTGGCGGCGGCTGCCGCGCGGCTCGGCCTCGGGCTGGCCGACGTGGCGGCCAGCCCGCTGCCCGGGCCGAGCGGCAACGTGGAGTTCTTCGTATGGTTGCGCCGGGGCGCGCCACCGGCCGACCCGCAGCGGGTACGGACGGTGGTGGCGGCCGGGCCGGACGGCCCGACGGCCGGCGACGTGCCGGACGTGGCGGCGGAGGAGGTCGCAGGGTGAACGCGTGCAGCGAGAGCACCGCGATGGCCCACTGTGGTGGCGGGCCGACTGTGGCGCGCCGCCGCCTCGGTGCGGACGGGCGGGTGGCCCGATGAGCCGGACCGCGCTGCTGGTGACCCACACCGGCCGACGGCGTAGCACCGAGCACGCCCGGTCGGTCGCCGCCGACCTGATCGCCGCGGGTTTCGAGGTACGGGTGGTCGCCGACGAAGCCGACGACCTCGACCTGCCCGGCGTGGTGCCGGTCGCCGGCCCGCAGGCCGCCGAGGGCGCCGAGATCGTCTTCGCGCTCGGTGGGGACGGTACCTTCCTGCGCGCCGCCGAACTGGCCCGGCCGGCGAAGGCGCCGCTGCTCGGCATCAACCTCGGCAAGGTCGGTTTCCTGGCCGAGGCGGAGATCGACGACCTGGACAGCGCGGTCCGGGATGTCGTCGGTCGCAACTACACGGTCCATGAGCGGCTCACCCTGGACGTGACAGCCGAGTTCGACGGTGGGCCGACGATCGAGTCCTGGGCGCTCAACGAGATCAGCATCGAGAAGGGCGAGCGGGCGCAGATGCTCGAACTGCTCGTCGACGTGGACGGGCGGCCGCTGTCCCGCTACGGCTGCGACGGTGTCGTCTGCGCCACCCCCACCGGCTCCACCGCGTACGCGTTCTCCGGGGGCGGCCCGGTGGTCTGGCCGGAGGTGGAGGCGCTGCTCCTGGTGCCGATCAGCGCGCACGCGCTGTTCAGCCGCCCGTTGGTCACCGCCCCGACGTCCACCTTCGTGATCACCGTCGACCCGTTCACCACCCTCGCCGTGCTGTCCTGCGACGGGCGGCGGGTCTACGACCTGCCCCCCGGTGCCCGGGTGACGGTGCGTCGAGGTGCCCTGCCGGTGCGCATCGTGCGGTTGCGGGCCCGCCCGTTCACCGATCGGCTGGTCGCCAAGTTCGGCCTTCCCGTGCACGGGTGGCGCGGCAGCCGCCGGTGACGACGACGTACACCGTCGGTGGACGACGGTTGTCCACCTGACGACATGTCGCCGCTGCGGCGGCTGGCGACTAGTGACCTGGTGACAGGCTCCGACGCAGACTCCGATCGGCCCTCATCCACGGATGGCGGGCCTGGAGGAGTAGAGGAGCACATCGCATGCACTGGTCCCCCCGCTGGCTCGCCGTCGGCGTGGTCGGCGCGTTGGTGGTCGGCCTCGCCGCACCGGCGTCCGCCGACCCGTCCGCCCGGCCCACCAACCCGAAACCGGGCACGCCCACCTCGGGCGCCGCGCCCGTTCGGATCACCCTGATCACCGGCGACCAGGTCGACCTGCTGCGGGCGGCACCCGGCCGGGTCACCGCCAGCGTCCGCCCCGGTCCCGGCCGCAACCGGGTCACCTTCCAGACGGTGCAGGTCGACGGCGGGTTGCGCGTACTGCCCAGCGACGTCATGCCGTACCTGTCCGCGGGGGTGCTCGATCCCCACCTGTTCGACGTGCAGGAGTTGGCCGCCGACGGCTATGGCGACGCCGCGCAGGGCGACCTGCCGCTCATCGTGCGGTACCAGGAGCCGGCCGCCGGCCGGGTCCGGCCGCTCGCCGGCAGCACCGACGCCCGCCCCCTGGCGAGCATCAACGGCGCGGCGCTGCGGATCGGCAAGGGTGACCTCGGCGGCCTGTGGAGCACGCTCGCCGGCTCGCCGAACACCCGACGCACGACCGCCGAGCCCCGACTGGGCAGCGGCATCGCCCGGATCTGGTTGGACGGGAAGGTCCACCCGGCGCTTGAGCACAGCGTGCCGCAGATCGGCGCCCCGGCGGCCTGGGCGGCCGGCCGGGACGGCACCGGCGTGAAGGTGGCGGTGCTCGACACCGGCGTCGACGCGACCCACCCCGACCTGGCCGGTCGGATCGCCGAGGCGCGGGACTTCTCCGGCCTGGGCAGCCCCCGCGACGGGCACGGCCACGGCACCCACGTGGCGTCGACGATCGCCGGCAGCGGCGCGGCGTCCGGTGGTCTACGCAAGGGCGTCGCTCCCGGCGCGCAGTTGCTGATCGGCAAGGTGCTCGACGACAGCGGCTCCGGCTCCGACTCGTCGATCATCGCGGGGATGGAGTGGGCCGCCCACTCCGGTGCGAAGGTGGTGAGCATGAGCCTCGGCGGATCCCCGACCGACGGCACCGACCCGATGAGCCAGGCCGTCAACGAGTTGACCGCCGAGACCGGGGCGCTGTTCGTGGTCGCGGCTGGCAACGAAGGCGCGGCGCGTACCGTCGGCGCTCCGGGCGCGGCCGCCGCGGCGCTTACCGTCGGCGCGGTGGACCGCGACGACAACCTGGCGTCGTTCTCCAGTCGGGGCCCGCGGCTCGGTGACAACGGCCTGAAGCCGGAGATCACCGCGCCGGGCGTCGGCATCGTCGCGGCGCGGGCCGCCGGCACCAGCATGGGTACGCCGGTGGGCGACTCCTACACGACCGCGAACGGCACCTCGATGGCCACCCCGCACGTGTCCGGAGCGGCGGCGATCCTGGCGCAGGAGCACCCCGACTGGACCGCCGGCATGCTCAAGGACGCGCTGGTGAGCACCACGAAGGCGAACCCGGCGCTTACCGTCTTCGAGCAGGGCGGCGGCCGGGTAGATGTGGCCCGGGCGTTCGGCCAGCGGGTGTACGCGTCGGGCACCGCCGACTTCGGTCGGCTCAGCACCGGCGGTGCGGTCGCCGAGCGGGCCGTGACGTACACGAACGGCAGCACGACGCCGCAGACCCTGCGGTTGGCAGTGGAGTTGCGCAACCTGGACACCGGCGCGGCCGAGGCCGACGGGGTCGCCCTGGGCGGCACCGAGGTGACAGTGCCGGCCGGCGGCAGCGTCGCCGTGCCGCTGCGCGCCGACCCGGCGAAGTTGGACCGTGGTCTGCACGGCGGGTGGCTGGTGGCCACCGGCGCGGACGGCGTCGCGGTGCGCACCGCTGTCGCGCTCACCCTCAGCGGCCCGCTGCACACCGTGACCGTGCGGGCGCTCGACCTGCAGGGCCAGCCGGGATTCGCGTCGGTGCTCACCCTCTTCGGCGAGCAGCCCGAATCGGACTGGCTCGGCTGGGTCGGCGGTGAGGTGCAACTGCAGGTAGAGGAGGGCCCGTACCTGCTCGAGGCGCTCATCGAGCACGGTGCCCCGCTGGACGAGCAGATCACCCTGGTCACCGACCCGGAGTTGCTTGTCGACCGGGACCTCACCGTGGTGCTCGACCCGCGCAAGGGCACCCCGGTGCGGATCGAGACGCCGAAGCCCGCCGAGCAGCAGGCGACGATCAGCTTCTACGAGCACCGGGTCTTCGGCAACGGCCGGCAGGTCGACCACGGGGTGATGACCTTCAGCACCATCCAACAGGTGAACGTCACCCCGACCCGCCCGGTGCGCGCCGGCGAGTTCGAGTTCTCGTCGCGCTGGCAGCTTGTCGCGCCGATGGTGGACGCGAAGGTCAGTGGAGTGTCCGGTCCGCTCAACATCAACCTGATGGGCTACTCACCGGCGCCGTCGGACCGGCAGCGGCTGCCGCTGGTCTGGGCCGGCACCGGCACCCCCGCCGAGCTGGCCCGGGTCCGTGGCGCCGCGGCGCTGCTCACCACCAGCCCGGACGCCTCGGAAGAGGAGCAGATCGCCGCGGCGGCAGCCGCCGGCGCGAAGGTGGCGCTCATCGTCCGCCCGGCCGACCAGAGCGCGTGGACGTCCTGGACCCCGCTGGGCGACCGGCTGCCCATCCCGGCGCTGGCCGTGGCGTACGACGACGGGCAGCAGGTGATCGCGGCGGCCCGGAAGGGCCGCACGACGCTGGACCTGACGTTGACGGTGCAGAGTCCCTACCTGTACGACGTGTGGCAGGTCTCGAAGGGACGGGTCCCGGAGCGGATCATCCACAAGGTCACCGCGCAGAACACCGCCGAGGTGACCGCCAGCTACGCGGGTGTCGGCGGCGAGTGGGCAAGCGAGCAGCGCTTCGGTTGGCGGCCGTGGCAGGAGACCTCCTGGAACGACAACCAGCGGCTGGTACGTGCCGGCAGCACCCGGCAGGAGTTCGTCAGCGCCGACGGTTCCTGGTGGCAGCACCAGGTCATGCACAAGATTACGTTCATGGGCGACGGGCGGTTGACCGGTGGTCTGGCCGAGCAGCCCCGGCGGTACTCCGCTGCCGACCGGGTGAGCGAGACCTGGCACGCCCCGGTGATCCGGCCGGCCGTGCCGGCCGGCGGCGCGGTGCCGGTGCCCACGCGTACCGGGGACACGCTGGACCTGCGGGTGCCGGAGTTCGTCGATGCCGAGGGGCACTACGGCCCGGCCGGGGGCAGTGAGGAGTCGGACACCGTCGAGGTCCGGGTCAGCCGGGACGGGAAGCCGCTCGCCGACCTGTCCGGCGGGTGGGCCCCGGTGCCCACCACCGCGGCGCGGGCCCGCTACCGGCTGGAGCTGAGCACGAAACGGTCCTCGGCCGAGTGGGCCTACGCCACCCGGACCGACACGGCCTGGGAGTTCACCTCGGCCCGACCGGCGGGCGACGCCGCCACCCCGTTGTCGCTGTTGCAGGTCGACTACCGGGTGCCGGCCGACCTGCTCGGCACGGTGCCGGGCAACCGGCCACACAAGGTGGGCGTGACGCTGCGCCAGCCGGCCGGGGTGCCCGCGCCGACCGGCACCAGCGTCCGGGTGCAGGTCTCCTTCGACGGGGGCGTCACCTGGCGGAACGCGCCGACCTCGGGGTCGGGCACCCGGTACACGGCGACCGTGCCGGCGGGGCGTGGCACGGTGTCGCTGCGGGTGCACGCCACGGACCGGGCCGGGAACAGCGTCGAGCAGACGGTGCTCCAGGCGTACGGGCTGCGCTGACCTGATCCGGGCGGGGCGGCTCAGCCGTCCCGCCCGGTGGGGGCCCGCCGTCCGTCGACGGCGGCCCCCGCCGGGTCAGAGCCAGCCGCGTCGGGCGACCTGGAACGCCAACCCGGGGCGGGTGTCCACCCCGGCGGCGGACATCAGGTCGGCGATCCGCCGTTGCACGGTCCGCCGGCTCACCCCGAGCTGGGAGGCGATGGACTTGTCCGGTACGCCGGCCACGAACAGCGACAGCAGCCGCGCCTCGTCGGCGTCCGGCTGATAACCGTCGCACTGGTGGTCGGTGGGATCCGGGCGCCGCGCGTCGGGTGTCGCGGCGGCGAGCGGATCGTCGAGCCGCAACCGGGTGGCCACCCGCCAGTGGCTCTCGAAGAGGGCGAGCAGCGCGTCGAGCAGTTGACTGCGGCCGATCACTGCGGCGCTCGGTTCGCCGCCGTCGCGGTCGGGCACCAGCGGGCAGATGGCGATGCGGGCGTCCACGATGGCCAGTCGGACCGGCAGCCGGTCCAGGACCCGGGCCTGCTCCCCGGCGGCGACACCCTTGGCCAGGTCGGCCAACGCGCCCGGTTCCAGCAGCAGGTCACGCTCGTAGATGGCCCGGTAGCTCACCCCTCGGGCGAGCGCGTCGAACTCCTCCACGTTCTCCGGGCCGGCCATGGCGAGGGGGTTGGCGCGGCAGAACCAGAGCACCTCGGTACGTGCCGCGTTCTGCAGATCGCGCAGCCGGTCCCGGAGCACCCGGGCGCCGGCGATCACCTCGACGAGGTGGTCGACGTGGTGCCTGCGCAACCCGGACCGGTACTCCTCGGCCAGCTGGGTGACCCGTCGGCGGGCCGCCTCCAGGTCCTCCTGGCGGCGCAGGAGCGTCCCGCCGAGGGCGACGTCCGGGGCGGTCGGGCGCAGCGGCGCGTCCGGGTCGTCGTCGGTGGGCTGCACCAGGCCCTTGGCGCGCAGCGCGCCGACCTGGGCGACGACCTGGTCGCGGGGTCGGTTCAACCGGCGAACCAACTCGTCGATGCGGGCCGTGGTGAGCTGCAGCAGGCAGCGGTAGAGCTCCTCCTCAGCCGTGGTCAGGCCGATCACATCCAACACGGGGCAGAACTGTACGGCGGCCGGGTGGCGGCCTCACCCGGGCCCGTCGGCTGGTCAACTGTCGGGCCTCGCGTCTACTGTCGGTGGCTGTGCTGGAAGAGCTGCGCATCACCGGACTGGGCGTCATCGAGGACACCACGCTGCCGTTGACCGGCGGCATGAACGTCATCACCGGCGAGACCGGTGCGGGCAAGACCATGGTGGTGACCGGCCTCGGCCTGCTCTTCGGAGGTCGGGCCGACGCCGGGCGGGTCCGCGCCCAACCCGGGCGGGCGGTGGTCGAGGGACGGTTGCGCCTGGACGGGCGGGTCGCCGACGCCGTGCACGCGCGGATCACCGAGGCCGGTGGCGAGCCCGACGAGGACGGCTCGGTGCTGCTGAGTCGCACTGTCACGGTGGAGGGGCGCTCCCGCGCCCACGTCGGTGGCCGGAGCATGCCGGTGTCGATGCTCGGTGAGGTCGGCGAGCAGGCGGTGGCCGTGCACGGCCAGTCCGACCAGCTGCGGCTGCTGCGCCCGGCCGAGCAGCGCGCCGCGCTGGACCGCTTCGCCGGGCCCGCGCACGAGAAGCTGCTCGACGTGCTGCGCGAGGCGTACACCGGGTGGCGTCGGGTGGTCGACGACCTGGCCGACCGGCGGCGCAACGCGCGCGAGCGCAACCAGGAGGCCGACCTGCTGCGGCTGGGCCTCGACGAGATCACCCGGGTCGACCCACAGCCGGGTGAGGACGACGAGCTGAAGACCGAGGCGCAGCGGCTGGAGCACGCCGAGGGGCTGCGCACTGCCGCGCAGATCGCCCAGCAGTGCGTCGCCGGTGGTGTGGAGGCCACCGACGAGGCCCCGGACGCGGCGGCGCTGCTCGGCACCGCCCGGCGGACCCTGGAGGCGCAGTCCGGCACCGACCCGGCGCTGGGTGAGCTGGCGGCCCGCCTGGAGGAGGCGGCCACGCTCGTCACCGACGTGTCGGCGGAGCTGTCGGCGTACCTGGCGACGCTCGACGCGGACCCGGCCCGGTTGCAGCACGTCTACGAGCGGCGGGCGGCGCTGCGCGCCCTGACCCGCAAGTACGCCGACGATGTCGACGGGGTGATCGCCTGGGCCGATCGGGCCCGCACCCGACTGTCCGACCTGGACACCTCCGACGATCTGCTCGACGAGTTGGAGCGGGACGGCCAGCGGCTCGCCGTCGAGGTGGCCGATCTGGCCGGGCGGGTGTCCACCTCCCGGCAGGAGGCGGCGATCCGCTTCGCCGACCAGGTCACCGTCGAGCTGGCCGGGTTGGCCATGCCGCACGCGCGGATCGAGGTGGCGGTGCTGCCCCGCCCGGCTGGTCGCGCCGAGCCGACGCTGTCGGTGAACGGTGTCGAGGTGGGGGTCACCGCGGACGGCGGTGACGAGGTGGAGCTGCGGTTGCTGGCCCACCCGGGCGCTCCGTCGTTGCCGTTGCAGCGGGGCGCGTCCGGCGGTGAGTTGTCCCGGGTGATGCTCGCCATCGAGGTCGTCTTCGCCGGCTCTGGCGGCCCGCCCACGCTGGTCTTCGACGAGGTGGACGCGGGCGTCGGCGGCCAGGCGGCGGTCGAGATCGGCCGCCGGTTGGCCCGGCTGGCCCGCAGCCACCAGGTGTTGGTGGTCACGCACCTGCCGCAGGTGGCCGCGTTCGCCGACCGGCACCTGGTGGTGGCGAAGGACACCGGCGGCGCGGTGACGACAAGCGGGGTGCGGGTGGTGGAGGACACCGAGCGCGCCCGGGAGTTGGCCCGGATGCTTGCCGGTTTGCCCGATTCAGATTTGGGTATCGCCCACGCCGAGGAGCTTTTGGCAGTGGCCGCCAAGGAAAGGCGGTTGTGACGCCGCGTATTGTGAGCGCAAGCACACCGGCTTGTGCCGGTGTGTGCTTCCCTGGGTAGGCGGCCCTGCTCAGGCATGTCGCGACAGAAAAGCCTGCCTCACATGCCAGGATGGTCACGATGCGTCTACCCACGTTGCGCCGGAACCGGAACTCCGAACCGGGCAGAGTCCTCGGCACCGCGCGCCTTGATCGCCGGACAAAACGCCTGGTCGGTCGGCTGCGCCCCGGCGACATCGCGGTCATCGACCACGTCGACCTGGATCGGGTGGCGGCCGATTCGCTGGTCGCGGTCGGCGTCGCCGCGGTGCTCAACGCCAAGCCCTCGGTCTCCGGCCGTTACCCGAACCTCGGCCCGGAGGTGCTTGTCGCCGCCGGCATTCCGCTCCTCGACGACCTCGGGGAGGGCGTCTTCGAGCAGATCCGCGAGGGCGACCAGGTGCGCATCGAGGGCAACACGGTCTTCGCCGGTGACGAGCCGGTGGCCCACGGCAGCCTGCAGGACGCCGAGTCGGTCGCCAAGGCGATGGCCGATGCCCGGGAGGGACTGTCGGTGCAGTTGGAGGCGTTCGCCGCCAACACCATGGACTACCTCCGTCAGGAGCGCGACCTGCTGCTCGACGGGGTGGGTGTGCCTGACATCGAGACCCAGATCCAGGGGCGGCACTGCCTGATCGTGGTGCGCGGCTACGACTACAAGGCCGACCTGGACGTGCTGCGGCCGTACATCCGGGAGTTCAAGCCGGTGCTCATCGGCGTCGACGGCGGGGCCGACGCGCTCGTCGAGGCCGGGTACACCCCGGACATGATCATCGGGGACATGGATTCGGTCACCGACGACGTGCTGCGCTGCGGTGCCGAGGTGATCGTGCACGCGTACCCGGACGGGCGGGCCCCCGGTCTGCCCCGGGTCAACGGCCTCGGCGTGCCGGCGATCACCTTCCCGGCCGCGGCGACAAGCGAAGACCTGGCCATGTTGCTCGCCGACGAGAAGGGCGCCTCGCTGCTGGTCGCGGTCGGCACCCACGCCACACTTGTCGAGTTCCTCGACAAGGGGCGCGGCGGGATGGCCTCGACCTTCCTGACCCGGCTGAAGGTCGGCGGCAAGCTTGTCGACGCCAAGGGGGTGAGCCGGCTCTACCGGCAGAGCATCTCCGGGTCCTCGCTGCTGTTGCTGGTGCTGTCGGCGATCGCGGCGATGGCGTCCGCGGTGGCTGTCTCGACAGTCGGGAAGGCGTACCTCGGCGTGGTCGCCGAGTGGTGGGACAATTTCGTGTTCCAGCTGTACCGGCTCTTCTAGTTCCCGACCGATCAAGAGGCTGCAAGCGTGATCAACTTCCGCTACCACGTGGTGTCCCTCACCGCGGTGTTCCTGGCTCTGGCGATCGGCCTGGTGGTCGGCACAGCCGCCCTCAACGGTCCGGTCGCCGACTCGCTCAAGGAGCAGGTCACCGGGCTGCGCAAGGACAACCAGCAGTTGCGTCAGCAGGTCAACAGCATGGAGAAGCAGCTCGGTCTGGAAGAGGAGTTCGCCGAGGAGATCTCCCAGGTCTTCCTGCCCGGCACCCTCACCGGGCGCCGGGTCGTGGTGCTCGGCCTGCCCAACGGGCGCAACCACACCGAGGGCGTGCTCAAGAAGCTCCAGCAGGCCGGCGCCACCATCACCGGTCAGGTCGACCTGCAGGACAAGTTCATCAACCCGGACAACAACTCCAACCTGTTGGAGCTGGCCGTCACCGCGGCCCGCCCGACCGCGCAGACCACTGGCCTGCCGGGCAACGGGCACGGCGTGGAAACCTCAAGTGCGCTGCTGGCAAGCGTCCTGCTGGACCGGTCCCAGGGCGTCGCGCCGGTGAGCGACGCCGACCGGCGGGCGGTGCTCGCCGCCTACAACAACGCTGGCTACCTGACCACCGACAGCAACAAGGTCACCGCCTCGGCGGAGGCCGTCGTCGTGGTCAGCGGCCAGCCGTACGTCGACAAGGACTCCGACAAGCGGGACGAGTCGGTCGTCAAGATCGCCGAGCAGTTCGACCGGACCGGGGCGATAGTGGTGGCCGGCAACGGCTCCGCCGGTGGCAACCTGGTTTCCGTGGTCCGCGGTGACCCGGTGCTCTCCCAGACCATCTCCACCGTCGACAACGCCAACACCGTGCAGGGCCAACTGGTCACCGCCCTCGCCCTGGTGCAGCAGCTCACCGAGAAGAAGGCCGGCCAGTACGGCGTCGGCGACAACGCCGCCTCCGGCCTGTTGCCTAGACTGCCCCAGTGAGCGAACGACGTACCCCCGTGTCCGTAACCGACGCCGGCGCGAGCCGGCGGTCCCGCAGGGCGGCGGCGTGAGCACGCTGGGCCGGCTGCTGATCGCCGGCGCCGGTGCCGCGGCGGCCCGGTACGCGCTGCGCGAGGTGCGCATCTCCCCGGCCGGGCCGGCGCTCGAGCGCACCAACTTCCGGGGCCGCACGGTGACCCTGGCCGCCGGCCCGGCGCTCGCCGCCGGGGCGACAGCCGTCGGCGCGTTCGGTGCCACAAGCGGCGCCTCCGGTGCGGCCACCCTGGTCGCCGGGCTCGGCGCTGGTGGCGTCGGCCTGTACGACGACGTGGTCGGCGCGCGGCCGGAGCAGAAGGCGGCAAAGGGCTTCGCCGGTCACCTCGCCGCACTGCGGGCGGGCCGGATCACCGCCGGGCTGGTCAAGGTCGTCGGAGTGGGCGCCGCCGGGCTGGGTGCCGCCGCGCTGCTCGCCGCCGACCCCCGGGTCGCCGCGCACCCCCGCCGGCAGCGGCACGGCGCGTTCGGCCGCGGCGTCGACGTGCTGCTCGGCGCCGGCGTGATCGCCGGCACCGCCAATCTGCTCAACCTGCTCGACCTGCGGCCGGGCCGCGCCCTCAAGTCCGGGCTGCTGCTCGCGGCGCCGCTCACCGGCGGCCCGCACGGCGGGATCGCGGCCGGCGCGGCCGGTGCCGCCGCCGGCCTGCTCCGCGACGACCTGGCCGAGGACGTGATGCTCGGCGACAGCGGCGCGAACGCGCTCGGGGCGCTGCTCGGCGTCGCGCTCGCCGCCCGCAGCGGCCCGCTCGGGCGGGCCGGTCTGCTCGCGCTGCTCGCCGGCCTCACCGCCACCAGCGAGAAGGTCAGCTTCACGGCGGTGATCCAGCGGACCCCGGGGCTGCGGGAGCTCGACGCACTGGGCCGGCGCGCCGACTGACGTGACCAGACCGGCACCTCTCGCCGGCGCCGGCCGGTTGGCCGGGGCAGCCGCGCTCATCGCCGTCCTCACCGTGGCCAGCCGGCTCGCCGGCTTCGGCCGCACCGCAGTGTTCACCTGGGTGGTCGAGCAGAGCGACCTCGGCGGCATGTACGTCATCGCCAACACGGTGCCGAACATCGTCTTCGAGATCGTCGCCGGCGGGGCGTTGGCCAGCCTGGTCGTGCCGCTGCTGGCCGGGGCGGTCGCCGCGGACGACCGGCGGGCGGTGGCGGCGACCACCGGCGCCCTGCTCACCTGGACGGTGAGCCTGCTGGTCCCGCTCGCGGTGCTCGTCGTCCTGTTCGCCGACCCGATCATCTCGGTGATCAGCGCGGGACGGTCGGCGGCGGAACTCGCCGCCGGCGCGCGGATGCTGCGGGTGTTCGCCCCACAGTTGCCGCTCTACGGGATCGGCATCGTGCTCACCGGCGTCCTGCAGGCACACCGACGCTTCGCGTGGCCCGTCATCGCACCGCTGCTGTCCAGCCTCACGGTGGTCGCCGTCTACGTGGCCTTCGGCGCTGCCCAGGGGCGGGGCGTGTCCGTCGCCCAGGTCGGCCGCGCCGGCGAACTGCTCCTTTCCGGCGGCACCACCCTGGGCGTGGTCGTGCTGTCGCTCTCCCTGCTGATCCCGCTGCGGCGGCTGCGGGTGCGGCCTCGGTTCGGGTACACCTTCACCGCCGACGCGCGGGCCCGGATCGGCGGGCTCGCCACGGCCGGCGCGGTGACGGTGGCGGCGCAGCAGGTCGCGCTCCTGGTGGTCCTCAACCGGGTCTCCGGCGGCCCCACCGGCTCCCCCCAGGTGTTCAACCTGGCCCAGGCGATCTACCTGCTGCCGTGGGCGGTCCTCGCCGTGCCACTGGCGGTCGCGTCCTATCCCACGCTTGCCACCGCCAGCGCCGCCGGCGAGGAGGACGAATACCGGCGTACCCTCTCCGGCGCGGTGCGCGGCGTGCTGCTCTTCAGCTGCCTGGGCGTCGCGGCGTTGATCGGCACCGCGCAGCCGATCGCTCACCTCTTCTATCCGGACAACCCGGCCTCCACCGCGGCGGCCATCCGTGGCTTCGCGCCGGGCCTGCTCGGCTACGGCTTGTTCGCGGTCCTGTCCCGCGCCCTGTACGCGCGCGGCGACACCCGATCGGCGACGGTGGCGATCACCCTCGGCTGGCTTGTCGTTCCGGCCGTGGCGCTGCCGTTGTCGGCGCTGCTGCCCACCGCCGACCGGGTGCTCGCGGTGGCGTCCGCCAACTCGGTGGGGATGCTGATCCTCGGGGCGCTGCTGCTGCTGGCGGTGGCGCGCGGCGCCGGCCGGCCGGCGTTGGCCGGCGCGGTCCGGGCCGGGGCGGCCGGTGGCCTCGCCGGTGGGCTCGCCGCGCTCGCCGGGCTGGGCGTCACCCGCTGGCTCGACACACCCGGCGGCAGCACCCCGACGACGGCGGCGGCACTCGGTCAGGGCATGCTGTCCGGGGTTCTGGTCGGGGCGGTGTTCCTCGCTGTGGTCTGGTTCGTCGACCGGCGGGACGTGCGACCGCTGCTCGCCGGGGTGCTGCGGCGTCTGCGTCGGCGGGGGCCACGAGGCGGGGACGGCGGATCGACGTCGATCTCTCCGCGGCGGGGCGACGGGAAGGAGACGGCAGCGCGATGACTGAGCCAGCTCTGCCGACCAGCTGGTCGGGCAGCGTCGCGTTGGTGCTCGCGTCCAGCACCGGCGGCGTCGGCCAGCACGTGCGCTCGGCGGCCCGGGGCCTCGTCGCGGGCGGCGCGACAGTCCTGGTCTGCGGACCGGCGGCCACCCAGGAACAGTTCGACTTCACCAGCGTCGGCGCGCGTTTCGCGCCGGTGGAGATCCCGGCCAGCCCGACGCCTGCCGACGCCCGGGCGGTAATCGCGCTGCGGCGGGTGCTCGCCGCCGCGCACGTCGACGTGGTGCACGCGCACGGCCTGCGGGCCGGG
Source organism: Micromonospora sp. NPDC049044 (assembly GCF_040649215.1). Classification (NCBI taxonomy): domain Bacteria; kingdom Bacillati; phylum Actinomycetota; class Actinomycetes; order Micromonosporales; family Micromonosporaceae; genus Micromonospora; species Micromonospora sp. NPDC049044. The sequence goes on along the minus strand of NZ_JBEZFA010000026.1, from coordinate 89,909 downwards.
TTGGTCGCCGTGCTGGCCCGTCCGGCCGCCCCGCTTGTCGTCACCTGGCACAACGCGGTGCTCGCGGGGGGTCTGCGGGGCGGGGTGTCCCGAATCGTCGAACGGGTGGTGGCCCGGGGCGTCCGGGTGGCGCTCGGCGCCTCCGCGGACCTGGTACGCCGGGCCGCCGAGGTGGGCGCCGCCGACGCCCGGCTCGCCCCGGTCGCCGCCCCGACGCTGCCCCCGCCGCGTCGACGTCCGGCGGCGGTACGCGCCGAGTTCGGCGTACGCCCGGACCAACCGTTGATCCTCTCGGTCGGCCGGTTGCACCCGCAGAAGCGCTACGACGTGCTGATCGACGCGGCGGCCCGGTGGCGCACGCGTACCCCACCGCCGGTCGTGGTGATCGCGGGCAGTGGCCCGGCCTACCTGCCGCTTGCCGCCCGGACCTCGGCGGCCCGCGCACCGGTGACCCTGCTGGGGCACCGCACCGACGTGGCCGACCTGCTCGCCGGCGCCGACCTCGCGGTGGTGACGAGCGACTGGGAGGCCCGGCAGCTGTTCGCCCAGGAGGCGCTGCGCGCCGGCGTACCACTTGTGGCCACCGCGGTCGGCGGGTTGCCGGAGCTGGTCGGCGACGCGGCCACGCTGGTCCCCGCCGGGGACGTGGACGCTGTCGACGCGGCGGTACGTGCGCTGCTTGACGACCCGGCGGCGCGGGCCGAGCTGGGCGGGCGGGGCGCCGACCGGGCGGCGACGTGGCCGACCGAGGCGGACACCGTCGCCGCGCTGGCCGACCTCTACGCCGAGCTGGCCGGTCCTTCCACCGGCCCGGCGGCCACCCCGGGCTCCGACGCCCCGAGAACGGGACACCGGTGATGTTGCGCCGAATCGCCCCCGCCCTGCTGACGGTGCTCGTGGTGGCGCTCGGCGTCACCGCGCTGGCCGCCCGCCCACCACGCAGCACCCCGCACCGCAGTGCCGACTTCGTGGTGCTCGCCGGGATCGCCGGGCTGCGCTGGGACGACGTCGATCCGCAGCGCACTCCGACGTTGTGGCGGATGGCCCAGCAGGGGTCGATCGGCTCGCTGTCGGTGCGGTCCGCGCACCGACCCACCTGCCCGGTGGACGGCTGGCTGACCCTGGGCGCGGGCAGTTTCGCCGCGTGGAACGGCAGTCGGCCGCCGGAGGGCTGCCCGACGTCCGGGGTGGCAGTGGAACAACCCGACGGCATCGGCGCGAACCTGCCCGACCAGGAGAGCGTGGTGCAGTACAACCAGCAGCGCCTGTCCTGGGGTGCCATGCCCGGTTCGCTGTCGGAGTCGGTCCGCTGCTCGGTCGCCGTGGGTCCGGGTGCGGCAGTGGCGGCGGCCCGACCGTTCGGCCGCGTCGACAGGTACGCCTCGGCACTGCCTGCCGATCCGCGGGTGTTGCTCGGTTCGTGCGTGTTGAGCATCGTCGACCTCGGCACTGTCGAGGGGATCGATCCGGCGTCGCGCGCCGCGCAGGCCCGGGCGGCGGACGCCCAGTTGGCCCGGGTGCTTGACGCGCGTCCGCCGCGGTCGTTGGTGCTCGTCGCGGGGATCTCCGACACCGCCCAGCCGTCGCGGCTGCACGTGGCGGTCGCCGACGGTCCGGGTTGGGAACGGGGGTGGCTCACCTCGGCCAGCACCGGCCGCGACGGGTACCTGCAACTCGTCGACCTCGCGCCGACCGCCCTCGCCGCGCTGGGCCGGCCGATGCCGGAACGGCTCTTCCTCGGCCGGCCGGCGCTGAGCACCGGTGGCCGTCCGGCCGACCTCGCCGAGGCGATAAGCGCCCCGGCGGACGCCGACCGGGAGGCGGCCGCCCAGCGGAGCGTCTCCGGCCGGTTCTTCACGCTGCTCGCCGGAGTGCAGGTGCTGCTGGCGCTGGCGGTCCTGCCGCTGCTGCGCCGGGCCCGCCCGCACGCCGGGCCGACCGGCCCGACGGCGGTTCCCGGGCGGGTCGCCGCGGTGGCGGAGTTGCTGCTGGTCGCCGGGGCGTTGACGGTGCCGGCGGCGTTGCTCGCCGACGCGGTGCCCTGGTGGGGTGGCGAGCACCCCGGCCTGTTGTTCGCCGGGATCACCGGGCTGCTGGTGGCCGCCGGCACCGCGGCGGTCCGGTTCCTCCCCGGCTACGCGGGCACCCTCGGCCCCCTGGGCGCGGTGGCCGGCCTGACCACGCTCGTCGTCGGGCTGGACGTGCTCACCGGGGCCAGCCTCCAACTCAACGGCGTGGTCGGCTACTCCGCGTTGCAGGGCGGCCGGTACGCCGGGCTGAGCACTGTGGGGCTGGGCGTGTTCCTCGCCGGGGCGTTGCTCACCGGGGGTTGGTTCGCCCAGCGGGTGCACCGCGGTTGGCGGCCCGCGGTGATGGTGGCCGTGGGTGGCCTCGCCGTGGTGGTGGTGGGCAGCCCGTTCCTGGGTGCCGACCCGGTCGGCGCGATCGCGCTCACCGCCGGGGTGAGCGTCGCCGCCGTGATCAGCGCCGGTGGCTGGTTGACGATCAGCCGGCTGGCCTGGGCCGCCATGGCCGCCCTGGCGGTCGGCATCGGGTTCGCAGTGGTGGACCTGCGGCGTTCGGCGGCCGAGCGGGGCAGCCTGGGCCGGTTCCTCTCCGCGCTCGGCGACGGCACCGGCGGGTTCACCGTGCACCGATCGAGCACGGAGAACTTCGAGACGTTGGTCAACAGCCCGCTGACCGTGCTGGCGTTGGTGGGCGGGTTGCTCGTGTGGTTCGCCCTGTTGCAGCCGTGGGGTGGGCTGATGCGGTTGTTCGGCATCTACCCGGCGGTGCGGGCCGCGATGGCCGGCACCGTGGTCGCCGCCGTACTCGGTGGGGTGCTCGACGGCGCGGCGCTCGACGTGCTGGGCGCGGCCGCCGCCCTGGTGGTGCCCATGGCCGCCCTCGCGTCGCTGCGGGTCCTCGGACATGCCGCCGACCGGACCCGCCCGCTGCCGGGACGCTCCCGCGCCGACGGTGCCGACGATCCGGGGTCCGGCGGGGTCGGTCCGGTCGGTGGGGGTGACGGCCCGACCCGTGGTGGCGGGCCGCTGGGCGCGGTCCACCCCCGTCCGATCAGCGCACCGCCCGCGGGCGCACCCCAGGCGCGCACGCGACCGGAGACACCCGACGTCCCCTCGGGCGTCGCCGAAGACCCCTCGGCCGACACCGACGGGCCGGTGGGGCCGACCGCGGACACCTCCGCGACCCTGCCCGTGCCACCCCGGCAGGTCGACAGGTCATCGACCGAGGTCGCCGCTTCCTGAGCGCCGGCCCTCGGCCGGACGACCCGGTGGGGTCGCAGCCGGGGTGCGGCCTGCGAGTACCCGCCCGGGAGGTGTTACCGTCGAATCCCGTGGATCGCGTGATCACTGAGCTGATCAAGCACGGCGGTCTGCATGACCGCGACAGACGACACGGGAGCAGGCCTTGGCCCCATCAGCACGGACGACCAGGCACATTTTCGTCACCGGGGGCGTCGCCTCCTCGCTGGGTAAGGGCCTCACCGCCTCCAGCCTCGGCAACCTGTTGACCGCACGCGGGTTGCGGGTGGTGATGCAGAAGCTCGACCCCTACCTGAACGTCGACCCGGGGACGATGAACCCGTTCCAACACGGTGAGGTCTTCGTCACCGAGGACGGCGCCGAGACCGACCTCGACGTCGGGCACTACGAGCGGTTCCTCGACCGGGCGTTGTCCGGCAAGGCGAACGTCACCACCGGCCAGATCTACTCCGACGTGATCGCCAAGGAGCGGCGCGGGGAATACCTCGGCGACACCGTCCAGGTCATCCCGCACATCACCAACGAGATCAAGTCGCGGATCCTGGCGATGGCCGACCCGGACGAGGACGGCCAACTCCCCGACGTGGTGATCACCGAGGTCGGTGGCACCGTCGGCGACATCGAGTCGCTGCCGTTCCTGGAGGCGATCCGCCAGGTCCGCCACGACCTGGGTCGGGACAACTGCTTCTACCTGCACGTCTCGCTGGTGCCGTACCTGGCCCCGTCGGGTGAGCTGAAGACCAAGCCGACCCAGCACTCGGTGGCGCAGCTGCGCAACATCGGTATCCAGCCGGACGCCATCGTGTTGCGCTGCGACCGGGAGATCCCGGTGAAGCTCAAGGAGAAGCTGTCGCTCTACTGCGACGTGGACGCCGAGGCGGTCGTCGCCGCACCGGACGCCCCGAGCATCTACGACATCCCGAAGGTGCTGCACCGGGAGGGGCTCGACGCGTACGTGGTACGCCGGCTTGGCCTCTCCTTCCGGGACGTGGACTGGGCCAGCTGGGACGACCTGCTGGAGCGGGTGCACCGGCCCCGGCACACGGTCACCGTGGCGGTGGTCGGCAAGTACGTCGACCTGCCCGACGCGTACCTGTCGGTGAGCGAGGCGATCCGGGCGGCCGGGTTCGGTCACCGCGCCCGGGTGCAGCTGCGCTGGGTGCCCAGTGACGAGTGCGTCACCCCGGCCGGCGCCGCCGCGGCGTTGGCCGGCGTGGACGGCATCCTCATCCCCGGTGGCTTCGGCGTCCGCGGCATCGAGGGCAAGATCGGCACCGCCCGGTACGCCCGCGAGGCCGGCATTCCGCTGCTCGGCCTCTGCCTCGGCCTGCAGTGCATGACCATCGAGGTGGCCCGGCACCTGGCCGGCCTGGACGGCGCCAACTCGCTCGAGTTCGACGAGCAGGCCGCGCACCCGGTCATCGCCACCATGGCCGACCAGGAGGACATCGTCGCCGGGCGCGGCGACCTGGGCGGCACCATGCGGCTCGGCGCCTACCCGGCGACGCTGACCGAGGGTTCGATCGTCGCCGAGGCGTACGGCAGCGTCGAGATCAGCGAGCGGCACCGGCACCGCTACGAGGTGAACAACGCCTACCGGGACGCGCTGACCAAGGCCGGCCTGCGCATCTCCGGCACCTCGCCGGACGGTCGGCTCGTCGAGTTCGTCGAGCTGGACCGCAGCCTGCACCCGTTCTTCGTGGCCACCCAGGCGCACCCGGAGCTGAAGAGCCGACCCACCCGCCCGCACCCGCTGTTCGCCTCGTTCGTCAAGGCCGCTGTGACGTACTCACAGGCCGACCAACTGCCTGTCGACCTGGACGGGGCAACCGAGGCCCCGACGACGCGCAAGTCCGCCCGCAACGGCGCCGCGACGAAGGCCGCGTCCGCGTCGTGAGCGAGCGAACCGGCACTGTGTCATCCGTCGTCGTGCGGCGCGGCGGGACGACGGCGTGAGCGGGGTCGAGCACCGCTACGAGGTGCGGTCCCGCACGGAGCGGTACCGGGGGCGGATCTTCGACGTGGTCACCGAGGAGGTGACAATGCCCGGCGGCGGCACGGGGGTGCGTGACCTCGTCCGGCACGTCGGGGCGGTGGCCGTGGTGGCGCTCGACGACGTCGGCCAGGTGGTGCTGATCCGGCAGTACCGGCACCCGGTCGGCCGACACCTGTGGGAGCTGCCGGCCGGGCTGATGGACGTCTCCGGCGAGGAGTTGCCGGCGGCCGCGCTGCGGGAGCTGGCCGAGGAGGCCGACCTCACCGCCGGGCAGGTCGACGTGCTCGTCGACCTGCACAGTTCACCCGGGTTCACCAACGAGGTCGTGCGGGTCTTCCTGGCCCGCGACCTCGCCGAGGTGCCGGCCGACGAGCGGCACGAGCGCCACGACGAGGAAGCCGACCTCCAGATCGTCCGGATCGACCTGGACGAGGCCGTCGCGATGGTCCTGGCCGGCGAGATCACCAACGCGTCCGCGGTGGCCGGGCTGCTCGCCGCGGCCCGCGCCCGGGACACCGGTTGGTCGACGTTGCGCCGGGCGGACGCGCCGCTGCCCCGCTGAGCGTCGCCGCCGGTCCCGCATCAGCGGGGAGTACGCGCGAAGGGGCCCCGCGGTCAGCCGCGGGGCCCCTTGCCGACTGTTCCCAGCGGCAGCCGGCGGCCGGGGCGATAATTGGCAAACCCGTCCGGACGGCGGCGGCGATGTCCCCGGCGAAGCGGCCCGGTGCCCTGACACACCGTCAGGACACCCGGGCACCGGATGCCACTGTGCTGGCTCGCGGCGGCACCGGACGCGCCTAGACTGCCGCCGGCGGGACCGGTGGACCGGGGTGGCAAAGGGGCCGCCGCGGCACCGAGCAGTCGGGGGAGAGCAGCCCCGAAGAGAGGTGTCTGCATCGTGAAGGTCGGAATCCCACGCGAGGTCAAGAACCACGAGTACCGCGTGGCGATCACGCCAGCGGGCGTCAACGAGTTCACCCGCAGTGGTCACCAGGTCTTCGTCGAGGCGGGTGCGGGGGTCGGCTCCAGCATCACCGACGAGGAGTTCGCCGCCGCCGGCGCGCAGATCCTCGCCACCGCCGACGAGGTGTGGGAGACCGCCGAGCTGGTGCTCAAGGTCAAGGAGCCGATCGCCGAGGAGTACCACCGGATGCGCGAGGGTCAGGTGCTCTTCACCTACCTGCACCTGGCCGCCTCCAAGGAGTGCACCGACGCGCTCATCGACCGCAGGGTCACCGGCATCGCGTACGAGACGGTTGAGCTGCCCGACCGGTCGCTGCCGCTGCTCGCCCCGATGTCCGAGGTCGCCGGCCGGCTCGCCCCGCAGGTGGGCGCCTTCTACATGATGCGTACCGGCGGTGGGCGCGGGGTGCTGCCCGGCGGGGTCTCCGGCGTGTACGCGGCCAAGACCGTCGTCATCGGCGCCGGCGTGTCCGGCATGAACGCCGCCGCGATCGCGCTCGGCCTGCAGTCCGAGGTGCTGCTGCTGGACAAGAACGTGGCCCGACTGCGTTCGGCCGACGCCATCTACCGCGGCCACCTGCAGACCATCGCGTCCAACGCCTACGAGGTCGAGCGGGCCGTGCTCGACGCCGACCTGGTCATCGGCGCGGTCCTGGTGCCCGGCGCGAAGGCGCCGACGCTGATCTCCAACGAGCTGGTCTCCCGGATGAAGCCGGGCAGTGTGCTCGTCGACATCGCCATCGACCAGGGCGGCTGCTTCGAGGACTCGCGCCCCACCACGCACGCCGACCCGGTCTACAAGGTGCACGAGTCGATCTTCTACTGCGTGGCGAACATGCCCGGCGCGGTGCCGAACACCAGCACGTACGCCCTGACCAACGTCACCCTGCCGTACGCCCTGGAGCTGGCCAACCACGGCTGGCAGGAGGCGCTGCGCCGCGACCCGGCGTTGGGCCTGGGCCTGAACACGTACGACGGTCGGGTCACCTACGGTCCGGTCGCCGAGGCGCACGGCATGGACGTGCTCCCGTTGACCGACGTACTCGCCTGAGCGGTGGCGGTCTGACCGGCAGCGCGGACTCCGCCGGCGTGGGCGAGCAGCCCACGCCGGCGCTGCGCCGCGCCGTGCGCGGTTACCTCGACCACCTCACCGTCGAGCGTGGACTGTCGGCGAACACGCTCACCTCGTACCGCCGGGACCTGGACCGCTATCTCGCCACCCTGGTCGCGGCCGGCGTCACCGACCTCGCGTCGGTCGGCCCCGGTCTCGTCGAGTCGCACCTGGCCCGGCTGCGCGCGGGCGACGACGCCCACCCGCCGCTGGCTGTCTCCTCCGCCGCCCGCGCCGCCAGCGCGGTCCGCGGCCTGCACCGCTTCGCGCTGCGTGAAGGGCTGGCCGGCGCCGACCCCAGCCGGGACGTGCGCCCGCCCACCCCGCCGCGCCGGCTGCCCCGGGCACTGCCGGTCGACGACGTGGTCCGCCTGCTGGAGACCGCCGGCCCGATCACCGCGACCGGCGACGACGCGTCCCTCGCGCTACGCGACCGGGCGCTGCTGGAGTTCCTCTACGGCACCGGCGCGCGGATCTCCGAGGCGGTCGGCGCCGCCGTGGACGACCTGGAAACCGACGAGGGCACGGTGCTGCTGCGCGGCAAGGGTGGCCGGACGCGGCTGGTGCCGATCGGCGGGTACGCCGTCGACGCGGTACGCGCCTACCTGGTCCGGGCCCGGCCCGCCCTGGCCGCCGCAGGTCGGGGCAGCCCGATGGTCTTCCTCAACGCCCGGGGCGGCGCGCTCACCCGCCAGGGCGCCTGGGGCATCCTGCGCGCCGCCGCCGGCCGGGCCGGGCTGCCGGTCGAGGGGCCGGCCGCCGTCTCCCCGCACACCCTGCGCCACTCGTACGCCACCCATCTGCTCGACGGCGGCGCCGACGTGCGGGTGGTCCAGGAACTGCTCGGACACGCGTCGGTGACCACCACCCAGGTCTACACGTTGGTCACCGTGGAGCGGTTGCGTGAGGTGTACGCCACCACCCACCCCCGCGCCCAGGGCTGAACCGGTCGCGGTCGACGCCGACACGCCGGGCCGGTGCCGAACCCCCTGCTGGTCGGTGGCGTACAGTCGGCATCGGCGCGGACCTCCTGGAGCGATACGACCGGGGTGCGCAGCGGCGCCGCGAAGGACGTCGGACGGCTCCGACGCCGGGTGGGGTCGTCGGGAGGGGGCAACGAGCACATGGCTGGCAACGGTGACCGTGCCGAGACCTGGACGTCGGAGCTCCGCGAGCAGCAGGCCACGCTCGGTGCGGATCTGGGTCCAGCGGACCCGGCTGCCTACACGATGCGCAAGCCCATCCCTGAGCCGATGCCCACCGACCGGCACGGTCCGGCGCGCATCATCGCGATGGCCAACCAGAAGGGTGGCGTCGGCAAGACGACCACCACCATCAACCTGGGCGCGGCCCTCGCGGAGTACGGCCGCAAGGTGCTGCTCGTCGACTTCGACCCGCAGGGCGCCCTGTCGGTGGGGTTGGGGGTCAACCCACACAACCTCGACCTGTCCGTCTACAACCTGCTCATGCAGGACGACGTCACCGCCGAGGACGTCCTGATCAAGACCGACGTGGCGGGCCTGCACCTGCTGCCGGCCAACATCGACCTCTCCGCCGCCGAGATCCAGCTCGTCAACGAGGTCGCCCGGGAAATGGCACTGGCCCGGGTCCTGCGCTCGGTCCGCAAGGAGTACGACTACATCCTGATCGACTGCCAGCCGTCGCTCGGCCTGCTGGCGATCAACGCGCTGACCGTCGCGCACGGCGTGCTCATCCCGCTGGAGTGCGAGTTCTTCAGCCTGCGCGGGGTGGCGCTGCTGCTGGACACCATCGACAAGGTGCGGGAGCGGCTCAACTTTGACCTGGAGCTCGAGGGCATCCTCGCCACCATGTACGACAGCCGCACCACGCACTGCCGCCAGGTCCTCCAGCGGGTGGTCGAGGCGTTCGGCGACAAGGTCTACCAGACGGTCATCACCAAGACTGTGAAGTTCCCGGAGTCCACCGTGGCCGGTGCGCCCATCACGACGATGGACCCGGCGTCCTCCGGCGCCCGCAACTACCGTCAGCTGGCCCGCGAGGTGATCGCCGCCCAGTCGGAGCGGTAGCCGGAACGCCCGGTGCCCGCCTCGTGCACTACGGTCGTGCGGTGACCGCGCCACCCCTCGACCCGCCTGACGCCGCTGCTCCGGCCGTGGTCGACGGTGTGCCGCCCGCCGCGACCGGCTTCACGGTGCGGCTGGCCAACTTCACCGGTCCGTTCGACCTGCTGCTGCAACTGATCGGCAAGCACAAGCTCGACGTCACCGAGGTGGCCCTGCACACGGTCACCGACGAGTTCATCGCCTACATCCGGGCCATGGGCGACGACTGGGACCTCGACGAGGCCAGCGAGTTCCTGCTCATCGCCGCGACCCTGCTCGACCTGAAGGCGGCCCGGCTGCTGCCCGCCGCCGAGGTGGAGGACGAGGCCGACCTCGCCCTGCTGGAGGCCCGGGATCTGCTCTTCGCCCGGCTGCTGCAGTACAAGGCGTACAAGGAGGCGGCGGCGCACATCGCCGAGCTGGAAGCGGTCGGCGGCCGGCGCTACCCCCGCGCGGTCAGCCTGGAACCCCGCTACGCCGAGGCGCTGCCCGACCTGGTCCTCGGCATCGGCCCGCAGCGGCTGCTGAAGTTGGCAGTGAAGGCGATGACGCCGAAGCCGGTGCCGGAGGTCTCCATCGCCCACGTGCACATGGTCCGGGTCAGTGTCCGGGAACACGCGGCGATCCTCACCGCCCGGCTACGCCGGGCCGGCACCGCCACGTTCGCACTGCTCTGCGCCGACTGCGAGGCGACCCTGGAGGTGGTGGCGCGGTTCCTCGCGCTGCTGGAGCTGTACCGGGAGGGCCTGGTCTCCTTCGTCCAGGAGCAGGCCCTGGAGGAGCTGACCGTGCGCTGGACCGGCCCGGCCGACGGCGCCACCGAACTACACGTCGACGAGTACGCCGGCAGCCCGGCCGACGCGGAGCCGTCCGCGCCGCCAGCTGAGCCTCACGTGTCGGCGCTGCCCGCCGGGTCGGCGGTGGCCGGGTCGCCCGCCGGGCCGGAGCTGACCGGGCCGGAGCTGACCGGGTCGCCCGTTGGGTCGGAGCTGACCGGGGAGGCCGCCGGGACGGATGGGACGGGAGCGACGGAGGGTGAGCGCGATGAGTGACGAGGAACGCCGGGATTCGCTTGCCGACCAGGCCGCCGCCTGGGTTCCACCGTGGGAGCGCCCCCGGCCGCCCGCCCCCGAACCAGAGGGCACCGACGTCCCGTCGGACGAGTCACCCGCCGTACCCGCGGCGCCGGACGCCGACGGTAGCCGCCAGCAACCGTCCCGACCGGCACCCGAATCCGCACCCGCCGCCGAGGCCGCCCCGACCGCGTCAGATTCCGCCGCGCCGAGTTTGGCCGCGCCGGATTCCGCCGAGCCGGTCCCGGCCGAGCCAAGTCTTGCCGAGCTGGGTGCCGCCGCGCCGGAGGCCGCCGCGCCGGAGGCCGCCGCGCCGGAGGCCGCTGCGCCGGTCCCAGCCGCGCTGGGCTCGGGTGGGACGGGTGTGACCGAGCCGGATCCGGGTGCGGTGGGGGAGTCGGGGACGGCTGTCGGCGTACCCCGGCGGGAGAGCGTGGGGCGGCGGCGCGTGACGGCCGCGCCGGAGCCGGCGCCGGAGCTGTCCGACGCCGAGTTGCGCGGTGCGCTGGAGGCGATCCTGCTGGTGGTCGACGAGCCGGTCAGCGAGCTGGTCCTGGCGCAGGTGTTGGAGCAGCCGGCCGAACGGGTCGGGCCGATGCTCGACGAGATCGCCGCCGGCTACACCGCCGCCGGCCACGGGTTCGAGCTGCGCCGGGCGGCCGGCGGGTGGCGGCTCTACACCCGGCCGGAATACGCTACGTACGTTGAACGGTTCGTGTTGGACGGGCAGTCCGTACGGCTGACCCAGGCGGCGTTGGAGACGCTCGCCGTGGTCGCCTACAAGCAGCCGGTGACCCGTTCGCGAATCTCAGCCATCCGGGGTGTGAACTGCGACGGGGTCATCCGTACGCTGGTCACCCGCGGTCTCGTCGAGGAGTGCGGCACCGAACAGGACAGCGGGGCGTTCCTCTACCGGACCACCACGTTGTTCCTGGAGAAGCTCGGGCTGAACACCGTTGCCGAGCTGCCGCCCCTCGCACCCTTCCTGCCCGACGACGTAGAAGAGCTTGCTGATGCGACCCGATAACCGTGCCCCCAAACCCGACGCCCCTGTCTTCGAGGGGGCTGAGCGCCTGCAGAAGGTGCTCGCCGCCGCCGGCGTGGGTTCCCGGCGTGCCTGCGAGGACCTGATCTTCCGCCGCCGGGTCACCGTGGACGGGCGGGTCGCCAAGCTCGGCGACAAGGTCGATCCGGCCACCGCCGTGATCCACGTGGACGGCGAGCGCCTCCAGGTCGACGTCCGCCTGGTCTACGTGGCGATGAACAAGCCGCGCGGGGTGGTCACCACCATGGCGGACGAAAAGGGACGCAACGAGCTGTCCGACTTCATCGGTGCCCGGCTGGAGCAGCGGGTCTACCACGTCGGGCGGCTCGACGCGGACAGCGAGGGCCTGCTGCTGCTCACCAACGACGGCACCCTCGCGCACAAGCTCATGCACCCCTCCTACCAGGTGCTCAAGACCTACCTCGCCGAGGTGGTCGGGCCGATCCCGCGCAACCTGAGCAAGCGGCTGTTGGCCGGGGTCGAGCTGGAGGACGGGCCGGTCACTGTCGACTCGTTCAAGGTGGTGGACACCCTCGGCAAATCCGCCCAGGTGGAGCTGAGCCTGCACGAAGGGCGCAAGCACATCGTCCGGCGGCTGATGGACGAGGTCGGGCACCCGGTCACCCGGTTGGTGCGTACCTCGATCGGGCCGATCCGGCTGGGCGACCTGCGCACCGGGCGGATCCGGCGGCTTACCAACGCGGAGGTCGCCGCCCTGTTCAACGCGGTGGGTGACTGACCCCCGGAGTTCGGGGTACGGCTGCCGGTAGGCTCCACCGACGGCCGGGACGCGGCCGCCCGGGTGGCGTGGGTCGCCTCCGGTGGCGTCGCGCGCGGGTCCGCCAGAGGAACCGGGCATGATTGATGACGATTGACAAACCGCTTGCGGCGCCAGCTCACCGGGCGATCCGTGAGGTACGGGCTGAGGAGGACACGGTGGAGGAAAACGTACGGGCCGGGCGATGTGTGGTCGCTGTGGATGGGCCGTCCGGTTCGGGTAAGTCCACCGTGTCGCGGCGCCTCGCCGTCGACATCGGTGCGCGTTACCTGGACACCGGGGCGATGTACCGGGCGATCACGTGGGCCGTGCTGCGCTCCGGCGTGGACCTCACCGACACCGCGTCGGTGGTCAAGGTCGCCGGCGAGGTCAACCTGCGCATCGGCACCCACCCGCAGGGGTACGCCGTGACGATCGACGGGGTCGGCGTGGACGCCGACATCCGGGGCCCGGAGGTGACCGGAGCGGTCTCCGCCGTCGCCGCGGTTCCCGCGGTCCGCGAGCTGCTTGTCGCCCGCCAACGCGAGATGATCGCCAACGCTGGTCGGATGGTCGTCGAGGGTCGGGACATCGGCTCGGTCGTCGCGCCGGACGCGGACCTGAAGGTCTTCCTGACCGCCTCCGAGGCGGCCCGTGCCGCCCGACGCAGTGCGGAGGACGCCGCCGACGTGGCGGCCACCGCCGCCGACCTGGCCCGGCGGGACCGTCTCGACTCGACCCGCAAGGTCAACCCGCTGGCGCAGGCACCCGACGCGGTGGTGCTGGACACCACCGAGTTGGGCATCGACGAGGTCGTGGCGCGACTGCGCGACCTGCTTACCGAACGAGGCGTGGCATGAGCGGCGCGGTGATGTCCCAGGTCGGTCCGGAGCGACGCGGAGGAGCAGCGTGAGCGAGGGTGCGGGATGGGTCGAGCTGCGTGAGCCCGACGTCGCCGTCGAGGAACCGACCGGCCCGCAGCCGGTCGTGGCAGTGGTCGGCCGCCCCAACGTGGGCAAGTCCACGCTTGTCAACCGGATCATCGGCCGTCGGCAGGCGGTCGTCGAGGACGTTCCCGGGGTGACCCGGGACCGGGTGCCGTACGACGCGCAGTGGAACGGCCGGGCGTTCACAGTGGTGGACACCGGCGGCTGGGAACCGGACGCGAAGGACCGGGCCGCCGCCATCGCGGCGCAGGCCGAGACGGCTGTCGTCACCGCCGACGTGGTCCTCTTCGTGGTCGACGCGATGGTGGGCTCCACCGACGTGGACGAGGCCGCGGTGAAGATGCTGCGGCGCAGTGCCAAACCGGTGATCCTGGTGGCCAACAAGGCGGACAACACCTCCATCGAGATGGAGGCGACCTCACTGTGGTCGCTCGGCCTCGGTGAACCGTTCCCGATCTCCGCGCTGCACGGCCGCGGCTCCGGCGACCTGCTGGACGCCATCCTCGCCGCGCTGCCCGAAGCCCCGGCGATCATCGAGAACCGGCCGCGCGGACCCCGCCGGGTGGCGCTGGTCGGGCGGCCGAACGTGGGCAAGTCCAGCCTGCTCAACCGGTTCTCCGGTGAGGATCGCGCGGTCGTCGACTCGGTGGCCGGCACCACTGTGGACCCGGTGGACAGCCTTGTCGAGATCGGCGGTCAGACCTGGCAACTGGTCGACACCGCCGGGCTGCGCAAGCGGGTCGGCAAGGCCAGCGGCACCGAGTACTACGCCAGCCTGCGCACCGCCGGGGCGATCGAGGCCGCCGAGGTGGCAGTGGTGTTGCTCGACTCCAGCGAGCCGATCAGTGAGCAGGACCAGCGGATCCTGTCGATGGTCACCGAAGCCGGCCGGGCCATGGTCATCGCGTTCAACAAGTGGGACCTGGTCGACGCCGACCGTCGGTACTACCTGGACAAGGAGATCGACCGGGAACTGCGCCGCATCCCCTGGGCGATCCGCCTGAACCTGTCCGCGATGACCGGCCGCGCCGTGGACAAGCTGGCCCCGGCCCTGAACAAGGCGCTGGCCAGCTGGGAGACCCGGGTCCCGACCGCGCACCTCAACCAGTGGCTGACCGCGCTGGTCCAGGCCACGCCCCACCCGGTTCGTGGCGGTCGCGCGCCGCGGATCCTGTTCGCGACGCAGGCTGGTGTGGCGCCGCCACGGTTCGTGCTCTTCACCACCGGCCCGCTCGACGCCGGCTACCAGCGCTTCGTCGAGCGCAAGCTCCGCGAGGAGTTCGGGTACGAGGGCAGCCCCATCGAGATCTCGGTCCGCCCGCGTAAGAAGCTCGGCCCCGGTGGCCGAGGCAAGGCGCACGGCTGACCCGGCCCAGTTCTCCCGAAATGCCGGATGGTCCGACCGGACCATCCGGCATCCCTCTACCCCACCCTCCTAGGACGCTTTAGGGGTTGTGCGTTGGTGCTCCTGCGAGGGGGTGCGGTCAGATGGCGAGGCGGGTGGGGCCTGTGCGATGACTCGGGAGGGCTGCGCTAAGCTGTACCGGCTGCCGCGAGGGAAACCGCGCGGGGGCGGGACGTGGCGCAGCTTGGTAGCGCACTTGACTGGGGGTCAAGGGGTCGTCGGTTCGAATCCGGCCGTCCCGACCGATTGACCTGGGGAGATGAAGATCCTCCCGGGTAACGGCGGTAACATCCGGTAACGGATGATCTTTGGTGGCGGTAACCGGATGAACGGTTAGCCGCTGGCGTGCGTGCTGCAGAGCGCTCTGGCGACCATGACGAGCACGCCGGCGGCGACGAACGCCAACACGAAGACGGTCTCCACGATCCAGGCTGATCGGCCGGTGAGTGCCTGCACCTGCGGCAGCATGGTGACCTTCGGTGTGGTGAGCAGAATGCCGGTGATGAGGTCGAAGATCGCGTTCAGGCAGGCCAGGATCGCCGTGGTGAGCCAATCAAGAACCTCATTGAGGACCCATCCCACGACGATCAACCCCCGACGGGTTCAAGTTCTGGCGGATGACGGATGCGGCGAACCCGGCGCGGGTGGCCGGTTCGAGGGTGTTGGACAACCTCAGCGGGTCAACGCGTTCTACGAGTGGGCGCAGCCACGCTATGCGGTGGCCAACCCGGTCGCCCGACGGCATCTGCCCCAGCCGGCGATCGGGTACGCGGTTCGAGTCGTTCGCGGCGGCGCCGCACGTGGTCTGCCGCCGACGAACGCGGCACCCGCCACACCTCCGACATTGACGACTGCCGCCCGAACTGCACCAACATCGCCCGAACCGACCGCGACATCTACATCCTGCGCCGGCAGGCCGCGCACCTCCGCGCCGTAGTCAACGACCCTGCAGCCCCACCAGTGCGCCACGGCCGCGAACGACACGAACTCGCCCGCCTCGAACACCTCATCGCTCGACACCACACCGGACGAACCCGATGACCACCGACCGGCAAGCCGAACGCGACGTCATCCAAGCCGCCGCCCGCCGGCTCCTGGCCTGTACCCCCACCCGCTCCACTGGAGCGCTGACCGTCCTGCAGTTGGCGGCCGAAGCCGGCGTGAAACGGTGGGTGCTGACCCACAAGCATCCCGACCTGCGTCAGGCCTTTGAGTAACAGCGGCGGGCTACCAACGGCATCCCAACTGCATTCCAGCACCTGCACGGCAGGCTCGCAGATCTCGAAGCCGCCAACAAACGGCTCCGGGAGAGCAACACCGAGCTGACCGAACGGATCGACACCTACGCCCAGGTCATCCGCGTGTTGAGCATCGAGATCGACACCCTACGAGCACAGATGCGTCGCTGGAAGACGTCCGGTCCCTGTACCCACGACTCGGCACCCCATCGACGTGGACCGCTTGGGGAATAGCGAAACCACCCCTTCCTCTGGATCACCTCCCGAACCGAGTATCGAGATCTGAGAAGCGCCGGTGGCGCCCGGCCGTCGCTACGCTGGGCTCTACTCCGATTGCGGGTGGTGGCGGATTGGGTACTCGGCGACGCGTGCTGACCTCGGCTGCGGCCCTCCTGGCGGTAGCCACCGGCGTTGCCGCCGCGATCTGGCTGTGGCCGTCCGAACGCGGGTTCGGGCTCGTCCTGGACCGCGGCGATCAGGTCGCGTCCATTGTCGGCGCGCTCGCCGCTCTCATCGTGGGCTACCTGACGTTGCGCCGCTCGGCGTCATCCAAGCCGATTGCCGAGCGCTCGGAGCCGCCGCTGGCCAAGCCGGATGTGCTGGATCGATGGCTCTTCGGAGGCTTGTCGGCCGCCGGGCACTTCCTCCGCGCGGGGCAGGGACGGCGCGGGATGACGGTTGCGGCCGACCTCTTCCGCGGACGGGAGGACGTGATCGCGGCCGTGCTCGCGTGGCTGGACTCCACCGAAGAGTCAGGTCGCCCGTTCGTGATCAGCGGGCCGCCCGGAACGGGCAAGTCCGCGGTCCTCGCGCGAGTGGCGATGCGGCGCAACACAGTTCTGGCCGGTAACGGGTTGATGTTCCTGGCAGCTGGTGCTCGGGTAAGCGATCTGGATCGCGCGATGCGGGAATGGTTGGGCCTCCCCTCAGCCGCGTCCGACGAGGAGTTGCTCGAGCGGCTCGGCGACGAATCGCGGATCGTGCTGGCCGACGCCCTCGACGAGGCCGCGACGCCCCGCGACGCCGTCGCACTGGGGCAGGCGCTGAGTCGGCTGGCTACGATCCCCTCGGTACGCGTGGTAGTCGCTACTCGGCCGTGGTCGGCTGGCCCGGCCGATCGGCGTCGCTACGGGTGGGACGCGCTGTTGCCCCAGCTCGGGATCACCGCGGTCGACCAGGACGGGCTTATCGACCTCGCGGTCGACTTCGCCGATCCGGAGGGCGTCCGGCAGTACGCGCTGGCGATCCTCACCCAGCCGGACCTTTCCGGCGGCGTCCGGCGGCGGTGCCGGGCCGATCCGGAGCTGGCCCAGTCGCTCGCCGCCGAGATCGCCGAGCGCGCCGCCGGGAACTTTCTGATCGCGGGCTTGGCCGCTGAACGTGTGGCCCGGTCGAACGACGTCAAGCCGCACTCTTTCGAGTTCCCGACCGACGTGGCACAGGCTCTTCTCGGCTACCTCGGCAGACGCTCCGGTGAGGAAAGCCATCGCCTGCGGATCATGATGACCACTTTGGCGCACGCGCAGGGCGCGGGCGTCGACGACGAGCTGTGGCTGCGGTTCGCCACCGCCCTGGGCCTCGGCGACGCCGGCCACCGCGACCTGAAACTGGTGCACGACTCCGCCGCAGTGGACCTCATCGTCGGCGTCGCCGAACCGGATTCGCGACCACGCCACCGGTTGTTTCACCATGCCTTGGCGGACGTGCTTTTGGCCGGCCGAGACTCCCGCGCCGACAACCGCGCGTTGTACGAGGCATGCGTCACGGTGGCGAGCCGGGACGGCTGGGACACCGACTACGTCCGACGTTTCGTGGCCGGCCACGCAGCGCGTGGCGGGAGCATGGACGATCTGCTCGACCGAGTGGACTTTCTCGTGACCGCCGATCCGCAAGATTTGCTGCCGCACCTCGACTCGGCGTGCGAGGCGACGGGCAAGCGGGTGGCGGCGGCATACAGGCTGGCGTCGGACCGGTTGGTCGCGCGGGATCGGATCGGCAACGCCGGGCACCTCGAAGTGGCTGCGGCGATCGCGCACCTCCCGGTGTTGCGAAAGCGGATCGCGAACGCCGTGCCGCGGGCACAGCATGTGCGCTGGGCGAAGATCGATCCCGCGATGAGCGCGTCAACGCTGGGCCAGCAGACGCTACGCGGCCACGACGGCGAGATCACCACGCTGGCGACCGGGGAGTCGTCCGACGGCATCCCGCTGCTGGTCAGTGGCGGCCGGGACGGGACGGCACGGCTCTGGCGCCTTGACGACGGCCGGCCGCTGATGACGCTGGCCGGACCGGGCACGGCGACGTGTGTGGCGATCGCGGCGCTCAGCGACGGGAGCAAGGTCGTCGTCGCTGGGAATGACGACCCCGGTACGGCCGAGCGACTGTCGGTCTGGCGCCTGAAGGACGGCGAACTCCTATACCGGATCAATACGCCGCAGATGCGGGCAGTCGTCGCCACGACTATGCCCGACGGCACACCCGTCCTGGTGGGTGGCGGCTCGGACCGGACCTTGTATGTCTGGCGGGTCGACGACGGCGAACTGCTGACGCAATGGGCGACGGCCTGGCCGATCGGGTCGGTGGAGACCGTCCGGATGGCCGGCGCCGGAGACGTGGTCGTCGCCGGAGCCGGCAACGGCATCGGCGCGGCACCGGAGTTGGCGGCATGGCGGCTGGCCGACCTGATGCCAGTCGACATCCCCGCGCCTCACTTCGGTGGATCCTCGATGGATCCACGCAATCTGTCGGCGATCTCCGCCGGGGATGGCTCGACATTGTTCGCCTGCGCCGTCAGCTGGACGCTCGCCGTGTGGCGGCACGGCTCATCGGAGGCCATCTGGTCCACCGGACGGGCCGGCCCGACGACGGCGATCGGTTCCCTGCCGGACCAGACGACAATCGTCCTAACCGGTGGCGCGATAGACGACCCAGTGGTGCACGTACGGTCGCTCGATGACGGCCGCCTACTGTACGCACTCACCGGTCCCAGCCGAGGAATTTCGGCTGTGGCAGCCGGCTCGCTCGCCCATGGCACAACCGTTGCCGTCGGCGCCTACTACGACGGCAGCATCAGGCTGTGGCGCCTCGACGACGCGGCACCCGCCGAGGAGACGACGGGTCACCTGTTCGATGCGTACGGCGCCACGATCATGAGCGCCACCCTCGGCGACGGGACCGACGTCGTTCTCAGCAGCGGTGGCAGGACGCCCGCCGTGCGAGTGTGGCGGCTGGACGACGGCGCCGAGTTACGGACCTACCCGGCCCCGTACCGGCCCAGCTTCGTGACCAGCAGCACGCTCGCCGACGGGAGGTCCGTGATTGTGCGTACGGCGAAGAAACCCGGCAACATGTTGTCGTTTCTCTGGACCGATCCGCCGCTGGTCATCACGGACGTGGACCAGGACCATGTGCTCTACCACTTCTCCCCGCCGCTTCATCCAGGATTCTCGGCGGCCGCGCTCGATGTGTGGGGCGACGTCAACGCACTCGTCACCGTGACCGCGAAAGAGGCCCGCGTATGGCGGCTCGATGAGGGCACGCCGTACGGCGAACCACTCGCGCATGGTGAGACGATCAACAAACTCACGACCGGAACCCTGGCCGACGGCACTCCGGTCGTGATGACCGCCGGCGGTGGACTGATCAAAGTCTGGCGGCTCGGCGACACGACGCCCGTCCGCGAGTTCGGCTATGACGGCTCGGTGTTCGCCATCGCGAGCCACGGCTCGAAGCTGGCCGCAGGCGGCTCGGAGAAGCGCGTCTGGGTGTGGGACATCGACACCGGGGAGTCGCTTGCCTGTCCGCTGACCCATGACGGCTGGGTGGCTTCAGTGTCCATGGCCCACCTCGCCGACGGGGCTCCGGCCGTCGTCAGCGGAGGCTATGACGGCGTCGTGCGCGTCTGGGCGACCGATGACCAGCACGGGGTGGAAACCCACGAGCTGCGAGCCGGCGTCGGCGACGCACTGCTGGTGAACAGCTCGATCCTCGTCGTCGCCACCACCTACGGCATCATCGCCCAGACAACCTCGGCCTCGCGTCACGGCCGGATCAGCGAGGACTGAACGTTCGAGGTTCCCGTAACAGTTGCGGTCCCGCCCGGTGGCCGACACCGCCGCTTTCTCAGCGGCGCGCACTATTCGCCGTCCGCTACTTCATCACCGACCGCCCGCCGTCCCTGAGCGAGGGCCGACTCGCACGCCGGTCCCGCGGCCCAGGTGGCGGGTACAGCCCCGCGGTATCAACCGGTACCAACCCAAGACTTGTCTGCGGAACAGAAGGTTAGGGTTCGAATCCATTCGGGCGCGCATGGTACCCAGTGGTCCAGATCGGACGACGCTCATGCTTCGGACGCTGAACCGGCTCTCTTTCGCCCGGGATCTTGCCTGCGGAGGCGTCAGGAGCTCTGGGCTGTTCGTTCGGTCGACCGGGGGTCCCGGGCGTCGGTCGAGACCGGGACCCCCGGATCGTTCGATGCTGCCGAGGAGTCGCTCCGCCCGGGGGTTAGGGCAGCTGCGAAACCGTTGCGCAGTTGGAGACCTCGGGCGTGCCCTTCAGGCGGTCGGTAAGCCAGGTAATGGCGGTGCCCTGGTCTTTGAGCAGGGAGTCGACGTGGTTCAGGAACGGGCTTGGGCCATTGATGCCCGAGATCGGGGCGTAGACGACGTTGCCGCCGCGCTGGCACCAGTCGAGGGCCAGCTGGCGGGCCTGCGCGTGCTGGACGAGGTTGTCGTGCACGCCGGTGGCGACACGCACGATACCGGCCGGCTTCTGCGTGCCGATGCGCTGCTGCTCGATGAACGCCCGGAGCCTGGGTTCGGCCGCGATCATCGCTGAGGCGGACTCCAGGTTCTTCGTCCAGCCGTTGGTGCGCTGGTAGGAGTAGGTGGCCATCGCGTCCCATATGCACCGGGTGGTGAGGTCCTTGAGAACCGCCTTGCCGATGAAGCTGAGGTGGTTGTCCAGCACCGCCTGCAGCGATGGGTCGGACTGCGCGAACCCGTTCAGCGACCAGCCGATGGAAGCGACCAGTTCGGTGCCGTCGATACCCGACGTGACCGCGGCGAGGTCGGCCGGTACCGCGCCGGCGTAGCTCGCGCTCACGGGGACGTCCGGGGCGTAGGTCGGCTGGAGCTCGATGGCCGCGCCGACCGCCCCGCCGCCCTGGCTGAACCCGTACAGGCCGGTCGGTGAGGCGGCGGTGACGGACACACCGGGCAGGGATCGTGCGGCCCGCGCGGCGTCGAGCACCGCGTGACCCTCGTCGAGGCGGTTGACGTAGGTGTGCAACCGATCCGTGGTTCCCAGGCCGATGTGGTCGCTGACGGCGACCGCGATGCCCTTGCCCAGCAGCTGGTAGATCGCCAGATTCTCGATCCCGATCGAGAGGGTGCTGTTACCAAAGGCGATCACGTTCTGCAGGCCCAGGGAGGTGGCACACTGATCGCCCTGACCCGAGGTTCCCGGCGCGAGGACGACCAACGGGCGCGGGCCGCTGCCCGGCCAACTCGCCGACGGCTCGATGTACGCACCGGTCGCGGCGGCGGGCTGGCCGTTCGAGTCGGTGGTCTTGTACATGATCCGGGTCGCCCGTCCCGGAATGGGCCGTCCGTCCAGGCCCGGCAGCGACAGCGACAGCGGCAGCGGTTCGCTGCGCACCAGAGCCCCGTTCTCGGCGGGCAACTGGGCGGGCGGTGAGTAGAACGCGGGAATCGTGATGCCCCGGGAGACGGTGCTGGCACTGGCTGTGGCTCCGGGGAGTGCCGCCAGACCGAGTCCGACGACGACGGCGAGTGCCGCGGCGCGGGTGAGAGCGCGTGCGGACATGCGGTGACCTCCGTTGATGCGGGTGGTGGACATGACCGCAGGGTGATTCGACGTCCGAGGCGTCGAACCCTGCGGGTGAGTCGTGAGACGGCGGGCAGACACGCGCTTCCTCGGCATGGCTCATTGCAACTGCGCGCCAATGTTTCCGGCATGTGACCATTGGTCATATGACCAGTGGTCACATTAGCCCTCCGCGGCAGGGTCGACAAGACCTCGATCGCCTTTGTTCGATGCGTGTCAAGGACTTTGGACTGGGATTCGGGTTGCTGGTCTGGCTGCTGGCCGCCCGTTGAGAGTGTCGGTAAGGACTTTGGCCGGGCTGCGGTGGCCCAGCCGGGAGTGCAGGGTTGCCGTTTGTAGAGCACTTCGATGTACTCGGCCACGACCAACCGTGGCCGTTACCGCCAATGACACGATCGGGTAGGTCGCCTTCTGAGCCTCAATCGCCGCCAGCGCACGGCTGCAGGTGCGTCCGGGTGAAAGGCAGCGGCTTTAGCCGGCGGACCTCATCTTCCGGCTCTTGCGCGGGGACATGCTCCACAGGCGACGGTGCGGACTCGTGGTCCGGGTTCTCCCGCCGCCACGCGTCGACCCCGCTGCTGAGGGTTCCGTTCATGGATACCAAGATGACGGGCGCCATCCGCGACGGGACGCCCGGCGCCCGGACGAGGGCCGCCGTCATTGGTGCTCGGCCACGGAAGGCCGTGCTTGGGAACGCGAGCTGGCCCGCCACGACGCCGGTGAAGTGGAGGTCGCGCGCGCGTGGGCGATCGCGGCGCGCCAGGACTCGTGCTCCTGGGCGATGCTCAATAGCTGGCGGGGCTGCCCGGCGCTGCCTCCTCGATCGCTCCATGCTCGGCGACCACTTGTGGAAGCGGTGATCGACGAACTGGTAGTGGCGGCGAGCCCAGTAGTGCTGAGGACGTAGCCGTCACGTGCGCGCCCGTTCGGCTCAGCCCGATGGCCACCGCACGGCCGATCCACGACCCGGCTCCGGGCCCAGGGCGGCGGCCATGCCGTCGAAGGCACTCATTGCCGCACGGGTACGCGGCTGTTGAGGAACGCGATCTGGTCGGCGACCACGCCCTCGAAGTGAGGGTCGACGTAAGGATCGAAGTGGCCGCACGGATAGGTCTTGAACACGGAATCCGGGATGCGCCGGGCGACCCAGCGTGACGCCTTCGTGGGGGTCAGTTCGTCTCGCTCCCCGGCCTGAATCAGGGTCGGGGCGGTGATGCGGTGTGCGCGCAGACCCGGCGAGTTGAACGGCATGTGCAGCAGGATGCGCGCGGCGACGCGGTTATGCGGTAGGAAGCTGTCGACATCCAGGCCCTCGGCCAGTCGTCGCAGGATCCCGATGCCGTCGTCGTCGAGCATGACGGCGAGGGTGCCGGTGTCTCCGATCGACGGTACGTAGTACGGCGAGCGGCCGGTGAGCTGCCGTGTCAGGTCCTTGACGGCCGCGACGCCGAGGCGGGTGACGTGGCGGGCTCCCATCGCGATCGTGGCGTGCGGTCCGGAGACGTGGGGGACCTGGGCGATGACTGCGGCGAGGTCCTGGTCGTGGGCCGCGGCGTGCAGGACGTGCCCGCCGCTCAGCGAGGAGCCCCATGCGACGACCCGTCCCGTGTCGACTCCGGGCAGCGCGCGTGCGTAGGCGATGGCTGCCTGCCAGTCTTGCCTCTGGCGGGACAGGCTCAGCAGCTCGCGGGGCTGGCCGGTGCTGTCGCCGAAGTGCCGGTAGTCGAAGACGAGGACGGCGTACCCGGCGTCGGCGAAGCGCTGGGCGTAGGCGTCGAGCCGCAGTGTCCGGATCGCGCCGAAGCCGTGCGCCATGACGATGACGGGTGGCCGTTCGACGTTCTCGGGCCGGTAGAGCCAGGCGGCGCAAGAGTCTCGGCCTACAGGGAGAGTGACATCCGAACGTCGAGCGTCGGCAGACGCGCCGGGCTCCGGGTTCATCGGATCTCACCGACCAGCGGGAGCCCGTCCCCGGCGCCTCCGCGGGCTCGTCTTGCGCCCCGGGCTCGCTCAACTCGCAGGCTGCGCATGTAGTCGTCGAAGTCGACCTGAATGGTGTGTCGCTTGCTGCGGACGTAGCGTTTCGCGAGTGAGGCGCGGTAGCGGTTGATCTCGGTCTCCATTGCGGCGCGGCCCGGGAGGGCGTAGAGGCCTTGCAGGTGGTCGGCGATGATCTCAGACTGGCGTTCGGCGATCGGCATGATGGCGCCGAGGGGCTGGATCAGTCCGACGAAGTACAGGTGTGGCGTGGTAGTGGAGAACATCCTCTTGTAGAGGCGGATGTCGTTGCTGTCACCGGGGTCCAGGAACGCCGGATCGAAGAACGGGAAGCTCAGCTTGTACCCGGTGCAGTAAACGACCAGGTCCGCTTCGACCCGGCTGCCGTCGGTGAACACGACAGTGTCGCGGTCGAACCGCTCGATGTTGGGCTTCGGGGTGATCGCGCCGTGGGCCAGGCGGTCCAGGATCCGGCTCGACATCGTGGGGTGGGCCTGGGCGAACTTGTGGTCGGGCGCCGGCAGCCCGTACCGGTTCATGGGGCCGGTAGTCACCTTGAAGAGCAGCCGCGCCAGCGGCCAGCGGACCGCGCCGGGGATCCACTCCTTGCCGGCGATCTGGTCGTAAGGCCGGCCGAAGACGTACTTGGGGATGATGTGCACTCCACTTCGGGCCGCGAGGTAGGTCGCTCGTGCGTGGTAGCTGGCGTCGACGGCGATGTCCATGGCGCTGTTGCCCATCCCGAGGACGACGACCCGTTTGCCCGCGAGTTGGGTCTCGCTGGAGTAGCTGTGCGAGTGGATCTGTTCGATGCTCGTCGTGTCGGAGCCGGGAAAGGCCGGTTCGGGCCAGCGCGGGTCCCAGTGGTGTCCGTTCGCTACGCAGACGGCGTCGTAGCGGCGACGTTCACCTGTGGTCAGGGTGACGTCGAAGCCGCCGGCCAACGGCTCGACGTGGCTCACCCCCGTGCCGAAGACGATCCGGTTACGGAAGCCGAAGTGGTCGACGTAGGCGTCGAAGTAGGCCGCGACCTGGTCGTGGCGTGCGAAGTCGGGCAGATGGTCGGGCATCGGGAAGTCGCTGAACTGCATGCGTTCCCTGGAGGTGTTGATGTGCAACGACCGGTACGCGGCAGAGACACCGTTCTTGTTGCCCCACACCCAGTTCCCGCCGACGCGGTCGGAGAGCTCGTAGCAGTCGAAGGCGATGCCGCGCTCGTGCAGTACCTTCGCGGTGGAGATCCCTGAGGAACCGGCGCCGATGATGCACGTACGGATCGGAACGGACGACATCGTCTGGCCTCCACACGATTGTGACCGGTGGTCATATGACCGGTGGTCACTGTATGGTTTGGTGCCGTGGTGCGCAACGCTCCCCCAATACCGTCCTCCGGCCGGGGTCCTGCCCTGGAGGTGATCCGACGGGCCCCGGTCGACGCCGGGAATCGCCCGCCGTTGCTGTTCGTGCACGGCCTCGGCCACGGCGCATGGTGCTGGGAGCACTGGCTCGACGCCGCCGCGGATGCCGGTTACCCCGCCGCCGCCGTGTCACTGCGGGGCCACGACGGAAGCGGCGGGTCACTGCGACGGGCGACGCTTGGCTCCTACGTCGACGACGTGGTCCGGGTCGCGGCGACGTTCCCGCGCCAGGTGGTCCTGATCGGTCATTCGATGGGAGGGCTGGTGGTCCAGCGGGCGCTCGCCCGTTACGCGGCCCGGGCAGCCGTGCTGGTCGCGCCGGTCCCGGCTCAGCCAGCCGTCGGGTCCCTCATCTGCATCGCCCGGCGCCATCCCGTCGACGCGCTTCGCCTGATGCTGGGGGCAAGCCTGCCCCTGCGCCCCGACTACCTCTTCACCAACCTTTCCGCGGCCGACGCGACGCGCCTCGCAGCGCGGTGCGGCCGGGAATCGTCGCTGGCCCAGTACCAGCTGCTGTTCCATCGACCATCGCCGCCCCCGCGCGGCAAACCGCCCGTGCTGGTCCTCGCCACCCCGAACGACCACCTCGTCCCCCTTGGCGGCATCCGGGCAACGGCCCGCCGCTACCAGGCCGAAGTGAAGGAGTTCCCCGGCATGGGCCACGACCTGATGCTCGACGCGGGCTGGGAGCGGCCTGCGGAGGCGATGCTCACCTGGCTTCAGCGAGCGCCGGCCCCGTACTGATCGGGCGCGTCTGGCCGGAGGCCCCGTAGGCCGCCTCCAAGGGCGCGAGCAATCGCTCGATGGAGGCCTGCCGTTCGGCGAGGTCTGACGAGGCGAGACCAAGGACGGGATCCAGCCCCGGGTGATGAGGGGCGAGGGCAAGATGTGGCAGCAGCAGGAGCAGCCACGCCTGGATCGCGTCCAGGTCGGCGTCGGCCCGCAGCTCGCCCCGCTCACGGCCCAACTCCAGCAACGGTGTGAGGACCTCGACATAGTGCCGGTTGGCAACTGCCCGGACTGCGGCCCGGGCGGTGCCCTCCGGTTCGAGGTTGACCGCGGCGGTGAAGGCGAGATCGAGAGGGTGGTCATCGAAGTAGGCAACCCAGACCCGGGTCAGTTCACGGACGGCCGCGAAGAAGCCCTTGTCCCACGGCAGGTGCGGAATCTGCTCCTCCATCGCAACCCGGATTCGCTGGCTCGCCAGCTCCGAGAGGTAGGCGTAGAGGTCGACTTTGTCGTGGAAGTACTGAAAAAGGCTGCCCTTCGACACGCCCGCGTTGCGGGCGACGACGTTCAGGCTGCCCGCCGAGAACCCGTGCTCGGCGAACTCCGCCTCGGCCGCCGCGAGCACTGCAGCGCGACGAGACTCGGGCAGCCGTTCCCACGTCGCCGTCGGCATCCTCGAGTCCTCCCTACGCACGGGTCACGTCCCTCAAGAGCGTCCCATCCGAGCACCAGCCACCCGTGGGACCCATGCTGAGCGCGACGGACGAGAGCCCTGAACGTTGCCGCTACGTCCAAGACTATCTAGCGCCCCGCTGGGGAGCACCACTGGATGCACACCTCATCGGTGCGGTCATTTGCCTGACCGGCGCGCGGCCATCTAGCCGGCGAGGATCCGGGCGACGGCGGTGCTCAGCACGCGTACGCCGCGGGTCGAGCCCGGCTCCAGCCCGGTCAGGTCGCGCACCCGGGTCAGCCGGTAGTCGAGCGTGCGCGGGTGGATGCACAGCGCGGCCGCGGTGTCGAGCCGGTTCATGTCGTGCTGGTAGTAGGCGTCCAGCGTGGCGACCAGGTTGGGCCCGGCGTCGAGTTGCGCCGCCACCACCTGGAGCCACTGCCCGACCTCCGCCAGCCGGGCGGCGCCCAGCTCGGCGAAGACGTCGCTGACCGTGTACGCGTGGCGTGGCACGGCCCGCACCGGTGCGACCTCGCTGACCTGCCGGGCCAGCGCCACGGCGTCGCCGACCGTGCGCACCCGCCCAGGCGCGGTGCCGGCGGCGCACGGCCGGCCGGTCATCGAGGCCACGTCGCGGGCCAGCGCGAGCCCGCGCTCGACCGCCGGCTGCCGGGCGCCCGGCGAGCTGGGGATCAGCGCGACCACCTCGTGCGGCTCCGGCCAGCTCAGCGGCATCCAGTGCGTCTTCAGCAGCGCGCCGGCGAACTCGTCCCGCGCCGCCTGGTCCGGCCCGGGCGACCCGCCGGCCACCCGGACCACCGTCGCGACGACGTGGTCGGGGACCGGCATGTGCAGGCCGCGCGCCAGGTCGGTCGCGCTGTCGTCGCCGGCCAGCAGCATTACCGTCAGCAGCCGCACCTGGGCGGCGGTCGCCAGCGCGCGCCGCTGCCCCTCGATCCAGCCCCGGGTGTACGCGCCCTGGGCGGCCAGTCCCGCAGGAGCCAGCCAGGCGAGCGTGTGCATCGTCGCGGCGATGTCGTTCGGGCCAGCCGCCTCGTACACCTCGCGCAGCGTCAGCCGGGTGTGCACGAGCAGCACCTGCCGCTGCGCGGTCAGGGTGAGTCCCTTCTCGCCGCGCTGGCGGCCCATCGCGGCCATCAGGTCCAGATCCTGCACGTGGAACGGCGCGCTGTCCGCCGCGAGGTCGACCGTGCGCTGACGGAGGAAGACCGCGAAATCGAGCATCTCCGACCGCACCCGCGGCATGGCCGCGAGGTTGCGGTATTCCAGCAGCTCCTCCTGGTAGGCGTCCACCGCCCGGCGGGCGTTGTCGGCCACTCGCTGCCGCCAGAGGCTGAACAGACCGCCCATGCCGGTCAACGGTAATCGATGCGTTCCGGCCACGCCGCCCGGTTGACGCGGACCGGACAGCCTTGCGGACATTCACAAGAACCGGGGTACGCCGGCGACCCGGTTCTCGCCTTGTCACGAAGACCCGGCCACCGGCACCCTGGAACGCTTCGCCATGGACGTCAGACGACGGCCCGGCCGGGTCGGGCGCGACAAGGTACGCGCCCCGGCATCCGCAGATCGCACAGCATTCGAGAGGTGGTTCTGGTTATGACATGGCGTAGTCGACCCTCCGCCGGAGCACGATCCGGCATTCTCCGCGCATCCAGTCTGCTATTGGCCGCGACGGCGATGCTCGCCGCGTTCATGGCCGCACCGTCCGCGGCGGTCGCGGCACCCGCGCCGAGCGGCGACGCGGCTGTCGCCGCCATCGGAGCCGAGCGGGCATCGGCGAGCTCCGCCGGCACGTTGAGCGTCACGACGTCGACGGCGGCCGCCGCCTCACCGGGGAAGGGCGGGGGTTTCTCGGTGATGTCGGGCTCCTGCCCGTACGCCGGGCAGTACATCGACGCGTGGCTGATCGTGTTCCAGGGCTGCACCCTCACCGGCCAGCCGACTACCGCGGTCAGCGCCCGGTGCTCCAACGGGGCAACCCTGGGCCCCGTGCACGTGCCGCCCGGCGTCTACGACATCTATGTCGACTGCTACCCGGCGTTCTTCAGCTCGCTCGCGTTCATCTGATCGGCCCACCCGGCACGGATCCCGTTGCGGGATCCGTGCCGGCGGTGCCGGTCTCAAAGCAGCGCGTGCCGCCGCCGATCTGGTGCGGGCCGCGAAGGAGCAGGGTCTGTCACTGGCGGGCCCGGGTGGGCTGTTGAAGCAGTTGACCAAGACGGTCGTGGATACCGCGTCGAGCGAGGCGATGACCGAGCATCCCGGCTAT
Source organism: Micromonospora sp. NPDC049044 (assembly GCF_040649215.1). Classification (NCBI taxonomy): domain Bacteria; kingdom Bacillati; phylum Actinomycetota; class Actinomycetes; order Micromonosporales; family Micromonosporaceae; genus Micromonospora; species Micromonospora sp. NPDC049044. The sequence continues at coordinate 61,045 of NZ_JBEZFA010000026.1, read as the reverse complement.
GCCAAACACGAAGCGACGGTGCCGGTTCGGACAACGTCCACAAAGGGGTCCGGTCGAAGACGGTGCTGACCGACGCCACCGGTCCGGTGCAGATCGCGGCGATGACGTGGTCCTCGGGCGATGCCGGTCGGGTCACCGACGCTAGGGCAGAGCTGAGTACGTCCCTGGTCTACTTGCTCCCGTTCGGACCCGGCGGAGGTAGCAAGGCGGGGGTTCGAGTTGCCGCGGACAGCGGCAATGCCTTCACCGTCGGAGAGTTGTTCTGCAAGGCCCAGACCGTCCAGGCCCGGCACCTCGGTGATGTTCTGCCACGCGCGGGAGTCGGGATCTATCGGTTCGGGCTACAGCGAGGGTCCCCCGCCTACTACCTGTGGGGAGCGGTGAGTCGACTTCATGAGCGCCTCGCAGCACATCGGCCGTAACGTTGCACGCATCTGCCGCGAAGCACGCTGCGCCTGACGTCACTGGTCTTGGGGAAAGGGCCGGATTACGAGCTCTGAATCTTGTCTATAGGTCGTTCCGGAGCCTTCGATCTCGGGCGGAACGGCACCGTATCGGGATTCCCGTACCCCTCTGCTGCCCCGGAACGGGGCCAAGGCAACCCATCCGCTTGCCGGGCGTAGGGGCGGAACTTGGCGTGTTCGTGGTGCCGGCGTCGGTGGATCAACCAGGCGAGGATGTCGGCGAGCGCATCCACCAGGGTCGTGATTTCTGCTCGGGCGAGGGCCTGGTCAGCCCGGCTCAGGCGAACCTGAGCCGGGCTGACCAGGGCACGTGTGGCTAGGCGTTGCCGGACCGTGCCCCCGGCAGCGTCCGCTCGGCGGTCAGCGTCATGGCGCCGCCCTTGTAGGACACCCGGAACATGTGGCCGCCTACGTTCAGGACCCGCCGTTCCGGCATGGAGTGGAAGTTGCCCTTGATCGAGGCCCCGCTCATGATCGTTAGTACCGTGCCCGGGGTGATGGGCGCGCGGACGTCCAGGGTGAGTTCGCCGTCCAGCATCAGGGCACCCGTGGCCCGCACGCTCGTGTAGTCGCGGTCGCCGGAAATGGTGATGGCGAGGCGACCCGCTCGGCTGATGGTCACGTCGCCGCCGACCTTCAGGACGTTGCCCTGCGGAACGTCGGTGAGACTGACGGACAATGCGGACGCCGCTTCCGCGGCCGACAGGCCGGGCTGCAACACGCCGCTGTTGACGCGGATGCTGCCTCCCACGAGACCGCTGCCGCCGAGCGTGCCGCCCTTAACGGCGACCGAGCTTGCGTGCGAGCCGGCGATCGAAAGCTTGCCGCCTTCCACCGTCGTGCCGCCCTCGTAGGTGGCATGGCCCGACATGATCAGCATCCCGGAGCCCTGCTTGGTCAAAGACGCCGTGTAGAGGTTGTTGTCGATGTTGTTCTGAATGAAGGCCGCGCGCGCGTCCATCCATTCCTTACGCCACTTGGTGGCGTCCTCATAGCTGATCTTGTCGTACAGTTCCGGGTGGCCGTTGGTGATGGCTTGGACGTAAGGATCAGCCAGAATGCCCTGAAGCATGAAGGCGTTTTCGCTGAGCTTGCCGTCCGGGCTCAGTACGTTGGGGCTGAATTCGCCGGCGAAGGCGATGCCCTTTCTCTTGTAGGCCGCCAGCCACTCCCGATCCTCCCGCTCCCTTTCCTTGATCGCGATCTGGCTGATGTCGTTCGACCAGACGTCCAGGGGCGCCTTGTCCATGTTGTAGGTCATGGGGCCCAGGAACTGGCCGGGGCCATACATGCCCTTGTCCAGATCGGGGATGCCCCAGCCCCAGCGCGCGTCCGGAGCCCCGTCGAGAGCGGTCCAGGCGATGGACGCCCCGGAGGGGGAGGTCTGACCCGTGCCGAGGAAGCTCACACCGTCGGACATCTTGTTGTTCGCCGTGGTGAACATCAGGTCACGGACCTGCTTGGCGTCCATGTTCGGATAGCGGGAGAGCAGAACCCCCATCACCGCTGTCGCAACGGGCGTCGCCGGAGACGTTCCGCTCGAGTTCGAATAGTTGGTGTCGCCGCCGCTGTTCGTGGTCCGGACGCTGTTCGACGGAGTGGACACGGTCCACCATTTGGCGAGGCCCGCCTCGTTGTACCCGAATTGCTTCGTGTATTCGGGGTTGGCATCAGTGGGAGGCTGCACCCCGCCGACGCATACCCACTGCGCCTCCGCCGCGGGATTGAAGAAGGGGTACGCCGGGCGGAAGTACGGGTTGCTCCAGTCGTTGTTGCCGGCCGACCTCACGTTGACGGTACCGCTATCCCTGATAGCGTCCCAGATGGCATCCATGAAGGAGCGTCCGGGGTGGTTCGGATTGTATTGAATACCGTCTTCCGAATAGCTCTTCTTGAAGAGGAAGTACTGGTACTCCAGGTCCTTCAGATGCTCGTTGGGGATGATGATCGCCATCGCCGTGGCGCTGGCGCTGTCCTTGCCGCGGAGTTGGTAAGCGTTGGCGAGGTTGCCATCGATCCCAAGGTCGTTACCCAGGCCGTCGAAACGGCTCCTGTCAAGAGTCTGGACATAGGAGCCCCAACTGCTGTTGATGACCTGGGCGCCTGCGTCAACCAGAGCCTTGTTGGCCGTACGCCAGTACACGTAATCGTGGAAGGGGCCGTGGGACTGGGTATCGGAACCGCCGGTCATGGCGACATACATCGTCGAGCCAAAGGCGATGCCGTGCTGCTCTTTGCCGTCGCGAATGCCGGAGGTGACGCCAAGCATGCCGGTCCCGTGACTGTAGTCACTCGTTCGCGCCTGGTCGCCGGCCACGGTGAACCGCTGGCCCGCGGTAAACGGGTTCGACGGGGTTACTGAGTTCCGGTACCCGAAGCCGGACGTCCCGTAGAAGCCCTCCGCTCTCACCGGAACGATCAGCCCGGTCTGGAATCCTTCGTGGGTAGGCCGGTAGCCCGAATCCATCATGCCCAGCGCGACGCCCTGCCCGCGGTACCCAAGGGCGTAGGCGGTGGACGCGTTTACCGCGACGAGCTGCCAGGGGGAGTCGATCGCTGTGCCAGGGTTGGCAGGGTTGTGGCCGGTGTAGTAGCCATACTCCGGCGTTTCCCAACTGGCTTTAGCGGCACCCAATTCCCCCGGCGTCCTGGCGACAAAACCGGGGTCTCCCGGATACGCCGGCCCGCCGGCCGTGCTGCCGGGGGTTGTTGTCAGGCCGGTCTTGGTCGATGCCGAGGCGAACCCGGCCGGAAACAAGGCGATGCCTGCGCCGGCGATGAAGGTGCCTCCCACTCGGCGCAGTAAATCCCGCCGACTCAAGGAACTCATACTCATTCCCGACTCCTTCCGAAGGGTCGATCTCCAGCGGGCGGGGGCGCAGTCCTGCCGCCTTTATCGGGCAGCGAATGTCGTTGGCATTGTTCGGGATCCCGACTGCCGCGCGAGCCGACGCATGGACGTCGGAGCGGCGAACTCGAACTTTCCCGCAAGTCGGCCTCCCCTATATGGACACCAAATTAGACTGCGGCAGAAGCCCCTCGTCAAGGGGGAAACATCGACCCGCCGGGAACAGTTAAGCGACGATCTATATCGATATGAATAACTGTCATGCATCGGGTCACGGGTTGACTCCGTGGAGGTGATGTGCGATTTGCCCGTGATGGACTAGTTGCGCAGATGGGGACAGCTGCCGCGCGATCCTTCGAGACGGCGAAGTCGAGCGGAGGAGCATGCCGCGCGACGGCTGAGTCCGCCGAGGCCGAAGTCGAACGAGCTGCGGCCGCGGGTTACTGGCAGCGACGACGCCCCTTTGGCATGAGACGGCTCGCCCGGCGGCGTCGTCGTCCCGTCCGGCTTCGCCGTTACGTGGGCGGCCGCGACCCGCACCCGACCTCGACCAGCCTCACCCGTGCAGCCCCACTTTTTGCTGCCGTCGGCCCGCAACTCGGCGGAGGGCCAGATAGGCGACCCCTGCGGCCAGCACCCAGGGTGCGGCGACGAGGACCGGGTCGAGCGGGTGGTGTACGCGGTCGACCCGCTTGCCGCGCAGCCGTGACGGGAGCCCGTGGTGGGTGAATTCGCCCAGAACGCCAGTCTCGGTGATCGGGTTGTCAGGTTGGCGGGTCAGGAACGACGCGAAGGTGCTCTCCACAGCGTCCACCCGGTCGGCGGCGAGCAGGAGCAGCCAGTGAGCCGCGCGCCCCTCGCTGTACCTGCGGTAGGAGTGCCGGCGGATCACCCCGGACAGCCCCTTGGGCGGGCACGAGGTACCGAAGACCGGGGTGAGGAACTTGTGCTCGACCGACCGTTCCCTCGGCCACTTCTCAGGCTGCCGCTCGGGGAACTCCCAGTGCGCACCGTTGAGGGACGGATCGAACCGCTCCTGCGGCACCGAGGGTCGGTCCTTCGGATCGAGGTCGACACCCCACCCGGGGATTCGCGTCCGCAGCTCATCGCTGGATTCGGCCAGTTTCGGCTTGTCTGCTGTGTAGGCCATGTCGGCTCCCGGTCGGGGTCAGGCGGGGTTCGGAACGATCAGCGGCTTGATGCAGCCGTCGAGCTTGGCGGAGAAGATGTGGTACGCCTCGGCGATGTGTTCCAGCGGAATCCGGTGGGTCACGATGTCGCTGGGCGTGAGATAGCCGTTGCGGATGTGCTCGAACAGGCGCGGCCACTGCCGCTTCACCGGGCACTGGTTCATTCGCAGGGTCAGGCCCTTGTTCAGTGCGTCGCCGAACTTGACCGCGCTGAACATCGGCCCGTACGCGCCCATGACCGAGATGTTGCCGCCCTTGCGCACCGAGTCGATCGCCCAGTTGAGGGCGACCGGGGAGCCACCCTGCAGCTTCAGCTTCGCGGCAGTGACGTGCTGCAGGAGATTGCCGTCCGCCTCGGCTCCGACGGCGTCGATGGCCACGTCGGCGCCAAGGTGGTCGGTGATCTTCTTCAGATGGACGACGATGTCGTCGTACTCGCCGAAGTTGTAGGTCTCGGCGTGGGCGAACGACGCCGCCTTTTCCAGCCGGTAGTCGAGATGGTCGATGACGATGACCCGGCCGGCCCCCATCAACCAGGCCGACTTCGCGGCGTACAGGCCCACCGGCCCGGCACCGAAGACCACTACCACGTCGCCCTCGACGATGTCTCCGAGCTGCGCCCCGAAGTAACCGGTGGCGAGCGCGTCGGTGAGCAGGACGGCGTCGTCGTCGTCCATCCACTCCGGGATCAGGCTCGGGCCGATGTCGGCGAATGGCACCCGGACGTACTCGGCCTGACCGCCGTCGTAGCCGCCGCAGGTATGCGAGTAGCCGTAGATGCCGCCGACGGCGGTGGCGTTCGGGTTGACGTTGTGACAGTTGCTGAACAGCCCTCGGGCGCAGAAGAAGCACGACCCGCAGTAGACGTTGAAGGGCACCATGACCCGGTCACCCGGTTGGACGTTTCGCACTGACGCGCCGACCTCGTCGACCACGCCCACGAACTCGTGACCGAAGGTCATCCCGACCCGGGTGTCGGGCATCATTCCGTGGTACAGGTGCAGGTCGGACCCACAGATCGCCGCACGGGTCACTCTGATGATCGCGTCGTTGGGATGCTCGACGGCGGGACGGCCCTTCTCCTCCACCCGCAGGCGGTACGGACCGCGGTAGACCATTGCTCGCACTGACTGCCTCCTGGACCTGAGGGCTAGCGGATGTGTCGCCCCGGGTCGCGTCCGAAGCACTGCGAGTTCGGTACCCCTGTCCTCTGCCCACAAACCGGCGCCGGGATGAGCGGTGACTCAGCCGTCGGGCCGTACCGTAGCCGTGACGGCCGCAGGACTCGCGATGTTGCGGAGGAAGTTCGACCTCGTCACCGGGCTGAACGGCGGCGGGCCCGGCCTGGAGAGTGAGAACCAGGCCGGGCAACGCCAGGAGGCCGCGGAGAGTCCTCAGCTGTGCTGCGGGATGTCCGTCGTGTACGCCAGCTCGCGGCCCGCCTCCACGTCGGAGGTCAGCGCATCGATCCGGGCCTTGGCCAGCGAGTAGGAGTCCGAGCCGAGCAGTTGGTGCAGAGGAGCCTTACCCGAGACCGCCACCTCGATGATGGCGGTTGCGGCTCGGACGGGGTCACCGAGCTGGGTGCCCGGCATCGCCAGGTGCGCCTCAGTCATCTCCCGAATCGACTCGTAGCCGGACACGGTGGTCGGCGGCAGGCCAAGGGAGTGCGTACGCAGAAAGTCGGTCTGCATGTAGCCGGGCTCCACGAGGTTGACCTGCACGCCGAAATCGCCGACCTCCGCGGCCAGTGACTCGGTCAGCCCTTCGACGGCGTACTTTGCGGCGCAGTAGAGACCCCAGCCCGGGAAGGAGGTCAGACCGAGGATCGAGGAGATGTTGATGATGTGGCCGCTGCGCTGGGCGCGCAGGGACGGCAGCACCGCACGAAGAACATTCCAGAGCCCAAAGATCTGCACGTCGAACATCTGCCGGACGTCGGCGTCGGTGACCTCCTCGATGGCGGCGAGGAAGCCGTACCCGGCGTTGTTCACGACCACGTCGATCGCGCCGAAACGGTCGGTGGTGGAGCGGATCGCCGCCGCAACCGCCGGCTCGTCCGCGAGGTTCAACTCAAGTGGCAGCAGCCGGGCCCAATCCACGGATCCCAGGGCCGCGTCCAGACGCTCGGCCGACCTGGTCGTCGCCGCGACGTTGTCACCGCGCTCGAGGAGCTGCTTGACCAACTCCAGGCCGAGGCCCCGAGAGGTGCCTGTGACGAACCAGGTGGCGGGCCGGGTGGTGGGGTACGACATCGGTGTTCTCCTTGCGACTGGAGTGGCAGCGCTGCGCCCTGCCGGAAACGCATTTCATGCTGCTGCCGGGCGGGCGCGCCGAACACCTCTGGCCAGGCCCAGCCGTACCTGGGAACGACATGCCCACCCAACCCCCTGGGCGCGGCCCGCCGTGAGCGGCATCATTGGCGACATGGTGCGACGCACAGAACTGGCCGGCTTCCTGCGGAAATGCCGTGCTGACACGACGCCGGAGGCGGCGGGAGTCGTCGCCCTGCCGGGGCGACGCGTCCGCGGCCTGCGCCGGGAGGAGGTGGCTCAGCTCGCCGGGGTGAGCGTCGACTACTACACCCGACTCGAACAGGGTCGCCACAGCAGTCCGTCGGAGGCGGTCGTCGACGCGTTGGGCCGTGTCTTCCAACTCGACGCGGCCGCCCGGGCTCACCTTGTCGACCTGGCCCGGCCGGCCCGGCACCGCGCCGGGCAGGTGCCGGGCCAGCGGGTCCGGCCGGCGATGCACCAGATGATCGCCTCGATGGTCGACCACCCGGCCTTCATCGTCGGGCGCCGCACCGACATCCTCGCGTCGAACCTGCTGGCCCGCGCCCTCCTCACCGACTGGACCCAACTGCCACCCCGCGAGCGCAACTACACGCGCTGGGTCCTCCTCGACCCCGCCGCCCGCGAGGTCTACCCCGAATGGGCCACCGTGGCGGCCGACGTCGTGGGCACGCTGCGCCTCTACGCCGGCCGGAACCCCGACGACCCGCGGCTCAACGAACTCGTCGGCGAGCTGACCATCAAGAGCCCGCAGTTCCGTACGTGGTGGCACAACCACCGGGTGCACGAGCGGACCCACGGCACCAAGCACATGGTCCACCCCGCCGTGGGACCGATGACCATCCGATACGAGGCGCTGGCACTACCCGGCGACGACGACCAGACGCTGTTCATCTACACCACGGATCCTGGCAGTAGCTCACACGACAACCTGCGCCTGCTCGCGCTCTGGGCGACACAGCAGCGGTATGCCCCACCGACCGGCGCGTCCAAGGCCGCTCCCGCTCAGATCGAGGACAGCCTCACCAGATCTCCGGGCTCAGCCTGATACGACGGGCGTCGATCGCCCTTCGACAGAGGATCACGCCACGGGCGGCGAGGGCGACAGCAAAGCTGCGTACTGGTCGCTGCGGAGCATCCACCCGCGGTAGACCGCGACGTCGCCGGGCGGGTACGGCCGTGATCGCGCGGTGCGGGTCGTCGCGGGTCAGTGCGTCGTGGTCGATCACCGCGACGTCGATCCCGGCGGCACGAGCCGTGTGGGCTTCGGGCGCGCAGTGGTCCTCGGGCCGGCGTGGCCGTAGGGGGTTCGCAGGGACAGCGACATCATCCGGGCATCGTGCCGGAGGGACGACCTCAGGCTCTACCTGGTATTCGGAGCGGGTATAGATCGGCGGCTCCGCCCGACAGCGAGAGGGTTTCCACAGGTCAGGGCCTTTGGGAACCCTCCTTCTTCGTGTTCACGGTGATTCGTCGAGGTCAAGCACGCTCTGGGCTGCCGAGCAGGACCGGACCAGTTCCGCCTGGTCGTCTGGACCGGCGGGCCGAACAGCTATCCCACCGACGCCACCACATTCGACACCAGCCGAGGCGCCGATTACGACGTCGACGCGGCCGTACCGAAAACCACAATCTCGGGGCGGGTGAGCATCCAAAGATGATCACAGGGGGTGCGGCGGCTGCCGTCGCCGCGCCCCGCTACGGAGGTAGATTGACCGGCATGGCAGTGCCACTCGCGGTCCATCGCGCGTCGGTCTGGGTGCAACACGGCCAGGTGCTGGTCAGCGGCGCGGAAGACGGCGACCTGGCAGGCCTCGACGACTCGTGGGACGACGCGGTCGAATCCGGGCGCTTCGTGGGCGCTGCCGACGGCATCGTGAACATCGTGACTCCCCGCGCGGACAGCAGCGGCACCCCATTCACCGTCGAGGAATGGGCCGACGAGCCGCCGGATGACCGACACGACTGGGATCACGAAGTCGACATCGACATGGACGTGTCGAGTGGGAAGCTGGAGCTCTTTCTCACGACCGGCGAGATAGAAGACGGCACCGTCCGACTCACCAAGGCCGGCGCGTGCCGGATGCGGGTGTCCGCCCGGTTCCCCGAGGCCGGCGGCGACGCCGCCGACGTGTACCGGCTACGGGTATGGCCGCGCACGGCCGACACGCCGCCGCAGCTCCGGCAGTCCTGGCCGCACTGGCCCAGCGTCCGGTCATGACACCACCGAACACGCCCCAGCCGACTCGCCGCCGGCGGCTCGCCTCCTGGGCGCCATGGGCGCCATCGTGACCGTCGCGCTCAGCGGGCCGGTCTCCACCGGCATATCGCCGACGGCAGAATCGACGCCAGCACTCACCCGGCACGACCGCGCGCTCAGCGGGTTTGTAGTCGCTGCGTGATGAACAGGGCGGCGCGGTCCAGGGCCTGGTCGGCTTCGTCGAGCCGGCCGATGAAGGACTGGAAGACGTGCGGAACGCCCGCGGTGATGTCGAGGATGACGTCGACCTCGGCGTCGCGGGCGCGTTTCGCCAGCCGGACCGAGTCATCGAGCAGCAGCTCGTTCGTGCCGACCTGCAGCAGGATCGGTGGGAACCCGGTCAGGTCGGCGAGCACGGCGGGCGCGGTGAGCTCCTGGTTCGGGTCCTGGCCCCCGAGGTAGAGCCCCGCCGTGTGGGCCATGCCCTGCCGGGTGAAGAACGGGTCGATGCCCTCCTTGGTGTCCATCGACTCGCCCGTGCGGGTGTGATCCAGGCCGGGCGAGAACGCGACCAGCGCGCCCGGCAGAGGCAACCCGGCGTTTCGGGCGGCGAGGGTGGTGGTCACCGCGAGGCCGCCACCGGCGGAGTCGCCCGCGAACGCGATTGACTCGGCGGCGACACCGCTGTCGAGCAGGGACCGGTACGCCGCGAGGCAGTCCTCGATCGCGGCCGGGAACGGGTTCTCCGGGGCCAGCCGGTAGTCGAGGGAGAAGGCACGCACTCCTGTCCGGATGACCAGACTCGCGGTCAGACCCATCGCGGTCCGCGGAGATCCGAGCGCGAACGAACCCCCGTGGAGGTACAAAATCGTGCCCGGCCGGGTCTCGCCCTCCGGTTCGACAAGCGCTGCAGGACGGCCGCCCAGGGTCACCTCCGAGGTCCGCACCGGAGGAACCGGGAACAGTGCCATGAACGCGGCGAATCTCTCCCGCATGGTCTCGACGGGCTCCGGCGCGAAGTCCTCGGGTCCGTCGCCCAGCATGGCGCCGATCGTCGCGCGCTGTTCCTTGCTCATGTCCAACGCCTCCCCCCAGGCGATAAAGTGGATGCCGTGGAAGCTAATATACCTGCCACGGCATCTATCTCCGATGCCGGTTCCGTCACACTCGCTCAGGTATTCAGTGACCTGGTCCGCTGTGAGACGCGGCTCTACAACGCCTTGAACGAGACGTTGCGGCGGAAGCACGGCATCGTGGCTTCGCAGTTCGAGTTTCTGAGGTACCTACGTGACCATCCTGGTGCGCGGGTCGCCGATCTCGCCGAGTTCTTCGCGATCGGAGTCGGGGCGACCAGCAAGGGCGTGGGCCGGCTCGAGGCCCGGGCCTGGGTTCGGCGTGTGCCGAACCCCGCCGACGGCCGGTCACTGCTCCTGGAGTTGACTCCGCAGGGCGCGGAACTCGTCGGTGACGCCGAAGGCACCTTCCAGGAACACCTGGCCACGCACATCGGTCGGTCGATCGCCCCGGCCCGGATCGCGGAACTCGGTCAAACGCTGGCACGGCTGCGCTTCACCCTGGAGCAGGGCGGTATCGGCACGCCTGTCGGCTGAAGACCACGGCAGCGCCTGCCACGTAGGCCACGGATGGACCTCGTGGGTACTGGCGACACGAACGTTGGCCCATCGGTTCGGGCACCCCAGCGTCGTTCGGGCGACGTCACTTGCCGATGGCGTCGCCGGTGACGTGGAGGGCTCGCGCGGAAGCCCTTACCGGGAGTTGCGCCTGACCGCCGCCTTCCCCGGCGCGACCCGTCCGCGCCCGGCGCGGCGACGCGGTCGCTCGGCTTTGTGCGAGATTGATTGATCGGCGCCACCACCAGCGGCGATCAACTTCGCTGTTCCGTAGAAGTGGACGGCGGGACGGCTCTCAACCAACCCCGTCCCAAAGGAGTGGAAGTCATGATGCTGCGCAAGGCGTTCGGAGCGCTGCTGGCGTTGCTGACCTTCGGCACGGTGCTGGTCGTCACGGCGACTCCGTCGCAGGCAGCGGTGGCCTGCTCGGGCACGGTCACCTACAGCTACGCGTACCCGCCGAGCAAGCCCGTTGCCGAGTTGGTCATCTACTACAACAGCACCAACGGCGGCACGAACAGCGCCTGCATGTACCACCGCGGCGCGGCGTACGGTTCCTCGGCGCGGACCTCCGTGCAGATCGCCCGGTGCGCGGAGACCTCCGGCTCCGGCTCGTGCACCGCTACCGCGGTCTCCACGAAGGACAACGCGGACTACCTGTACTACGCCGGGCCGCGCGGTGTGACCGGCACGGCGAACAACTGCGTCGACGCGTACGGCGAGATGGACTGGGCCGGCACCACCTACTGGATCCACTCCGGTCGCCAGGGCTGTTGAGTTCGGTGACACCTGACCGGTGGCCCGGCGGGATCCGTCTCGCCGGGCCACCGGTGCTGGCTGTCCGCGTACCCCCCAATCAGGGGTAGACGCAAGCGGTACGGCGGGCGGCGAGCCGCTGGTCGGCGGCGAGCGGCAAGGCCTCGACGGTGCTGGCGCCGTCGGGGCGGGCCACCCGCACGTCGACTACGTCGGTCGGCGCGCCACCGCCGAGACAGGCGACCGCGGCCACCGGGATCTCGGCAGGGGGTCCGGGTTGCACGGACGGGCGGTCGAGCTTCCAGCCGAGGTCGAACGGCGGGGCGTCCATGCCGGTCATTCCGATCTGGTGCCAGCGGCGCTCCGCCGGCAGCGCGGGGTCGTCCGCGTAGTAGGCGGCAAAGCCAACGATCTCCACGTGCGTGCCGGTCGCGCTCAGCCGCCACCCACCCGGGCCGGCCACATCGGGGGCGATCGCGAGGGCGATCGCGGCCGGCCCGGGTCGGTCGCCCCTGCAGTGGGACGGTTCCAGGCCCGTGGGCGGGTTGCCGTGTACCACCCCGGAGGCGATCAGCCCACCGCCGGCCAGGGTGAACCACCGGATGTCGGGGGTCTGGGAGGTGGAGTCGGTGATCCGCTCACCCAGGCAGTAGCCGGTGAGCCCGACCACGCAGCCGGGCGGGATGGTGTAGAGGATGCCCTGGTCGCGGCGGGGCTCGCTCCGGACATGCACGCCACTGCCGTACGTGACGGCGGTGAAGGCCGCATCCGTGGAGGGCGCCGGGCAGGCTGTGGTGGTCGTCGTGCCAGCGGCCGCCGTCGCCCCCTTGACCGCCCACTTCAGCTGGTTCATCGGCACCACGGCGGCCGTACCGGCGAGACCGGCGACCGTCAGCGCCGCCAGCGCCAGTCGCCGTCGGAGTTTCCGGTGCCGCAGGCTGCCCGCGGGCCGGGCGTGGGTCGGTCCGGCTGCGCCGCTGGTGCCGGTTGGCTCACCCGTAGCCGGGGCGGGTAGATCCCCAGCAGTCACAGTGGATGGTGGCTCTGCGAGGGGCGTGGCGATCGGTTCGGCCGGCGTCGGGTCGGGTGTTTCTGCCCTCGCCGGGTCGCCTGGCGCGCCGGCCGAACTGGCGGGCCGCAGTTCCTCGTCCAGATCGAGCCAACGCTGCCTCCACTGGGCGGTGTCCCCGCCGCAGGCCCCGACGTACGCGAGCAGCACGTCCAGGCTGGGTTGCCGGATTCCGCTGGCTGCGGCGGAGAGGGTCGAGGCGCTGTAGCCGGCGATCTCGGCCAGTCGCCGGTAGGTGGGGTTGCCCGCTTCGACACGTAACTGCCGTAGCTCGTGGGCGAAGGACGACAACGGTCCAGCCGTCGGATCTACGGGCCGCTCGTGCCGAGCCATGCCGCTCCCTTGTCCCGGTAGCGCCCTGGAGCGGAGGTGCCGCAGCACAGGACTCATGTTCCCTGGTAAGTCGTCCAAAGTGGGGAATTATATTGAATGCCTCGGGCGGCAGACGACGGCTACCAGTGTGTGCGGGGGTGGCGTGGGACCGGGCAGTGGGCGCTCAGCCGTTGACCGTCGCCGGGGGCGGCCCGACACGCAGGTCCGCTCCAGCGAGCTGATCGCATCGACCGCTGCGGCGCTCAGGTCGAACCGGGTTGACCGACTTCGGTATGACGGTCCGGCCCGGCTGGAGGTGCCGGCGGAGGAGCACCCGTCCGCCGGTGCGGCCGTTGCCGCACCGTCAGCCCCTGCTCCCTGTCGCCTTCGCGTATTTCAACGTGCCGTTCGTGACGTGAGCCAGATGCGCGCTGCCCTCACCATCGAAGACGCCGACATCCACGTCTTCGATGGAGTACCCAGGCAGGCCGCCGCAGCCCTGGTCGTCCTACACTCGAGCGTGACTTTCCGGCTATTTCGCCGGGGACGGCTTGGGCAGGGCCCACAACTCGGAGATGTAGTCCTGAAGCTGGCCGCCCAGGAAGTTCATGCAGGGCGCGTTCCCCAAGTAGTCGCTCTCGGCCAGCATCTGGAGCATCTCTCCGAGGGTGACGGTGTGGTAGCCGACAAAAGGCACCTCGCTGAACTTGTATTGCCGCTTCTCGGTGAGGAGCGCCGCGCACGTCGAGTCCGTCGATGCGGCTGCCTGCAATTCTTCAAATATCCGCCACGCCGCCTGGTACCGACCGGTGAGTCTCAGTTCGGTGTTGTTCTGCGATTCGCTGGCGATCCGTCGCCGGCTGGTCACGACCGCCTTTTCGACGTCCCGAGGGACCTGAACGTTCTTGATCCCCGGGTTCAGGAAGCTTGCCGACTCGTTCGCTCCGAGGTCGCGAAGATATCCGGAGATCATCAGCAACAGATTGAGGGCGGCGTCGGATGGGCGGTATCGCACCGGTTGCATGTGCATCTCCGAACGAAGAGAGGATCGAGACGGCCACCTAACGTTTTCACGGAAGGTCCTTCACCGATGAGCAGTAGCGGATAGCTGACAGGATTTGGTCAGGTGGGCGAGATCCATGAACAGGCGTGAGGCCGGCCACCGAGTTACGAGACGTCCCTTGGGCTGCCGCTCAAAACTGCCGATGACAGCTGCGGGAGCGGTCGATGGGTGCCGGTAGGGTCCTCGGCGTGGACGCGAACGAGATCACGCCGCATCTGTTGCCCAATCGCTTTGCGGATGCGGTCGGACCCAGTGCGGGCGGTCCGGCCCGCGACCACTGCCGCTGCGTCGGCCACTCGGTCGCTACCCGGCCGAACAACGTCGTCTTCCACGCGGACCGTCAGGACACCGAGGCGGCAGGTTGGCGGCATCTGCTGGCGCTGATCGACGAGGCCGCGGCGGATGGGCGGACGGTGTTCAAGCCGTTCGTGGCGCTGAGTGCTCCTGAGCGGCGGCAGATCGTCACGCTACCGGCGACGATCGCGAAGCTGACCGCCGTCAAACGTCTGGTGCTCTACGGCACGAATCTGGTTCGTATCCCGCCCGAGATCGGGTCAATGACCAGCCTTGAGGTCTTCGATCCGTACACCTCCCACCGGCTGCACTGGTACCCGTACGAGCTGACCAGATGCACGAAGCTCACCGACAGCACGGTGAGCACGCGCGTCCTCTATGGCAACTTCAAGTTCCGCCCGCCGTTTCCGCGGCTGCGGGCGGTGACCCGACCGGTAGAGACGGACTTCGCCGCACTCGACCCAGAGGTGTGGGGCTGCGACGCGGTGCGAAGCTGCAGCGTCTGCGGTGGGCCGGTTGACGGTGAGCTTCGCCAAGTCTGGATCTCTGGCCTGGTCGCCACCGACGTGTTGCCGATGCTGGTAAACGCATGCTCCGCGGCCTGCGTGGCGGCACTGCCGCAGCCGTACCCCGGCTATCTCCCGACGCCGCACACCGGCGGCCCGGACCTCGTCCAGCCGGCCGCCAGGCGATGAGGCGGCTACCACGAGCCCACCCGCAACTGCCGATGAGCGGATGTCCTCGGTCCGTTGGCGTGTGATGATCGGCTGTGATGAGCAGTGGTCGAGATGCCGATTTCGTTCTCGGCGAGGCGCGTCGGCATCACCTGGCGCAGGTGAACGGCGTGCTTCGGCGCCCTGGCATGTATGGCAGGGACGAGATCGCCGAACGGCTTCTGCTCGAGGCGATGGCCGCCGTGGATGGAAGCCTTGAGCGGTGGTCGACGGAGTGCGACGGACTGCGCGAACGCGACGCGTTCACCCCGACAGGTGTCGTGGGCGCTTACCGCAACATCCTGCCGGCAGATGCCGTGCGTGATGCCGCGGCCTCCGTCTACGCCGAGATTGCCCATCGTCTCGGCTGGCTTGAGCTGGATCGGGCGCTGTCCGAGGCAGAGTATGGGCAGCTCAGCGCCGACATCAGCGGTTGGCTGTCGCGACAGCGGACGCTGGCCGACGTCATTGAGACGTTCGGGCGACCGTCAATCTGGATCGGCGGAACGAACCCGTCCTACCCCAAGACGCTTGCCTACACCACTGCCGATCGCGACCACGTCCTCATCTGTTTCCATTTATGGAATGCTCTGGCGAACACTGCAGCCGAGACGGGGCTGCAGGGCGTCCACCCCGAACCGGTGCTTCTGGCCGTACGCCATCGACCGGGCAAGTTCCCCGAGTCGTTCTCCTTCACGCCGGAGGGCCAGCAGCGTAGGCCTACTTCTGATCAGCGGAGCCCGCTCAGGTCAACCGTCTGGATCTTCCACGGTGAACCCGCCCGATATGCCTCCGGAGTGTTCGACACTCTGGACGCTGGACTCGCCTGGGCTGTCGAGCGCCGCGTGACCGGAATCCTGGCCGAGTACGCCATCGGGGGAGCCTACGACGTCGCAGTCAGCGAAGGCCGGTTCACGCCATCGAAAGCGCACCACGGCACCTCGGACCACGTCGCCGCCTTCAGTCCTGGGTTACGTCACGTCCATCTGACCCGTGGCCGCCAAAATCAATAGACATCACTCATGCCGTGGACCGCGCGTTTTCGTCGCTCGGTGCGCAGTCATGCCGATGAGCGGATGTCTACGCCTGCACGCTTTCCGGCGGTTCGACGCCCTGCTGTGCTGGATGGCGGCGCTGGCCTTCGGGTAGATCGGCCTGCCGCTGGACCGATCGAAATGGCTCATTGGATCGGTGTGTCGGTGATTCGGTATCGCCTGGGCGGGCAGCGGATGTCAGGCGGATCAGGGTCATGCCGTAGGCGACGATCCACACGACCCAGATCAGCCAGCCGAGAAGGCCGAGTAGACCAACCCGACCGGGGTCGTCGATGACCAGAGGGCTCAACACGGCCGAGCCGAACTGGAGTGCGGCGGCCAGCAGGCCGATCCCGCTGTGCCAGCGGCGGATCAGGCCGGCGTGTCGGCCGCTGATGGACAGGCCGGTCATGGCCAGTGCCAGGAAGGTGCCGTTGAAGATGAACAGTGCATCGTGTAGTGCCCAGAGTCCGGCGGTCGTGCTGCTGTCCTGCGCGGTCGTTGACGCGAGCGCGAGCCGGGTGGCCATCACGCCGGTGAAGGTGATGTTCTGCATGATCACCCCGGCGAATCCGACCAGGGACCAGGCTGTGCCTTGCTCGCGGTCGGAACGCCACAGCACGGAGACCGCGCCGGCGCCGAACAGGGTGGCCAGTACCCAGGCGATCGGTACGAGTGCTGACGCGAGGCCGACCGTGTCCTGTTGCGTGGTGAAGAACTGGACAACTTCGGTGCTCTCCGCGCCGGTGTGGGGCAGGCCGGCTGGTACCAGGAAGGCGTTGATGGAGGTGATCAGGATGGCGAAGCCGAGTCCGGCGAGGCCGGCGATTCGCGAGAACGTCCAGGTGCTTCCGACGCCGAGTATGCGCAGCATATATTGAATATAAGACCCGGAAACCGAAGGGGGCAAGCCATGACCGCCGAGGCAGGCAGGCGCAGATACGAGTCACTGCGCCGGGCGGCGCAAGCGGCAGAGACCAGGGGTGAGATCGCCAGCGCCGCTCGACGGCTGTTCCTCTCCCGGGGCTGGGCGGCGACCACGGTACGTGACGTGGCTCGGGAGGCCGGGGTCTCGGTGCCGACCGTCTACGCGGTGTACGGGAACAAGACCGGGCTGATCCAAGCCCTGGTCGACGCAGTAAACATCGCCGCGGATCCACCGCAGTCGCTCGCCGAACTGGAAGGGGCTGGAAACGATCCGGTGCGGCAACTCGCGGCGATGGCCGGCTACGACCGGCGCCTCTTCGAGCGTGCAGGTGACGTCATCGCGCTCGTGCGCGAGGCGGGCCGCACCGAGCCCGCGCTGGCGACCGCCTACCGCGACGGCCGTCAACAGGGGGACGAAACGAGGACCCAGGTGTTCTCGTCGTGGCCGGTCGGCGTTCTCCGAGAAGGATTGGACATACCGGCGGCTGTCGATATCTATGCGGCGATCTGCAACATCGACGTCTACACCACACTGACCGACGAACGCGGCTGGCAACCCGATCAGGTCGAACGCTGGTGGACCGAGGCCCTGGCCCGCGAACTCCTGACCTGACGTGCCAGGCGGCGGTGACCACAGTGCGTCCGGCTGTGACCAGATCGCGCCAGTGGCCTCGGCGAAAGAAGAAGGTGTTCAGGGTCCAGGCGCACCAGCATGCCGCTGGCGCCCGCAAAAGGGGGGCTCCCCGACATGTCCGGCGACGCCTGGTACGCAAGATGGCGAGGCCATCGGCCGGTCCCGCGGCGGACTGAGCACGAAGGTCCACCTGGCGGTCGACGGTCGCGGCCGGCCGCTTTCGATCCTGCTCACCCCGGGCCAGGCCGGCGACAACCCGCAACTCCTCGCCCTGCTCGACGCGATCTGCGTCAACAAGTCCGGACCTGGCCACCCGATACGCCAAACGCGCATCCCTCTACCGATCCAGCCTGTCCTCATCGCCGCCATCATCTGGCTCCGATGACTCGCCTCAAGCAGCGACCTGCGCCGAGCTGACAAACCAGAAACCCGACTCGACATCGATGGGCTCATCCACCCAGGGCTGCACGATGGCGGCGAGCCGCGCTGTCATGGGCCACACGTCCACGACCCACCCGTCGGGCGTCACCTCGACATGCGCGCGCAGCAGCTCGACTACCTCCGATGGCAGATCCCATGAGCGTTCGAGGACATCGTCCACGCCGAACTTTTCAACAATGTTGACCACCACCACGGCGAGACTCTAGCCGAGCCCTGCCGCACCGCCCCATGATCGACAGTACATGTCCTAGGCGGAGGTGCGTCCGGATACCGGTGTCGCATCTGGACGCATTGGCAACGCCTCCGGTCGCCACTGAGGCCTGCCGCAGCCCGGTGACGATCGGCAGGACAGGTGCCTACTGCGGCAGAACCGGCGCCAGCAGGTCCAGCAGGGCGTCGTGGTGGTGACCGGTGCTGATCAGGGCTGTTCCAGGGCCGGCAAGTACCGGTCCGCCGCGAAGGTCGGTCACCCGGCCGCCGGCCTCTTCGAGGATCACAGGCATCGGCGCCAGATCCTCGTACCCCATCTCCGACCCGGCGATCACGATTGCGTCGAGTGCCCCGGAGAGCAGTCCGCCGATACCGCCGAGATAGCCGGTGATCGTGGTGTGTCGGTGCAGAGTGAGGAGCACGTCGGCCGGCCACCCATCGGGGTTCACCAACTGCACGCGAGCGGTCGTGAGGTCGCCTGCCTCCCTCAGCAGGGGCCTCCTGTCGACGCCACCGGAGCGAATCCGACAACCGAGTCCTCGACCGGCGTGGATCAGCTGCCGGCCAACCGGCTCGTTGATGACAGCCAGGGCCGGTCCGTGCTCGTCCTCGAGCGCGAGGTTGGTGCCGAAGAGGGGGATGTGGTGTGCGAAGTAGGTGGTCCCGTCGATCGGGTCGATGATCCAGCGACGTCGTGACGTGCCGGTTGTTTCCCCGGCCTCTTCGCCGTAGGCCCCGTCGGCCGGGAAGCGCCGCGACAGCTCCCCACGGATCAACGCTTCGACGGCGAGGTCGACGTCGGTGACATCCGTTCCGTCCGGCTTGGTGGACGTCACGAAGTCGGCGGCGAAGAACCGCTCGGCGGCGAGGTTGCCAGCCCGCTCGGCGATCTCGATCGCGAAGTCCAGCAGGGTGCGGTCGACCGGGGGCGCTGCCATGCGCGAACAGTAACCGACGAACAGCCTCACCCCGTCACGTCACCACCGACCGCGACGAAGGCCGAGCATGTCGATCGTGGCAGCGAGATGATGGCAGCGATGGGGGTGGCGAGGTGTAGGCCTTCGGTGGTGAGGGTCTCGATCGTCGCGGCGGCGCGGACGGTGGCGGAGTGGTGGTGCTCTGAACCGGCGCCGAGGGCGTCCTCGGCGCCGATGAGCATCGGGATGCTGATCCGGCCGATGGTGTCAGTGATGATCATGCCGACCGTGTGGGTGCATCCGGTCTGCGGGCAGCGTGCGGCGGCGTTGGCGACGAAACCCAGCTGATCGGCGGCCTGTTGCACCCGTGGCCGGGTCTCCGGCCATAGCGCACCGCGGCCGTTGAGCGCCTCCGAGGCCGCGCCCGTGGAGGCCCCTGCGAGCGCCGCAATCTCGCTGATGGTGACGGCGCGTTCGACGGTGCTCAGCGTTTCCTCCACAGTGTCCTGTCGGTCCCTGCTGGCTAGTTGATGGGAGCATGGGCATGTCGAAGTCCGACTTGACGTGACCGCTACTCTGTTGTTGGTCAATCACGGTGACCGAGTCGTCATGGACCTCCCGGCTGGGGTCCAGTGAGGGCGACTGAAGGGTGTGCCACCCTCCGCGCGTTACACCCTTGTCGTTGTAGGTGCGTTATCTCGATTGCCGTTGGCCGGGCAGCGGAACGGGAGACGAGCGTGCCCTCATTCGACCTTGCGGCTGTGCCGGCCACGATGGTGCGACCGCTGATTGTCGCGATCGCCCACATTCCGATCATGCTGCTAGCACTGTGTATCGCGCCGATCTTGCTCCTCTTGGCGGTAAGGCCCCAGTCGCGCGGTGACCTGGCGGTCCGACTGCTGTGCGAGTTGCGGATCTGGAGCCGGGACGCGGTGGGTGCCGCCAGCGGTCGGCGTACGCGGTGACCCGCGTCCAGATCAAGGATCTCGCACGCGCCCGTCGCCGCTACACCGGTGAGAGCTATCAGCAGGCTCAGAATCTCGTCGCGGCTGTGCCTGCCGGCGAGGCGCTGCTGCCCGACGCGCTCAGCGAGCCGCAAGCGGCCGTCGAGTCCGCTGTCATGAACCAGCTTCTCCTTGCGTCGCGGGAGTTGTCGGTGGACCTCCCCGATCGCTGTGTTCCGCTGCCTGTGCAGGCTGTTCGTCCGCTGGCGGCGTCGCTTCGCGTTACGGTGCCGATCAACGAGGTCGAGCAGTTCGCCGCCATGCTCAGCACCGGGGGCACCACCTCGGGCGGGCGGGCGGGCGAGGCATTCATGGTCACCTCGGCCAAAGATGTCGTGATCCTGGCCTTGCCGGATCAGGCGGATGGGCAGGTGCAACTGCGGTGTTCGTGGGACCGGCTTCGTGCGGCGCTGCGCACCGCGCCCAGCGTCGAGGTCCTGTCCGGCGGCCGGCTACGGGTGTTTTCTGGCTCGCTGCGGGCGGTACCCCGACCGGAGCATCGTGCGGCGCTTAGTGCCTGCCTCCGGCGCGTAAGGCTGTTCTCGAACCCTCATGCCCTCTCCTGGTTGGAGGACTGGAATGAGTGGGTGCTCTCGGACCGCCGCCAGGATCGCCCGGTGCCGCCAGAGGAGGTGCGCTCGGCATTTGCCAAGTCACGCTTTGGTCCGACGAGCGCCCAGGTTTCCGTGCTCCTCTGGGGCGGGGCACAGGCGGGGACGGCTGGCGCCCCGCGGCACCTGCCTTCTACTGACCGCGTCGATCCGCGCACCGCCACCACGCGCGTTTCCCCAGACCCGGAGAGCGATGAGGTGTCCCTCGCCGGCGTCACATTCGTTCTCTCTGCCGCCGAGTTGACGCGACTCGTCGCCAGGCGCGCTCTGCCTGGGGCAGTCATCTGGCACACCCACCCCGACTCCGATCCCATCATGGCGGCCGCAGTTCGCGCGGCGATGCGCCGGGTGGCCACGTTGGCCGCGGAGCTTGTGCGGGCTGGGCTCGGCGCGGTCTCGATGATCATCGGTTTCCAACTCCCACTGAGCACCAGGCAGGTCGACGTGGTGCTCGCCGGTGTGCATCCGGAGACAGGGCGTCCTGCGTACGTGGTTGTCGAGTTGAAGCCGTGGACGCATGCACGGTCGGTGGCGAATTCTGATTCGCTGGTGGCGGTCGGGCACGCGGGAGTGGCGAATCTGCATCCGGGTGTGCAGGTTGGCGCCTACTGCGAATACCTGGATGACGTTCTCGGTGTGCTGGCCGCTGACGGGGACGGTTCGATCCGAGGGGCCGCCTATCTATACCAGGCCGTGGATCGCGACGTCAGCGACCTGCTCGCCCGCCGTGCGGACAACCACGGCCGGGTCTTCACCAAGCAACGACGGGGACAGTTCCTCGACTACCTGCGCGCTCACCTTGGTTCCGCCTCCGGAGCGGGTGCCGCTGACCGGCTGCTCGCGAGTCCAGTACGCCCCAGCAGGCACCTGCTGGGGTACGCCGGCCAGGAGCTGCGGGAGCGCTCGCACTTCAGGCTGCTCGACGAGCAACGCGTGGCGTACGAGATGGTGTTGCGCGCGGTGAAGCGCGCCCGTACCGCGGAACGCAAGACAGTCGTGGTGGTGTCTGGTGGGCCAGGTAGCGGCAAGAGCGTCATCGGCCTGTCAGTGCTCGGAGAGCTGGCCCGGCAGGGCCATTCGGTCATGCACGCCACCGGGTCGCGGTCGTTCACGCAGACCTTGCGCCGATACGCCGGTACGGGAAGTCAGCGGCTCCGAAGCCTGTTCCGCTACTTCAACAGCTTTATGGAAGTTGAACCGAACGGCCTCGACGTGCTGATCTGTGACGAGGCCCATCGCATACGGGCAACCTCGGTCAACCGATTCACCCCGGAAAGTCGGCGAGACCGGCATCGACCGCAGATCGAGGAGTTGATGGAAGCTGCCCGGGTGCCGGTCTTCCTTCTCGACGAGGACCAGGTGGTCCGGCCTGGAGAGTTGGGTAGCCTGACGCACATCGCTCGGTATGCCGGAAAGCACGACCTGGAGATCGAGGTTGTCTCCTTGCGTGACCAATTCCGCTCGGGCGGCAGTCGCACCTACGTCCAGTGGACCGAAGCCCTGCTCAGCGCCGACGATGATGAGCCGATGACGTGGAGCGGGGACGGTCGTTTCGACCTGCGGATGGTCGACTCGCCGGAAGAGATGGAGGCATTCCTCGCCGGCAAGCATGCCGCTGGCGAGACGGCGAGATTGTCGGCTGGCTACTGCTGGCCCTGGAGCGATCCTCGACCGGACGGTTCGCTCGTGCCGGACGTGCAGATCGACGGGTGGGCCCGGCCCTGGAACGCCAGGAGTGAGCGCAGCGTCGGCGATGCCCCCGGTTCCGCCTTCTGGGCAACCGACCTCAACGGCTTCGGTCAGATCGGCACCGTCTACACCGCGCAGGGCTTCGACTACGACTGGGCAGGCGTCATCGTCGGTCCGGACCTTGTCGCCCGTGACGGCCGACTGGTCACCCGCCCTTCAGCGTCGAAGGATCCGATGTTCCGCAACAGTGCGGCTATGAGTGACGAAGTCGCCGACCGCCTCATTCGCAACACCTACCGGGTGCTGATGACCCGGGGCATGCGTGGTGTGCTGCTCTATTCCACGGATCCAGAGACTCAGGCGTTCCTGGCTGCCCGGCTGCATGCGGGGCACGGTCTGCCACCGATTCCGGGGGCTGACGACCGGTGAGCCGTGCGTTCGGAACGGCCAAGTTCGGTGGCGCCGGCCCCTTCTACGGCCTGCACTCGCCAGACAGGGCTCCGGCAAAGTCGGGCCATTAGACTCCGCGCATGCAGCATTGCCGACTTTTCTCCGCCAATCGCACAGCGATCGGGGCGTTACTGCTGGTCTTGGCCGTAGCCGGCTGCGATTCCAAGGCGGAATCGTCCTCCGATGCCACCTGGTCGAGCCCTGACACCGCCGCTACCGCGACCGCCTCCCGCGCTGCTTCCCCCTCAAGTCCCCGTGACGCCGTACCTTCGGCCTCTTCCTCCGCCACCGCGGACGAGTCACGGAAGGCTGAAGTGGTACAGGAGCCCAAAGCGGCACAGAGGACGGAGGCGCCGAGCGGGGGCGGCACCAAGTACCCGGCGTGTGCTGACGGCGACTGCAAAGTGTCCTTCTCCGGTTCGGTCAAATTCCCACTCGGCAAGTGGACGGTGTCGTCCTCCGTGGAGAATGGCGGTGTCAGGGTGCGACTGACCGACGCCAATGGCAGAGGCGGCGGGGGCGGCTTCATGGCAGGGCCCGGGTGCGCTGTGGCGATACACGCCGACGGCGGCGGGCGAGTCGGATGCGACCAACCCGGAGCCGAGCCCGAACCGGGAGGGTGGGTCGTACACCTGCTGGAACTGGACGGGAAAGCTGCGGTCATCCGAGCGATCCTGGGCTGACTGTGAGGATCGCTGTCGCAGCCACAGGGGAGGTGCGGCTCTGCGCCAAGGCGCGCCACCACTTGTCCGCAGCGCCGCCCTCTACGACTGCGCGACGAGGAGATCCGCCATCTAGCGGCGGTCAATTTTGCGCTACGCCACGTGTGTGCCGAATGGCAAAGTAGCCCATGTGAGCCTGACTCAGGCGCGCAGCGCGTTTCAGTGGCGTCGGCGGCGATCAGCGGAGCACGAGCAGGTCGAGGGCGTCGATGACTGGCCCGGTGTCGATCCTCGCCGCATGGCGAAGTCGGGCGAGGCCCGTGGCGTAGTCATCGTCGCTGATCAGATGCAGGAGGGTGTGCGCCTCGCGGCGTAGCGTCGTGGCGGCCTCGTGCAGGGACGCGGCGGTGGTCTGCGGAACCTGTTCGCAGGCGACGGTGTTGAAGCCGGCGGCGGCGAAGGCCGTCTCGACGTCGGCCACGCTGGGATAGGTGTCGAGCACGTGAACGGCCTCCGGGAAGTACCGGAAGAGGGTGATCGCCTGGTGCCGGCCGGCGAACGCGGAGCGGATCAGCAGCGGAGCGCCGGGGCGCAGGACCCGGCGCACTTCGTGGGCCGCGGCGGCAAGGTCGGGCACATGGTGGATGACAGTGGAAATCCAGACGGCGTCAACGCTGTCGTCGTCAAGCGGGATGTGCGCGGCGTCGCCGGGAGCCACAGGCTGGTACATCGAGCGGGCGCGCATCGCCTCGGACGGGTCGACCGCGACGACGTCGACGCCGTTGTACCAGGTGGTGAAGGACTGCGCCCAACTGCCGGTGCCGGAGCCCAAGTCGAGAAGCCGCATCCCGGGGCGGGGACCGAGGTGCCGGGTGATCGCCTCCCGCCAAGCCGTGAGTCCGTCGTCGGTGAGGTGGCGGGTCGCCTCGTACGCCGCCGCGTCCACGCTGTCGTACGCGATTCGAGCCATACCCCTGACTCAACCCTTCTCGATCTGCGGAGTGAAGGGGGCGATGCATTACTTCACATTCGTGGGTCCTGTTGGCCTCATACGACGCGGTCGCCGCGCTGGAGAGTGCCGCGGCGATGGGTTCACCCCGAGGTCTAACCGCTGCGGCAGCATGGTCTGTGACGAACTGCGCAAGAGGAGGGGCAGCCCGCCGACGCCACCGTGCCTAGGGTCAAGTCCATGAGCGTTGACGCGGATACGCGGGCCTGGCTACGTCGATGTGGCGCTGAGGCGATCGAGCACCCCGGCGGCACGCTCTATGCGCACCTGTGCCGTGTGCAGGAGCGCCTTGCCGCGCTCGGGTCGGACGTGGATACGCAGCGCGCTGGCCTCGTCCACGCTGTCTACGGGACGGATGGCTTCGACCTCGCGCTGCTCGACCGGACCGACCGGAAACGGGTGCGCGATCTCATTGGGGACAATGCCGAGGCTCTCGTCTACTTGTACGGCGCCTGTGACCGCAGGCGTACCTGGCGGGACCTGGCGACGACCGGTGAGGTCTTCGACCGCTTCACCAAGGAGCTCAGGACACTGGCCCCGGTCCAGCTCCAACCGTTTGTCGATCTGAGCATCGTCAACGAACTCGACGTCTTCGAGCACGATCGTTCGGTGGTTGACGAGCATGGGGCGTACTTCCGTGAGCTGTTCGCTGCCTGGGCTCCCGTCGCCTCCCCACAAGTAGCCGGGGAAGCGCTGCGGGTCTTGGGGCCTTAAAGAACAATTGCGCGGGCGGCGCCGGTGCCCGTCCCGGCTCAGCCCCGCCGGCCGGGATCCGGCTTCTGCCGCACTCGGCTGGCAAGTGAAGGTCAGGCGTGCGATTCGGGGGAGCAGGTTGGGAGCAGCCGGGTGCCCTGGACGGCCGTGAAAATCGGCCAACGGCATCGGACTGCACTCGACCGCACCCACCGCTTCCGCAGATCCAGGTTTTCGCAGTTCGTCGAGCGGGTGCGCGGGTCCCCGGTGGCGATTCCTTTTCCGTGCGGGCAGAGTCGTAACCGGTGATGAATCCTGACGACCTGGCCCTCGACGAGCGGCGGTTCGCCGACCTCTTCGAGGCCCATCGGCGAGAGTTGCGCGCGCACTGCTATCGCATGGCCGGAGCACTCGGCGAAGCCGAGGATCTGCTGCAGGAGACCTTTCTTCGGGCCTGGCGCGCTCGTGATGGGTTCGAGGGGCGATCCACAGCGCGGGCCTGGCTGTTCCGGATCGCCACCAACGCCTGCCTGGACGCGCTCGCCGGCCGCGGACGCCGGGTCCTGCCGTCGGACATGGTGTCCGACGGGGTGCAATCCTCCTGGCTGGAACCATGCCCGGAGCATCTGCTCGACCCGGCCGACGAAGCAGTCGCGCGGGAGACGCTGGAGTTGGCCTTCCTCGCCACCATTCAGCACCTCTTGCCGCGGCAGCGGGCAGCATTGCTGCTGCGTGACGTGCTCGGCTGGCCGGCTGCGGAGGTCGCCGCCGCGCTGGAGATGACCGTACCGGCAGTCAAGAGTGCGTTGCAGCGCGCGCGAGCGACGCTGCGCGACCGGCTGCCTCGCCACCGCGAGCATTGGGCGCAGGGCGAGGCCACCGCCGACGAGCAGGCGGTGCTGCGCCGGTACGTCGAAGCTCACCGCCGAGGTGATCGGCAGGCACTCGCCGACGTGCTGGCCGAGGAGCTGCGGGTGGAGTTCCCGCCGCTGCCGCTCTGGGTCGAAGGCCGCCAGCCCTACCTCGACGGGATCCGCCGCCACGCCGATCCGGGCGACTATCGATGGATGCCGACCGCAGCCAACCACCAGCCAGCCGTCGCGGTGTATCTGCGTGCGCCCGGCGCACCGCGTTTCCGCCTACGCGCCGTGCAGGTGCTGAACGTGATGGGCGATCGGATCGCCGGGATCGTCGACTTCCACGACCCGAACGTGCTCGATTCCTTTTCGCCGGCTATCCCGTCAGACCTGACATGAGAAAAGTTGTTCTAGCGATGCAGCTGTCTCTCGACGGTTACGTAGCCCGTCCGGGCGGCGAGCTCGACTGGATGTGGCCGACCTTCACACCCGAAACGATGGCCGACATCATCGAGGCCATCAAGCTGACCTCGACGCAGGTAATGGGCCGGGTCACCTACGAGGCCCAGTCCGCACACTGGCCCGGCTCAACCGACGAGGTAGCGCCTCTGGTCAACGCGGCGGAGAAAATCGTGTTCTCCCGCACGCTGCGGGAGCCGCTCGGCTGGTCGGGCGCGCGACTGGCCACCACCGATCTGGCCACCACGATCGAGACGTTGAGGGCAACCGGCGACGGCGACATCGCCTTGGTCGGAGGCTCCGCACTGGCCCGGGCCGCGACCCGGGCCGGCCTCGTCGACGAATACCAACTCATCGTCCACCCAGTCGCTCTCGGCGAGGGGTTGCCGCTGTTCGATACGCCCGTCTCGCTGCACCTGCGGGACCAGCGCCGCTACTCCAGCGGCGCGATGCGCCTGACCTACTCCCGTTGAGCTGATCGTGATCCGGCCGCCGGGCGAGATGCACCCGGCGGCCGGAATCGTGAACACCATCCAACAGCCTCGGATGGTGACTCTTCTCCACTGGGATCGGTGATGGCGAAGGGCCGGGGTGCGGCCGACGACCAGGCCGGCTACGGCTTCGTCTTCTACGGCTATGGCGGATGCGACAACGGCGGCGCTCCGGGCTGCCGACCAGGACCGGACCAGTTCCGCACGGTCGTCCGGACCGGCGGGTCGAACAGCGTCGCAGGCGACCTGTGGCGGGCAAGCAGTCCGACCGCTCGCGGTGACGCCCGTTGCTAGGGTCATCGCCATGATGACGCCGCGACAGGAGGGCGCTTCCGTCGCGCGCTCACACGACTCGACGGCGACAGTCTGCGCTGTCGTCCGGAAGGGACCCGTCCGATGATCTCCGGGTCACGTGAGCCCTCAGGTCCCGACGTGGCTGCCCCTGTCCCTGACGTGGATGCCCACTCGCCGGACAGGTCCGTTCGCATCGCCGCAACGAGTCGGGGTGACATCGCGGGTCGAGGTAGACGGCATACGAACGAGTCGCTGGCCCGGCAGGTGCGGGCCGCGGCCAGGCTC
Organism: Micromonospora sp. NPDC049044; assembly: GCF_040649215.1. NCBI lineage: Bacteria > Bacillati > Actinomycetota > Actinomycetes > Micromonosporales > Micromonosporaceae > Micromonospora > Micromonospora sp. NPDC049044. The sequence continues at coordinate 33,544 of NZ_JBEZFA010000026.1, read as the reverse complement.
GCGTTGGCGTCACTGCACCCGTGGGTACGCGACGGGGAGCCCTCCGTGTACGAGCAGCGGTCTGGTTGGTGAGCGGCCGAATGAGCAGGAGGATGCAGGCCGTTGTGGCTGGTGTTGTCGTCGTGGCCCTTGGGTTGCTCGGCGGGTGGCGGTGGGGGCCGTTCGGCGACGATGAGGTCGTTCCGTCGTGCAGTGAGTTGGCGGGGGCCTTGCCGAGTGTCGTCGAGGGGGTGTGGACCCTGACCCGTGCCGAGCCGACACGTGAGGTCAGTAAGTCACTGGTCAGCTGTGAGTTCGACTTCTCGTCGGCCGACCGGTCGTATACGGGCAGGATCGCCGTGAGTCTTACCGAGAGCGACGACGAGGCGTATCTACGCGAGACGGCGACGGAAGGTCCCTGTTACGGCGAGCCGGTGCCGTACCCGAGCGCTCCCAAATACCGGGTCGCGCGATCCTGCTCGCAAAAGATCAACGAGAAGATCTTCGCGGGCGTGTTCGTGGCATCCGAAAACCGGTACGCGCACGTATACGCGGACTTCAGCAGCCCAGGTTCTCCCGTCAAGCAGCTCGCCGAGTACGCGAACACCAGCGCTCAGCGCATCACTGACCGGGCGATGACGCTCAAGTCCACCGACTAGGAGTACGCCGTGGGCACGTTGGAGCGCCACTTCGAGGACGTGGTCCAGATCAAGCCGAAGACGTCTCCACCGATGGTTGGGTGACTGTCGTTCGGGTCGATGTGGAGGGTTGCTGGCGAGCTTGCTGGAGTCCACCGCGCTTCCGTCATTCGAGACGCCGATCCCACGGGCAGCTCATGCCGATCAGCGGGCGCCCGTCGGCGTCTGCCACCATGGACCCGTGCGGCGATCTCCGGTCCAGCCACCGATCTCCGTCCTGGCGGACACCGGTGTGGCGCTCGTGGGCTTGTTCTCGGCGAAGGATAAGGAATTCGGCGCGATGCTTGACGTGCTCGCGGCCTCCGTGGAGGCTCATGGCGGACGGGTAGTGGGCCGGCACGTTCAGCGACGGGGTGTCTCGCACGGCGGTGCGGCCAGAATGTCTGTGCCGTTCTCGCGGCGGACACTGCTTAGCCCGGGCAAAGCGCGGGAGATTGCGCAAGCGTGCCGTGCCGCAGAGGTCGGTGTTGTGGTGTTCGTCAACCCGCTCACGAAACACCAACGGGCTGTGCTCGGCGACATGTTCGGGTGCGTCGTGATCAGCGGCGAGGACCTCTTGACCTCCGGTCGTTGAGCGCCCGCACATGGCGCACTCCGCGTGCTACGCAGCGTCTCGCTGAGCTGGCACGGATGCCGTCCGGACGTGCCAATGAACGGGCACCTAATCGTGGCGGCATTAGGCGTTGACGAGCCGACGTGCTGCCCGCCGGCTCGCGGTTCACGGTGCGGACCACGATCGACGGCAGCTGAGGACCTACGAGGGGATTGGTAGGTTCGCGCGGTGAGGAGCTACGAACTGCTGAACTACGTCGCGCGGCCGGACCGGCTCACCGATCCGCTGCAGGCGCTCGACGTCTTCGACTTCGTGGCCCGGGAGATCATGTGGCACGGCCTGTCAGGGCAGTCGGTGATGATCGGCCCGGAGGGCGGCGCCAAGGACCTGCGGGTCGACATCGACGTCGACGCGGGCCGGGCGGCGCTGACCTGGCTCGCCGATGAGACGATCGCCGTAGAGCTGGCCCCGGGCAACCCGCTGGAGGTGGTATGGAACGGCGACGCTCCGCTGCAGAGCATTCCCGCCAGCATGGCCCGGGTCGGCGTGCTGACCGCCCGGCAGGTGGTCGCCGACTACATCGCCACTGGTGAGCGGCCCCGGCCCGTAAAGTGGATCGCGGCCCCGGCGGAGGCAGCGGCGCTGCCCCGCGGCATGTTCTACCGCGGGGGTGCCTGAGCCCTTCTCCGGCGCCGCATCACGAAGAACCCGCCGCGGACCACGGCCAGGCCGCCGCCGCTCACGGTGACGGCGACGAGCCGGTCCACGGCCCGCGCTCCGGGTCGGCGGGGCGGGTCACCCGCGTCGTCAGTAGCCGGTCGACATGCGGATCTCGTACGCCTGGCACGTCTGCCGCCACTGGGACATCACGGGTTATGAACGTTCGCCGAGCGTGCCAGTTTGCGCTGAACGGCCCGGAGAAGAAAGATCGTCTCTTCGTCTGACAGACCGGTCGTGGCCGACCAATCGCAACCGGATCCGAAAATGTCGCTGACGAAAACTACCTCAGTGGCTATCAGGACACGTCGCCAGTCACGACGGCTAAGCGGCTCTTCAGCGCGGATCGACGCGTGCAAAGGACCGGCCTGCGCATAGAAATCCTCGACCCCCTCGAAGCCCATGGCGACTGCCAACGCTTCAGTGCTGTGAGCAGGCCCGCCCCACTCCTTGAGCCCCCGGGCGAGTAGGTGGCGTTCAGCTGCGGTGAGGTCGACCATGACCAGGTCGCTGAGATCCCCGGCTGGCTGACCTGGTTGCGCGTCCGCTCCGTCCATGCGTCGATCGTGCCAGCCTTGCGCCGTGTGGCTGTACAGCCATCCGTGCAGTCAAGCCGGCCGACGGCGGTAGGGCGAAGGCGGCATCAGCCGACAAGAGGAGCAGGCCGGAGAACATGAGCGACGCGGGCCGACAGCAGTCTTGAACTTTGTCGGTCAGGGGTAGCCGTCGGGCTCGCGGCCTGCCCTGCGGGCGGATCTGGCCGAGCTTCCGCAGGGCCTTCCGGGTCGCCTTCGATGAGACCTGGCTGTAGATCTCCAGCTCACGGGCGCGGCTTTCGCCGGTGGACTGACTGACAGAAGGATGCGGTGACGAGAGGTGCGGCCCGCAGCCGGCGGGAGCTGCGTAGGGTGACTCGGTGAGCACTGATGAAGATCGCGAACGACTCGCCGAACAGCTCGTGGCGCTCCCGGTCCATGAACTCGTTGATGTCATGCGGCGGGTCTTGCCGCACTACACCGAGGACGAGAACGGCCTTCGATCGGTGCTGCTCCTGGCCACCACGACCACTGACGAGGACCCCCCACACGTGCGTGACCTTGCGCTCGTCGTATGGCCTGACCGGCAAGCGGTGAACGAATCGCTGAGAGCTGTATGCACTTCGGGCACCCAGTCGATGTTGGCGTAGGGCTCCGCAGCCTTGCCGGCTTCGTATGCCTCGGACCAGGTGCGGTCACGCTGGGGACCCCTACCAGCGAGGCCAATCAGCCCTTTACTGCCTCTGGGCGTTCGACCGTGTGGCGCACGCCCAAGTCGCATCCCCACGAATGGCCTACTACGATCCAGCTGTCGACACCGACCGCCTCACGGACGCCTTCAAGATCAGCAATTGCTTCTTCCATGCTGTGCGGGCCGCCCCCCGAGCGGCCGACGCCGCGCGGCTCTGGGTACCAGGCGCGGTGGTCCAACGGCGAGATTTCACCCCGTTCCAGGTACTGCACACAGCCCGGGCCAGCGGTCAAGACGACGACGTCAGGCCCACGGCAGTTCACGCCAACGTGCATTGCAAACGCTCCGAGCTGGACCGTCCGCGACTCCATGTTCGAAAACGCTACCCAATGTCAGCCGTACGGATATGGGAGCAGTGCGGGTGAGGTGTCGCAGATCAGTTGGCGGACAGATTGCCGCGCATCAGCTGAGGAAGGAGCCACGCAAGCCCGAACAGTACCGAGCCCCGTTACCAGATCAAGGCGGCCGGCAGAGCGGGCCGCACCCGATGGGGCAGACCCGCGGCGAGCACTGACCCCGTCCGCCGAGAGGAGAAGAGCGGCCCATGTCTGTGCAGGAGCCACCAGAGGCAATGACGGAGGAAGCGGTGGCGATGCTGCTCCACCTGGCGTTCATCGAGATCCGTTTCCAGGCATCGACCTTGACCGACGACCAGTCGCCAGAAGGACTGGCCAAGCGGTGTGGCCGGATAGGTGAAGTCGCTGATCTCTGCCACAACCTGCCCGGATACCTCGCGCCAGAACGGCGGGGCCGGGCTGCGGAAGGGCTGCGATACGCGTGGCGGATATCGTCAGGACGCAGACGCAGCTGGCTTCGGAGTCGCTTAGACCACCTCGGATACGACTATGGCTGGCTGGAAGCCCTCGATGTGGAGGAAGCCGCTACATAAAGCCGTTTGTCCCCCTGTCGATGGCGATGTGACTGCACCCAGTAAGATGTCAGGGCAACGAAATCTCTATCCGGATTCCGTCGCCAGCGGTTATCAGAACAGCTGTCGGCGGGCCGAACCTTTCCGCTTCTGGCACGACAATGAACTGGTCACCCCGGACCGCGAGCAGACGTAGGCCCGTGTAACGGTACTTGAATCCGTCGCTTGCGGGAAGCGTGGTCGACGTTATTCCGTGGCCGGTAAAGGATTGATCTTCCTTGGAATACACTGTCACGCTTCTCAGCTCCCCGGACAGAGTGACACGCAGCGCCTGCTCGAAGCCGAGATCTGAGGCGTACGAGCCGGTGGCGGCGGTCACGAACGCCACGACGAGCGCCGCAGATGCCCACACCCTGAGCCCGTAAGCCCTTCTCCGCCCCTGCGTGACCGGGATTCTATTTCGATCTTGGAGTTGCGTCGCGTAGTTGAAGAGCAGTACGCCTGCGGCAGCCGAGAGATACTCGGGCCATCCCGCGCCGCCAGACCAGTCGGTCAGGAAAACCGTCGGCAGCCACTCGAACAGGAACGGCAGGAACGACGCACCTGCAACAATTGCAGCTATCGAGGCTGCACCCCGCAATGGTAGGAACAGGCTGTGTCCGTGCTGCTCCAGCCTTGCGGTGATCGACCGGTGGAATGCTGCTGCCATTAGTGCCAGCCCTGCGAAAATGGCAACCGGCGTGACGAGCGACATGATGCTGTCGGCGGCGTTCTCTCTGCTCTGGAACTGCAGGCCGATCGCTCCGCTGACGCCGAAGAATCCGTAGTAGGCAGATGCGCGTACGTATGCGAACCAGTATAGGTACGCGACGAGCACGCCTACCGGTGCCAAGATGTTGGTTACCACGGTCAGCCACTGAGAAGGCGGATCTCCGTTCAGCGCCGACTCGGGCAATCTGCGATCGGCGACCGCGCGCCGCAACCGATCTGGCATCGGATCCTTCCCATATCGATGGATTTTGACCGCCTGCGGCGAGCATTGTACAAAACAGTCGACGTCCAACGGACTGTCTGTCCTGTTTGGACCTGAATTCAGAGGCAGCCCGTATGGCCGACTCAGCAGGGTTGACCAGAAGGTGCCGGAACACAACGCCGGCATCGATGCCCTGGCGACCGTGTGCAGGCGGTCCAGAAGACGTCAAGGGTGGCGGCGACCGATGAGCGCGAGCTCGGTGATCTTGGTTGCCATCGGGAAGTTCTCGTGAGGAGGACCCCCGCCATGGCCTTCGATGAGCCGGGACAGGTCCGCAATCAGCTCGGCTTGAAGCGCGGACGGGGTGGTCTCCCAGGCATGCTTGATCACATTGAAGTACGCCTCATAGGTGCAAGTACCTCCGACGGCCGCGTTGTCAAAGACCGGGAAAATCCGGGGAAGTAGGAAGTGGCAGAACTTCGACGGGAACACCGGAGACTCCGACTTCACCGGTTTGAGCCGCGCGACGACCGCAGTGAACGCCTGCACCTGAGCCCAGGTGACGCCGGTGATGTCCATGTCCTGCACCGGCGCGCACGCCTCATGCCAGGTGCGAGCCAGGTCGTCTCGGTTCTCGTTCAGCAAACGGGTCACGTCGGCTTGGGACAGAGGTCGCAGGGCCTTCCACACAGTCAGCCGCCGCAGGAAGCCCGCCCACCAGTCGTCCCGAAAATCTCCGCCCGGGTTCTGAACGGCCAGGACCTTGTAGGTGCTGTTGTGAAAGTCATTCGGCCAACTCGTCTTCGTCTGCCACCACCGGACGCCGGCAGCGAACTGCTCCCTGTCGATCGACACGGGCGCAGCCTATGACCCGGCCACAAGTCTCGACACCAGAAGGACGCGACATCGGGGACTTCCCTCACCAAGGCCCGCCGCCAGCGACGCTCCACAGGCGACCTCAGCGCTCCGCACCGAATCACGGTCCTCCACAGAGAACCGCACCAACCGTAAGCAGCGCCTCCTGCGCTCAACAAGGCCGTGGATTGAGGGTGACCCGCTGGCAGCGGTGCCAGAGCGGCGCTACTCGCGGCCGACCCAGGTTGCGACGCATGCCTCGTTGCCCTCGGCGTCAGCCAGCACCCACCACATCGGCGCGTGCTCCTCGGATACGAGGTGGCCGCCTGCGGCCAAGGCGGCGGCGATGCGGGCCTCGGCCTGATCGTGCGGGACGGCGATATCGAGGTGCATGCGGTTGCGTTGTGGACGCGCCGCTTCCATCGTCTGCAACCCGAAGCCTGGGCCGCGTCGTGCCGGGTCGGCCAGGTAGTTGTCGCCGATCTCGCGGTAACCGAGCAGCGCCCGCCAGAATGGCAGCACCCTCGCGCTGACGAGTACGTCGAGGGTGACGTTCACGAGCTGCACGGCGGTCGGGTCGGCGGGAATGTTCAGTGCCCTGGCGGCGGCCGAGATCTGCCGGGCCAGCCCGATGTCGCGCCGTGACAGGGACACTGTGACGGCTGCGTGGCGCAGGTCGACGTTGAGGTGCCGCTGCTCGCTCTCGCTGGCGAGCTGACCGATCTCATCGACGAGCGCGATGCCTTCGGCCAGCGATCCGGTACGGAAATAGGCCGAGACCAGGTGGTACAGGGACCGCCAGTCCTCGACACCGTCGGCCTCGTGGAACTGCCTGGCGCTGATCTGCGCAGTCATGCTGGCGAGGCTAACATCGGCGGCGCGGGCCGCCCCTTCGACAATAGGTCGACTGGCAACGGCGAACTGAGGTGAGGTGTCAAGGACCCTTTCCGCTGCTGCCCGGGCCGGCGAGACGGCAATCTGACCAGACGCCACATGACGGTCACCGGCAAGGAGGGCCGGGGCCGGCAGGTTCTCTCCAGGCACGCCGGGCGGTTCGCCGCAGGCACCGGCATCGGGGGTTTGGCCGTCCGTGACTGATCGGGTACGTTCCGGCGTGTGGCGTCCCGGAAACTGGCCTTCGTCGACGCGGTGCGACTACTCGGCGGCGACGCGGATGCGGTGGGCTGGCTCAGCCGGCTGGCCGGAGTCGCCGCAGCGGCGGTAACGGTCACGACCGTCGGTGCCGTGGACCTGTTCGCGGTGCGCGACGAGCTCGTCAAATGGGGCAACGCGGCTGTCGGCCGGATCCGGGAGCGGACGCACGGGCTGGGGCGCTTCGACCGGACACAACTGCTTGTCGCCGCGCACTCCGTCATTGTCGTGACGTCGTTCTACGAGGCGCTCGACGAGTTCCTGATCGAGATACCCGAGCTGGATCTGAGTCGAGCGGAGCTGACCGCGGACGAACAGGTCGCCTTGGCGACGAAGGGACCCGCGACGCAGCAGTACGCCGAAATGGTGGCCGCACTGGTCCACAGACCGCCACCGATGCCCGCACCGCACCTACCGTTCGAAGAAGCGCTGAAGGCGCTGGGGGAGCACTACCGAGCGGTGGCGGGTCGGCTGCACGCGTTCCTTGGCGGGCTCAGCGCGTTCGAGCGAAAGCCCCTCGACGATGCGGCCCGGCTGATGCGCCAGCGGTTGCCTGGCCTCGCGGTCGACCGGTACGCGGCGGCGTATCGCGCGCTCGCGCTCCAGGCACCGGAGTTCGGGGTGTGGTCGGGGATGGTCGACGGTCAGGCTACTCGCGCGGCACTTGCCGACGCGGTCGCCGGCCTGCGGTCGGAGCTGGGCGAGCTGCGCGACGCCGGGCACACAGCCGTCGACAGCGTCAGGGAGGGGCTCGGCGTACGGCATCGAGCGTGGCTGACGCGGTCCGTCCTCAGCTCGTCCGCCGCTCCGCCCCACGCCACGCTGCCGACCCTGAAGCAGTCCTACGTGAAGCCGTCGGGGCGCGTCGCTGTCGCTGGGCCGACCGACCTGCCCGTTGGCGAGGCGTGGTGGTGGGCCAGACCGCCGGTATCGGACGTCCACGATTTCCTGTTTGGTCATCTGACCGGGCAGGCGGCGGTAGAGCAGCCGGCGGTGGTGCTCGGTCAGCCCGGGTCGGGCAAGTCCGTGTTGACCCAGGTGCTCGCCGCCGAGCTGCCCGAGAGCGACTTTTTGACGATCCGGGTCGAGCTGCGCAAGGTCCACGCGGACTCGTCCGTCCAGCAACAGATCGAGCGGACCCTCTACGAGATGCTCGGCGAGGCCGTGACCTGGCCGGATCTGGTCCGCCGAGCCGGCCCGGCGCTGCCGGTGGTCATCATGGACGGGTTCGACGAACTGCTACAGGTCACCGGCGTCAACCGCGCCGACTACCTGGAACAGCTCCGGGAGTTCCAGCAGCGAGAGGCCGAGCTTCGACGCCCGGTCGCAGTCCTGGTGACGAGCCGGACTGTCGTTGCCGACCGCGCCCGCTTCCCGCCCGGCACTGTCGTCGTCCGGCTGGAGCCGTTCGACGACAGACAGGTCGCCACGTGGCTCGACGTGTGGAACGACGTCAATCAGGCGAACCTGCGACAGCGCGGCCTGCGCACCCTGCCGGTCGCGACCGTCGCGCAGTACGGCGAGCTGTCCAGGCAACCGCTGCTCCTGCTGCTGCTCGCCCTCTACGACCTGGGCGACAACGCGCTGCAGACCGCGGGCGGCGGCATCGGCCGAGTCGACCTCTACGAGCGACTGTTCGCCGACTTCGTCGCCCGGGAGGTCGACAAGCACGACGAGGGCCGCAGCGCCGAGCAGCGACAGCTGGAGATCGACGCGGAATGGCGACGGCTGTGCGCCGTCGCCATCGCCATGCTGAACCGGGGCGGCGACGTGATCTCCGAGACGGACCTGGAGAACGACATCGTGCACCTGCTCACGCCGAGCGATCTAGGGTGCGCGCCGTCCGACTCCATGCGCCGAGGGCTCACGGTAGGGCAGCTGCTCGTCGGCCGATTCTTCTTCATCCACCAATCCGAAGCGAGCCGGGGGACTGGCGCTTCGGAGCGTAGCTTCGAGTTCCTGCACGCCACGTTCGGCGAGTTCCTTGCGGCCCGCCAGCTCGTCAACGCGCTCACGGACCTGGTCGAGGACCGATCCCACAAGCGCCTCCGACCTGGAGCGGTGCTCGACGCCGGTTTCCTGTACGCCGTAACGTCGTTCATCACCGTCGCGCGTCGTGCGCCACTGTGGGAGTTCTCCCGTGGCTTCATCGACCGGCTCGACGCCGACCAGCGGCGACGGTGCCGGCAACTGGTGATCGAACTGCTGGCCGATGCCGGCTTCCTGCACCCGACCTGGTCGCTTGCCGGGTACGAGCCTCGCCGCAAGCCGGTGGCCGCCCGGCACGCCACGTATTCCGCGAATCTCGTCTGCTTCGCCGTCCTGCTGTCAGACGCGCCGATAGACGCGGCCGAGTTGGTGGGGGAGCCGGCCGTCGTACGGTGGCGGGCCCAGGCCCTGCTGTGGGAGAGCCAGCTCGATCCGGAGGACCGCCAGCGTCTGTGGCGGGTGCTGAGGGTGACCGGGTCTGCCGCATTGACCGTGTGGGGCCGACGATCCTATGACGATGCGGTGTCCCGTCACATGGTTCCGGACGTTGCGGGCCCTGCGCTCAGGTCGCACCCCGTGAAATAGCTCTTCGCACTGCACTGGGACCGATCCGACGTTGCATGCCAGTGCCTGGCGCCGCTTGGCTGTCCTGGTGGCCGCGTGGTTGGGCCGGCTCTACCGCCAGCGTGCTTCGACTGAGGCAGCTGGGGCTGGCGGGGAGTAATCGTGATTCGGGTTCGACGAACTGTTTGCCGGGCGGGCCGGGGCTTGCCTCAGGCGGAGCTGCCAAGAGCCGGGACGAGTTCTACGGCGGCATCGTGTTGTTCGTCGATGGTCAGGCTGTCTGTGCTGCCCGGAGGGTCTACTCCATTGGTGACGAAACCGTTCGAGGCGTCGGTCCGACGGCGGTCACCTGCTCGGCTACGTCAGGTTCGGCAGGGTCCGGGAGCCATCGTCACCGAGCAGCAGGCGGGCACCTCGGCGGACGACGCTCCAATCGGTCTTCGGGGAGCGGTCGAGGTTTCTGGTGAGCCAATGCCGCCGGTCTTCGTGTTCCCGCCGCAGATGGACGAGATCAAGGTCCACGCCGGGTAGCCCGCCGCGGCGTTCCAGCTCCTCGACCCGCTGCCCCATGGCGTCCATCAGCTCGCGGTTGAGGGTGTGCACGGCCTCAAGGTATGCGGTGGTCGGGACGCTAAGTCGGACTGAGGTGTCGGCGGTAAAACCGATCTTGCCGTCGTCCTCGTGCCGCCAATCCATTGTGATCTCGTCGCGATCGTTGCGGGCGGTACGCCAGAGCCGGAGCTGGGGAGGATGGCGCAGGTAACCGAAGTCGAGGTAGTGCTCGTCGTGCCAGATCGCGGCCGTGACGACTGGATGGTCGGGTACGTCCGCGTTGCCGTCGTCGGTCCGGTCCTCATCCGGTCCTTCCACGAACTCGAGCGGGTCACACGTCCACTGCGCGCGGGAGGCTCAGTGATCGCAGCGAACATTCGACGCTCGGGCGACGACGTGTCGACGCCCGAGCAGGTGCGCGAGGCAGCTTCCGGCGACTGGGTGTTGAGCAGCCGGACGCTCGACGTGTATGGCGACGTCCTGCTCGCTGTGCGCATCGGCCGCGTCCGTGGTGCGTTCGACATCCTGGGCTGGGAGACGGTCGACGACGGCCGGATCCGATTCGACCTGCGTGAGTCCGATGAGTATTCCTGGCTGGTGGGAGGGGAGAGCCCCGTGAAGTGGAAGCAGGGCCAGCAACCCGGTCGTGTATCTCGAAACCGGCGACGTTGGCGAGAAGCCGCCGAGCGGCGCCGTGGCCCAAGCGGTCCGGCCTCGCCGCGGCGTTCATCGCATCGTTGTCGAGACTCGCGGCCTGTCAGACAATCAGGCGGCCCAACTGCACCACACGCTGATCACCGTGGCGGGGATGACCGGCGCGCTGCACAACTACCGCGCCACTTCGTTGGTGCGGGAGATGGTGGCCGCGCGGGAGGCGCTGTCGTATGACTATCGGTCGGCGAGCAGCCCGAAGAAGATCGCCGACTGAGCAGGCAAGGGCCGGGCCAACGGCCATGACGTCACGATCGTTGGCCCAGCCCGGAAGCCCGGAAGCCCGGAAGCCCGGAAGCCCGGAAGCCCGGAAGCCCGGAAGCCCGAGCAGCCGGCGGCCGCCCGGGCTCCCGGATCATGACGCGTTCGTCACGGGTACATCTGCGCGACGGTGAAATTCATCGATTGGGCATAGAGGCTGACACCGGTCGGACTGTTGGGGTGGAAGGACTGCTGCGACGTCGGGCCGTCCGGGATGTCACCCGGCGACTTGTCGGTCACGATCCCGTGGATGCCCACCGGCGAGCCGCATACCGACTTGCCCGCGAACTCGTCGATCGGGTCGGAGTAGTACGCGATCGTCCCGCCGTGCGCGGTGTTGAAGTCGCGGACGACGTCCAACTGCTCGTCGCGCAGCAGCACGCTCATCTCGGACAACCACACCCGCTCCTCATCGCTGAGGAGGAGCTTGATGGGGCAGAGCGGGTCGCCGCCGATCTCGACGATCTTCGGGTACCCCATGAGCATGATCTTGGCATTCGGCGCCTTCTTGTGGATCTCCTCCAGCACCTTCGTGTTCGACCGGGGGACCGTGTCGGTGATGCGGCGCCGGGTCGACACGTCCACGGTGTCCGTCTCGCCCGACAGATTCGCCTTGAAGCAGTCCAACGGGCCGGCCATGACGAGGCATTCCTTGACCACCGGGCCGAACTTCGCGTCGTTGCCGCCGATCGAGATCGTGACGAGCGTCGTGTTCTCGTCCAGGTAGCCCTTGTCGAGCTGGGACACCTCCAGGTACTGGCCCTTGCCCCGTTCGTTGTCGGCGTTGCGGGGCTCGTTGCTGACGGTACGCAGCGGCAGGATGTTCTCCGTCTCCGCGCCCGAACAGGCGATCAGGTGGTAGTCCATGTTGACGTCGTGCTGCTGGCTCGTGATGTCCGCCCGCGACCCGATCGGCGTGGACGACCCGGGCAGCACCGCCGTGCGCGACCACGCGTTCTTGGAGCGGTGGCAGCCGTTACGGAAGGCGTTGTCCCTGTTGTTGTCCGTCTCGCGGTAGTAGTCCGAGCCGTTCACCGGCGAGGCGCCCTCGCCTGACGAGAACGAGTCGCCGAGCGCCACCACCTGGTGCTGCGGCTTGCCCGGCAGCGGGATGAACGCCGCCGCGTCGAAGGCCACGTTCTCCTGCGGCCGGCCCAGGGCCAGGTCGCCCTGCCCGCTGCTCGGTACGTCGTCGCGCAGTTGTGCCAGCTCCTCCGGCGTCAGGTCCGACACCATGTTGGTCAGCTCCACCTTCGGGACGTTGTTGAACTCGAACACGCCGAGCGCCACCCAGCGGTTCGCGTACCCGCGCTGCTGCACCATGCGGGTCTTGACCACGCCGTTCTTCGTCGTGATCTTGTATGCGGCCTGCTGCGTGGTACCGAGATGGTCGGGTATGTGGACCATGACCCGCATCCAGCCGTTCACCGTCCGGTCCAGCGTCCACGTCCCACTGACGTAGAGGTTGCTGCCCGGCGGGCGGGTGTGCGTGAACCAGTAGTGCGCGCCGTACCCGCCGCCGACCTGGTGCAGGTCGATCTTGCCCGGGTACTGGAGTGTGCCGTTCTGCGTCTCGCCGGCGAACCCGTGCGTGAACGTGCCGCTGTTCGTTCGTCGGGTGCAGAGCCAGCCGGCCTCGTCACGACGTGGGCTGACGACGTCGTTGATCACGTCGTCGACCACCAACGCGTTCGCCGGCAGGTTGGTGCCGCACGCCGGGTAGTAGCTCACCCCGGCGGCCGGATACGCCCAGCCAGGGTCGTACCTGATGGCTTCGTTACCGCAGTCCAGACAGCCGGGTTTCCAGTCCGCGGACTGGTTGTACCAGCACTTGAGGTCCCGTTCGCCGATGACGTTCACGTGGTGGCACGGGCCGGCCGGCTCGTCGATCACATCAGGCGCCGTCGGCGGGAGGTTGTTGCCGTAGTAGCAGTCGTTGGACTGGTCGCAGAACGTCTGGAGGTGCGGCTTCACCCGCGCGCGCCCGTCGGGCGTGCTCCACCACGCGTACCGGTAGCCGTCGGTGTAGGTGTCCGGCTTCTCGATCGCGTTGAGTGGGTGTCCGGCCCAACCCATGATCTTCTCCGGGTACGGCCAGTGGCTCGGGTGCCGCGCGTCGTCGTAGGTGTACTCCAGGAACGCCTTGCGGTTGGCCGGGTACCTCGGGTTGGCCGGGTTGTTCGCCCAGCCGACGCCCCACGGCCCGTCCGTGCTGCCCTCCGGCTCGTAGAAGCCGGTGTTGTAGGCCCACACCGCGAAGAACCAGCTCTCGATGTACTGCGGGTCGCCGCCGTTGACCTTCATGTTGTACGCGTCGACCTGGTTCCACTTGTCCTGCAGGATCCGCAGCGACTGGGAGATGTTCGCGGCGAAGTCCACCGAGATGGCCAACTGCTGGTTGTACGGCAGCGGGACCTCGTTCGGCTTCTGGAACCCGGGCTTGCGCATACCGTCGGTGACCTGCCCGACGCCGTAGCCGCAGTCGGACTTGTCCCAGCGGATCGTCCAGTCGTCGCTCGTGTCGGCGTCGTAGATGTCCAGCCCGTAGTAGTTGCCGATGAGCGGATTGCCGAACTCGCCGGGCAGGACGTGCGGCGAGGCCTGCCACAGGTTCGACTCCTGGGCGAGGATGCCGAGCATGATCTGCGCGGGCACGTGGCCACCGCCGTTGAGCGGCCGCATCGGGAACCAGTCTGCGACGCTGTAACCGGGCAGGCCGGACTGGTTGAAGTTGTTGCCCCGGTTGAGGATCAGCGAGTCCTGTACCGCCATGTCGACGACCCACTCGATCTCCCGGGCGCGTGGCTGGTACACCTGCACCCGCACGTCGTTGCGGGGAATCGCGCACCAGGCGGCCGTGTCGACCGGGTCGTGTAGCGGTGTCGCCAGCGTCGTGGCGCCCGGTGCCGGCCGGGCCCGCCCCGGCGTCTTCGGGTTCGCCTGGGCGCCGGCGTCACCCGACGTCGGCGTGGTCGGCGCGACCGCGAAGTCCACGCTGCGACCGGTCGCCGGCACCTTCGCCTTCATGGTGAGCGACCGCCCGCGACGGTCGTCCGCGGCCTGCGCCGCCCGCGGGTCGGTCGTCCACTTGATGTCGTCAAGCAGCAGGTCACCCTCGCTGGACATCTCCGCCTGCGGGGCCGCGTCGAGCTTCGCGACACCCGTGGGCAGCTTGTGCACCTTGGTGGGGGTGCCGGTGATGCCGACCCGACCGCCCGCGCCCTTGACCACGTTCATGTCGGTCGTGCCGCCCTCGGCCAGCGTGGCCGTCGCGCCGGACTTCACAACGGTCCGCTTGACCCGGCCGGCCTTGCTGTCGGCATCCATGTACACGACGGCGTCGCCGTTGGCCGCCAGCCGGAACGGTACGCCGGTGGTCCTCGCGACGGCCGACCGGCGGCCCTTGCCGTCGACCTTGACCAGCGCGCCGTTGTCGGCGGCGATGATCTCGTCCTGGACCGGTAGCGCCGAGGTGAGCTGGCCCGCCACCTGGATCGGGGCGGCCACGGTGCCGGTCGCGGCGTCGAGCTGCGTCAGACGGGTCTTGCCCGAGCCGGTGTCGCCGCCGGTGAACGTGCTCAGCACGACCTTCTCGCCGGTACCGCAGCCGGGGCTGAAATACGCGAGGGACGCGTGTGCGGCCACCTTCCGGACGGACTGGTCCTTGAGGTCCACGACCGCCACGAAGGCACCGCGGTCGAACAGGTCGGGTTTGTTGGTGTAGGCGCGCGGCGCGTACGTGACGACCAGCCGCCGGCCCGACTCGGTGAGGCAGCCGTTGCCGATCCACTGGTCGGTCTCCAGCCCCGGCTCGCTCAGCGTGGCCGCGGTCGTCCAGCTGTAACCGGAGGTCGCCGACGCCACGAGCACGTGCAGGCCGGTCATGTCGCCGGAGAGGGTCCAGGCCCGGTCCTGCGACGTCCGCCAGCCCTGCTTGAGGACGGAGTCCCGCTGACCGGGCGGCACCGTGGTGGACGCCACCTCCTTCGGGGGCGGGTCCGGCGACGCGGCGGCCGGCGCGGGGAGCGCCACGAGACCGCTGGCGACGATCGAGGTGGTGGCGAGCGCGACGGTGGCGCGAAGGGCGGCGCCGGGACTGAGACCGCGCGGCAGCGCGGGGCGGTGCGGCGATGCTGACACTGCGGTTCCTCCACTGTGGCTTGGGGTCGATGCAGTGTCTGAACCGCGCTCACCGTCGGCGCATCACGATGCCATCGTGGGCGTATCGCGCCCCACCACACGGGCACAAACACATGGACCTGGAATTCGGCGTACGCGGCCCGCTCCGCAGCACCACAGGCACCGGACCGATCGAGGTCACGGGCCTGCGCACCCGGCCGATCATCGCGATGCTGCTCGTCAGCCGCCGCCGGACGGTAACGACCACGGACCTGATCGACGCCGACGTCGATGGCGGCAGGACAGCGCGCGGATGACCTGACGATGCGGCAGCGGTGCGGCGACGCCGAAGGATCACTCCCACGACATCCGGTACGACTGAGGAGAACAGCATGAAGGTAGGAGAGGTCCGGAAGCATCGACTGGTGCGGGCGCTGATCGCCCTGGTGGCGTTCCTGGGACTCGGCGTGGTCACCGCGGCGGTACCGGCGTCGCCGGCGCTGGCCGCGTGTTCGGGCGCCGGCTGTTACAACGTCAATCCCGACGGCCAGTGCAGCGGCACCCGGTACGGATGGACCGGCGGCGGCTACGACAGCGGACTCGGCATCGTCGTCGTGAAGTCGCCCGGCTGCAAAGCGGCCTGGGCCCGCCTACAGAACGACCAGTACCTCCGCTACAACGGTGGGACGTTCACCGTGCGCATCGAGCGGCGGGTGTGGTCGTCCTACGGCTACTGGTACACGGGCAGCCTCAGCAAGCAGTTCCCCTCCACCCACGGCGGGGTGTGGACAAACATGCTCGAGGATCTCGACTCCTGGGACGAGCACCAGGCCTGCTTCAACTTCCTGGGCGGCGCTTGGACCTGCACCCCCTGGATCAGCTGAGCAGCAGGCGGAGGTCAGGGTCCCCCGGTGACGCGGGGGCCCTGAGATCCGTCATCCTGCCAGCCGGGTGTCGACCCGGGGGATCTGCGGCCGCGAGGTCATGTCGAGCGCCACCGGAAAGCTGGCCGCCAGGTGCGTTGTCCATAGACGTTCGACGCTCGGTCGGTGCTGGTTTGCCTTGTTAGCATGCGGCTGTGGAGCTGCGCCTGCTTGGCCCAGTCGAGGCTGTCATCGACGGACGGGTAGTGCCCGTGCGCCGCCGTCAGGAGCGACGACTGCTCGCCATCCTCGCGATGCGACCGGGCCAGTTCCACTCCGCGGAGCGACTCATCGACCTGCTCTGGGAAGATCGGCCTCCGGCCCAGGCCCGAGGGGGCCTACAGGCCATGATCTCGCACCTGCGGTCCACGCTGGAGCTGGGCCGGTCGGTGGAGCCCGCGTTGCTCGCCCGACCCAACAGCTACGCACTGGAGATCCGGGCGGAGCGGGTCGACGTGCACCGGTTCACCGCCCTGGTGGCCAAGAGCAGGGGCGTCACCGACGCCGGTCAGCGCATCGCGATGCTCAGCACCGCGCTCGGCCTGTGGCGGGGCGCCGCCCTGGCCGACGTCTTCGACGACGCCCAGCGGAGCCGGCTCTTCCCGGAGCTCGACGAGGCGCGACTGACCGCGCGGGAAGAGCTGCTGGACGCGCGCCTCGACGCCGGCCAGCACCGGGAGATGTTGGCACCGCTGCACGAGCTGATCAGTGAGGCGCCGACCCGCGAGCGCCCGGTCGAGCTGCTGATGCTGGCCCTGAGCGGGATGGGTCGTCGCACCGAGGCCACCGCGGCCTACGCCACCCTCACCGATCGGCTCGCCACCGACCTCGGTGTCGCTCCCGGTAAGCAGATCCAGGCGACCTACCGGACGCTGTCGCGCGCCACCGCACCCCCGGACACCGCGCCGACATCTCCCGGCGGGCCGGCGCAGCTACCACGGCCGCCGGGGCACTTCGTCGGCCGCGACGCCGAGTCGCGTCAGCTCGACCGCCTGCTTGCCGACGCGGCAGGGCCGCAGGTCCTGATCCTCTCCGCGGTCGTCGGCACGGCGGGTGTGGGAAAGACGGCGACCGCCGTCCGGTGGGCGCACAGCGTCCGGGACCGCTTCCCGGATGGGCAGCTCTTCCTCAACCTGCGTGGTTACTCTGCCGGCCGGCCCATGCGCTCGGCGGAGGCGCTCGGCGCGCTGCTGCGGGGTCTGGGCGTGCCGGCGGCCCACATTCCGGCCGATCCGGAGGAGGCAGCGGCCCGCTACCGCAGCGTCGTCGCCGATCGCCGGCTGCTGATCGTGCTGGACAACGCCCTCGACGCCGAGCAGGTGCGGCCGTTGCTGCCCGGGTCCGCGGACAGCCTGGTGGTGGTCACCAGCCGGGACCGCCTGACCGGGCTCGTGGCCCAACAGGACGCCCGCCGCCTGACCATCGGACTGCTCCCGGAACCGGACGCGATCGAGTTGCTCACCGTTCTGCTCGGCGCCGACCCGCGAGCCGCCGAACGCGACGCGATCCGGGACCTCGCCCAGGTCTGCGGTCGGCTCCCGCTGGCCCTGCGGATCGCGGCGGCGCTGCTGCACGACGAGCCTGACCTCGCGGTGTCGGCGTACGTGCGACAGTTGCGGCAGCGGAGCATCGCCGCCCTGGCGATCGACGACGACCCGAGCGTCGCCGTGCAGACGGCGTTCGACCTCTCCTACACCCGGCTTCCCGGCGAGGCCCAGCGGATGTTCCGCCTTCTCGGCACCGTTCCGGGGCTCAGGCTGTCGGTCGACGCGGTCGCGCACCTCGCGCAGACCACCCAGGACGCGGCCCGTCGGACGCTGGCCCGACTCTTCTCGGCGCACCTGCTGGAGTTCGACGACGATCGCGTCGCGCTGCACGACCTGCTGGGGCGCTACGCGGGCCAGCACAGTGCGCGGCAGGCCGGCCGGCCGGAGGCGCAGACCGTCCTCGCCCGCCTGTTCGCGTGGTACCTGGTCCGCGCGCAGGCTGCCGGTGACCTGTTGGCGCCGGGGCGGGTCCGCCTGGAGCTGCCGGCGGGCCTGGCCACCGGTGACGCCGGCTTCCCGGACCGTGACGCGGCACTGGCCTGGCTCGAGGCCGAGGAATCGAACATGGTGGCACTGATCAGGGCGGGCGCCGACGGCACCTCGAGGGCCGCTGCCGCCCTGCTCGCCGACCAGCTACGAACGTACTTCTGGGTGACCCGCAATTCACTGAACTGGCTGCTCGTGGCGCAGGCGGCGCTGCACGCGTCGGGTGGGGACGGCGACCCGGCCCTGCGGGCGTCGGCACACATGAGTCTGGGCAACGTTTACCACCTCACGGGCAACCAGCTGGTCGCGATCGCCCACCAACGACGGTCGGGTCACCTGTTCCGCAGCGCCGGCCACCCGCAGGGCCAGGCCGCCGCGGCCGGCTCGCTCGGCGCGGTCTTCGGCGACCTCGGGCAACTGGCGACGGCAGCGGCCTGCTTCGAGCACGCGTTGCGGCTCAACGAGCGGATCCGCCACCGTTACGGCATCGCGGTGATGTCGAGCAACCTCGGGACGATCTACGGCATGGCGGGTCGACTGCGGCTGGCGGTCGAGCGACTCACCGCCGCCATCGACATCCACCGGGAGGACGGCGGACGACCCAACGAGGCAGTCGTCCTCACCAACCTCGGCCTCGTGCGAATCGTCCGGGGTGAGTACCCGGCCGCCCTGGACGATCTTCACGCAGCGGTGCGGACGGCCCACGAGGTCGACATGGCGTCGATCGAGGCGAACGCGTTGGCGGGGATCGGCCAGATCCACACGCTACGCGGCGACGTACCGGAGGCGAGATCGGCGCTTGCCGCCGCGCAGCGTCTCGCCGACCGTACCGACGACTGGCACTGCAAGGCGTCGATCGACATCGCCGAGGGGTGCCTGCTCCGGCTGACCGGCGACCCCACCCGCGCGGCGGCCCGGTACACCCGGGCCGCCGAGTGGGCCAGGTCGGCGCGGACGTTGGCGACGGAGGCCGAGGCCCTGGTCGGCCTCGCCGCATCCGTCGCGGAGCGGACGCCGCTGTTGGCCAGCTCATCCCTGGAGCGGGCGGTCACGTTGGCCCGACAGTCCGGCGCCGCGGTGATCGAGATCGACGCGCTGGCGGCGTTGGGCGAGGTTGCCCGGAGGCGTGGCGACCCCGTCCAGGCGGCCCGGCTCGCCGGCGATGCGGCACATCGCGCGGAGGCGATCGGGGCACCCCTGGTACGCGCCCGCGCGCTGATCACCCTGGGCCACCTGGAGGACTCCTCGGGGGCCTGGCAGCAGGCGCTGGGCATCCTGGATCCGCTCGGCACTCCCGAGGCGGACATCGTCCGGGCCCTGCTGGAGCGGCACGACGGCCGTCCGGTCGGCGTGCCGGCCGGATAGCCGACCTTCCCGCCGGGGCGGGGCCGGTGCCCGGGTGATGCGCCGGTGATGGGGGCCGACGGAGGCAACCGGAGGGGCCGCAGCGCGCGACCCCTCCGGACCGAGGCGGGCGCTACACGTTGTCGATCGAGCCGTCGGCGCCCAGGGCCGTCCCGTGCAGTTCCAGCCGGTAGCTCGAATAGAGGCCGGGCACCCGGCCCGAGGTGCAGTTCGCCGGGCCGATGTTCCCGCTCTTGACGACCACGCCGTTCTGGTAGTCGCGGACGCGGAAACTGGCGCCGATCGTGCCACCGCAGACCTTGTAGTCGATGAAGTGTTCGACGTAGTTGGATGGGATGTAGTACGTCTGGCAGCTGGTCGACAACCCGCTCACCGAGCAGTAGTCGCTTGTCGCCAGCGCCGGGGACGCGACAAGCAGCGACGCCGCCGCTCCCGCGACCGCCGCGGCGGCCAGGCCTCTGCGAGCCCGTCTGGTGATTTCCACAGTGCCTCCTGATGGGTGTTGTCAGCCCCGTGAAGTCGGGGACGCCTCGTCTGGTTGCCACGACGTACGGCGCTGCCAAGGAAACGCCAACCCGGCCTGGGCAACCTGACGACCAGGCCGTGCGCGGGGTGCGGTCGGCATGGAGGTCATCGCATGGAGTTCCGGATCCTCGGCCCGCTGGAAGCGTCCGTCGAAGGAACGCCCCTGCCGCTCGGCGGACGCCGACAGCAGCGGATCCTGGCCGTGCTGCTGCTGCGGGCCGGCCGGGTGGTCCCGGCCGACAGACTGGTCGACTGCCTGTGGCCGCTGCGTCCGCCGGCCACCGCGGCGAGTCAGATCCGCAACTGCGCCGCGGCGCTGCGCCGCCAGCTCATCGCCGGCGGCCTGCCCGAGCATTCGCTGGTACGCCGGCCGGGTGGTTACCTGCTGACGGTGGAGCCTGGCGCGCTGGATCGGACCCGCTTCGACGACGAGGCCCACCGGGCTCGGCAGGCGCTCGCCGCGGGTCGCGCGGCGGAGGCCGTGGGGTCCTTCCTGCGCGCCGAGAACCTGTGGCGCGGGCCCGCCATCGCCGGTCTCGCCGACGGCATGCTGGAGCCGGAGGCGATGAGCCTGGAGGAGTCGCGACTGCAGGTGATCGAGGAACGGCTCGAGGTCGAGCTGAGTCTGGGCCGACACGCACGGGCCGTACCGGAACTCACCGCACTGGTCCGGACTCATCCCGGCCGTGACCGCCTGCAGGCGGCCTTCATGGTCGCGCTCTACGGCAGCGGGCGGGGTGCCGACGCGCTGGCTTCCTTCGACCGGCTGCGCTCGTCGCTGCGCCGAGAACTCGGCCTGGAGCCGAGCCGGCGGCTGCGAGACCTGCGCCAGGCCATCCTCACCGAGGACGAGGTCCGGCTGCCGCCGCTGGGCGGATGGGGGCCGGCTCGCGACGGTGAGCCTCATCGGCGGGCATCTCCTCTTCGTCCACAAGGAAGGTGACGAGATGCAGCTTCGGCAGTCGAGACATCAGCGGAGCATCGTCACCGCACCGGCCGCGGTCCGCGGCTCGTCCGATCGAGTCGCCCGGTGAGAGCGCCGCTTCTGCTGGGCTGGTCGCCGCTCTGTCGATGCCTCCGGGCAGACTGATGCCGTGCCAGTTATCACCGCCGTTCCAGGTGACATCACGACGCAGGCTGTAGACGCCATCGTCAACGCGGCGAACACGGCTATGCGCGGTGGCAGCGGTGTGGATGGGGCGATCCATCGCATCGGAGGCCCGGCGGTCCTGCGTGACTGTATCGCTCGGTTTCCTGACGGCCTCGCCACCGGCGACGCCGGATGGACAACAGCGGGCGACCTGCCCGCGCGGTGGATCATCCACACGGTCGGCCCGAACTACAAGGCCGGACAGCGCGACCGCTCGCTGCTGGTGTCGTGTTACCGGCGGGCCCTGGAGGTCGCCGACGAACTGGCCGCGCGCAGCGTCGCATTCCCGCTGATCAGCACGGGCGTCTTCGGCTGGCCGCCCGCCGATGCCATCTCTGCGGCGATCGAGACCATCGCGGCTGCCGAGACGTGCGTCGACGAGGTGCGGCTTGTCGCATTCGACGAAGGCATGTACAAGCAAACGCGCGCCGCGCTCTGGGGTCGCTGTCCGCCACCGGTCGGCGCCCACACGGTCGGGTTCCTGTTCGAACGCGAGCCATTGCAGTACGGGCTGCGCGGCGATTCGTACCTGTGGCGAGAACTTCGCGCGCGGTTCGCCGACACGCCGCTGCCAGACCGCTGGTTCACCCTACGGGCGCTCATCACGGATGCCATCGAGGAGGTTGTTGGCGAACCTCTCACCAGCCGCGAATCTGCACCGTGGCACGACAGCGACGGGGCGATACACGTCCCCGCGTTCGACCCTGGCCACGGCATGTCTGCCGGCGCCGTGCACGTTCCGTGGTGGGTGCGCACGGGAATACCGATCTTGCTCGACCGCTACGCCGCGCTACGTGAAGCCGACTGATTCCCGGCTGACTCACCCTCGCCTGCGCCATCGTCTGCTGTCATCGGCTGAAGCGCCCCAAGAGTAAGTGGCTCTTGGCCGTCTCGAAGGATCACGCGATGGCCGTCTCAGGTGGCACATCAGTGCGCCTCGGGGCGCGCGGGCCTGCCGAGGAGCGGATGGCAACGGCCGCCGCCACCGCCGAACGTGGGTGCTCGCCTCGCTGTCGGTAGCTCCCACTGGTTGATCAACCTCAGCGGGCATCATGAGTGCCATGAGCGACGGGTACATCCGCCTGGTTCCGACCGACCCACACTGGCAGCCGACTCCCGGGGCTGCCACCGCAACCACGGCCTACGTCACCCGGCTCTTCTCGGGACCCGGCGACGATGTGGAGCAGGTCGAATATGAGTTCTATGCCCATGTCAGGTTGATCGACGCGGGAGAAAACTTCACCCGTGTCACATGTCCGCGCTGTGCCAGCGACATCGATGTGACGTGGCTCTTCGACCTGATCGACGAGAACGGCGGGCGCTTCGACGAGCTGGACGTGACGGTTCCCTGCTGCGGGACGACGGTTTCGCTTGACGCTCTTCACTACGACTGGCCGATCGCCTTCGCGCGCTTCGAGGTGAGCGCCATGAATCCGACGCGCGCCAAGTACGAGCTTGATGTGCAGGAGCTCGCCGAGGTGTCCGCGGTTCTCGGCCATCCGGTGGCGCAGGTCCTTGCGCACTACTGACCTCAGGGGCTGCACTTCGGTCCACACTCGATCAGCCGCACTCTCCTGCCGCGATCAGCGCTGGCGTGGTGACCCGCCCGATGGGTAGCCCCCGCACGCCTGCGGCGTCAGGGAGTGGAAGCCAGTGATCACCGCCGGGTAGCCGCACTCGCCGGGCTGGCTCCGTGGGGCCGGGCTACGGTCTCGTGTATGGACGTCTTCGTGCTCTGGCACATCCGGCACGCCCGGAACGTCGACGGGAGCCCAACCGTCCACCGCGAGGACGGCGAGCTGGTTTGGGACGAGGAAGACGGGGACGACCTCAAGGTCCTGGGCGTCTACTCCACCGAGCATCGGGCGAGTGAACGGGTCGAGGCAGCCCGACTGCTTCCCGGATTTCGCGACGAGCCGGACTGCTTCATGATCGATACCTACGAGTTGGATGAGGACCTGTGGACAGGCGGCTTCGTCTCCATACCTCGCGGTGAGGAATAGGCGGTCGGGAGTGCGGGGGTCGCCGCGCGACATAGCGGTGCGCAAGCCGGCGGGGACGGCCTGCCTGTGGAGTTGCGTCCGCAGCTCGAGGAACCCGTCTTCTGCGACGAGGCCGGGCAGTTCATCGTTTCGTCGAGTTCGCCAGCGACTACTACGAAATCGAGGTGGACCGGGCGGCAGTCGGACACGTGGTGGCCAACGGGCCGTGACCAACACCGTGATACAGGCGCTGAACCTCAGCTCACCCATGCCGAACTGCGGCACGACATCGCCACGATTGGCTACCCGATTGCCGTGGTGTAGCGACAGGTAGCGGCGGCAGATCGGCTGGGGCTCCTGTCTGTCGGCTGCTCGACGGCGCGGTGTCCAGGCTCGTGAGCGCTTTACTCAGCGGGCGGCCCATCGACTGGATGCTGGCTGGGTCAGGTCTGTCCGGACGTTCGAGGGCAATGCTCGTTACGCTCATGCTCATGAAGACGTGTCGGCTTGTGGCCGTTGCCTGTCTGGCCACGCTTGTCACATCGGGTTGCGGCGCCGGGCGGCCCACCACCCCAGCAGGCACCCCGACGACGTACACGTGTTGCGATGGCGAGGACGTGAACACGGTCTACCAGCCTGGCCAGGCAATGACGGTTCACTGGATCGTCAAGCCGGGGACGGACCCCGCCGCGAAGGCGGCGCAGGTCGAGCTGACTGCGCGCCTGACGGGCCCGTACGGGGATGCCAGCGAACTGAAGAGCGCCGCAGGGGGCACGACTCGGCCCGGTTCGGCAGAGGTGACCTTCGAGGCCCAGCCGGTGCGGCCATCCGGTGCGGCGGGCGAACGACCGGTGAGCGTCATTCCCATCGCGGTGGAGGCGCTGCCCGGTTATTACAACCTGACCTTTGCCGTACAGCAGGGTGGCGCAACCGTGGGCGGAGCGAGCATCGTGCGGGTCGCCCCCAGAGCCTGAGCCGATCGCGTACTCAGGGCTGCGGTGGTCCGGGCCCTGACCCGGTCACCCCGGGCACACCCGGACGTAGCCGTGGTTTCCTTTGATAGCCCTGGGCCATCGGTGCGGTGACCAGCAGAGAGGTGTCGAGAGTGCCCAGTCGGCCCGCCCGCAGTGCGTCGTCGATGGTCAGACGGGCGGCCAACGAATCGATTTCGCGAACAACCTTGCGCTCGTAGACAGCCCACGTCTAGCGTCTTCCATTGAGGTTCACCGCTGTTGCGGGTAAGCCTGGCCGGCGTCGTTTCCAGGTGGGCGCCACCGGACGAAAACTCTATGGAGCGCGCTCGTGCGCCGCGCGCCCCGCGCCACGGGCACCAGCGACGGTCCCACGGCCATCACCTGAAGCTGCGCCGGCAGCGCCAACCAACAGTGGAGCCTGCGCGGCTGACCGCAGCCCGGGGGTCGGACGCCGCCGGCACGCCGGCAAGTCTTGTCGCAGGAGGCAGCGGGGCAGCGAGCGCAGGGGGGACCACCATGACGGGGATCGCGGAGCAGGCCCTGGCCCAGATCACCATCCCCGACCTCGCGGACGTGCGGGGCAACGTGACGCTCCCGGCCACCGTGGCGGCGGTGCCGAAAGCGGCGGTGAGCTGGCGGTCGTCCAGGCCGGAGGTGGTCTCCGACGCAGCCGACGGTCCGATCGCGGCGGGGGTGGTGCGGCGGCCACCGGCGGGGTCGGCGCCGGTGTCGGTGACCCTTACCGCGTGCGTCAGCGCCGGCGGAGACCGCGCATGTCGTGACTTCGTCCTGACGGTGCGACCCGCCGTGGAACTGGCGCCGTTCTCCCGGTACGGCATGACGAACTTCGCCAGGTCCAACAGCCAGGCGGGGCAGCAGATCTACATGGCCACCAGCGTCGGCAACGACGCGACCCGCTGGACGGCGGTCAGGGGTGGGCAGGTGTTCCTCCAGTCCAGCAAGGGCATGCACGCGGTGCGGGACCCATCCGTCGTCCGCTCGCCGGAGGGGGACCGGTTCTACCTCGTCGCGACCGACCTGAATGTCGATGGCCGGGCGTACGGGTGGCAGAACTGGGACTGGGCACAGAGCGGCGCGAGTCGCTACATCGAGGTGTGGGAGTCCACCGACCTGCGAACCTGGTCGGAGCAACGGCACGTTCTGGTGGCCCCCGAGGAGGCGGGCATGACGTTTGCGCCGGAGGCCATCTGGGACACCTCGATCGGCGCCTACGTCGTGTACTGGACGTCGTCGGTGTATCCGAGCGGGACGTACTACACACCCGACCGCACCGACCCGAACGGTCGCTACCCGCTCAGCAGGAACCAGACCCTTTACACCACCACCCGGGACTTCGTGACCTTCACACCGCCGCAGGTGATGATCAACAGGCCCGGACACGGGACGCTGGACGCCGTCCTCATCCAGGACGGCGAGGACGGCTCCTACCACCGCTTCGTCGCCGACCGCACCTCCACCGGCGTCGGGACCACCAGCTACGTCCCGTCGTGCGGCTCGGAGGACATCTACCAGGAGCGGGCGACCTCGGTGCTCGCGCCGCCTGAGCAATGGCAGCTGGTCAGGGGCTGCATCACCCACGACACGATGGGCACCACCTACGCCGAGGCGCCGATGGTGGTGAAGGCCAACCCCGGTGACGTACGCGGGGCGGGCTACTACCTCTATGCCGACCAGAAATGGCTCGGCTCGCCGTCGGGAGCCCGCCTGGAGGAGCAGCTGCACCCGTACTGGGGCGACGATCTTGCCTCCGGCCGGTGGACGCCCATCGACTGGGCGCAGAAGCCGAACTACGAGCTGGCCCAAGGCGTCATCCGCCACGGCAACATCTTCGCGTTGACCCAGGCGGAGCACGCCGCCCTGCGCGGCGCGGATCCGTCGTCGATCGCGGTGCGAATCCCTCCGGCGCGCACCAGCTACGCCCGAGGTCAGGCCCTGGATCTGACCGGCCTCGTCGTCACGGCCGACTACACCGACGGTGTCCAGGGTGAGGTCCTGCTCGCCGGACACGGCGGATACACCATTTCGGGGTACGACCCGGACCGGCCGGGGAGGCAGACCGTGACCGTCTCCTACACGGTGTCCGGTCAGACGCGGACCAGTTCGTTCCACGTCGACGTCGTGGGTGTGTCGGCGATGGTCCGGTCCCGGTGCGCCGCAGGCAGGGTGACGCTGACCGTGGCCGTGCGCAACGAGGGGTCGGCGGCGATGGATGCGGATGTCCGGACCGACTTCGGCGCGACGTCAGTCAAGAACCTCCGGCCGGGTAGGGAGCGGTCGCATCCGTTCGTGACGCACAGGCGCAGCGTTGCCGCCGGGGTGGTCACCGTGACGGCATCCGTCGAGGTCGACGGCAGGACGCTGCGGGTGGCACAGACGCTCGCGTACGAGGCGACCTCCTGCCGGTGACGGCGGGCGGCGGCCTGGCCCTCGGGTCACCACGTCGCCGACATCCCCGAGCGGGGATCGAAGTCCTGGCGGGGGATCAGGGGGAAGCGGGCGGCGCGGTGCTGCCACGCACGACGAGCGCGGTGCCGAGCTCGTACCGGTCCTGTGTCAGCGGGTGGCCGTCGGCCAGGCTCAGCGCGAGTCGGGCAGCGGTCGCGCCTATCTCACCGAACGGCTGCCGCACCGTGGTCAGTGGCGGTGCCAGCCACGCCGCCTGGTCGACGTCGTCGAAGCCGACGACGCTGAGGTCGTCAGGAATCCGCAGGCCGGCATCGCGGGCCGCGGCGTAGACGCCCATCGCCTGGAGGTCGTTGCCGCAGACGACGGCCGTCGGCGGGTCGGTCCGGGCAAGCAACTGCGCGCCGAGGTCACGGCCGTCGTCGAAGCTGAAGACACCGCGTCGTTCGAGCGTCGCGTCGAACGCGACACCGGCATAGTCCAACGCGGCGCGGAAGCCGTCCAGACGAGCTCGCGCGGACAAATCGTTGACCGGGCCGGTGATCAATCCGATCCGCTGGTGCCCCAGATCGAGAAGATGTCGAGCGGCGGCCAGAGCGCCGCTCCAGTTGTTGGACCCCACGGCGGGGGTGGGGAACAGGTCGTCAGTCGGGTCGATGGCGATCAGTGGTATGCCGCTGGCCGCGAACTGCTCACCGTGATCGGCGGTGACCGTGGAGAAAGCCGTGATGACGGCTGTCGGTCGGCGCAGCAGCAGAGGCTCCACCCAGGGCTGGCCGGCCAGCAGACGGCGATGCACATCGGTGAAGCCGACCATGCAGTCCCGGGCGCTGGCGACCTCCTGAACACCTCGCAGGATCTCCATGGCGATCGAGGGCAGCATCCGGTCGAAGACCGCCTCGATGCAGAGGGTCGCGCTACTTGTCTGTCGCCGCCGGTACCCGTGGTCGCGCAGCAGTGCCTCCACGCGCCTGCGCGTCTGCTCGCCCACACCGCCTCGGCCGTTGAGGACCTTGGAGACCGTGGGCGCGGAGACGCCGGCGAGCTCGGCGATCGCGGCGATGGGCAGGTCACCGCGCCAGGGCTTGCGGGCGCGCGGCAGTTGACCTTCCTCGATCACGCGGGAATTCTACCGGTTGTCCGGGCCGTACCAAATCCGCCGCGAATACCGCAGAAATGTTTGCGACAACATTTCGTGTGCCGACCGGGTGGGAAGCGCTTGCCGTCAACCTCCGGTCAACTTTGGAATGCTTTCGCGAAACCTCGCCGGCGTACCTTGACGCGTGGCATGCTATCCACCACAGTCGATGTGGGCGAAAGTGGCGTGTCGTCGGGAGCTCGGCCGCCAACAGGGCATCACAGTGAGTCAGTGTCAGGTGCGCTGGGCAGCACCTGTTAGCGCTAACGATGTCCTGCACAGCTGACCTGGCCGCGGTGGCGGCGTGGCCTGGCGGCGAACGGTCCGCATCGTGGAATCCGTGTCGATCGCGACCCTCCGGCAGGAGAACGACCGACCTCACTCTGGTGCAAGGCCTGCCTCCCGCGGTCTTCGCGGCAAATTCCGGCAGTGACGCGGCGCGGATCTCGACTTCGCCGCGATCAGTCGAACAGGCAGGCCGGCGAGTCTGGATTGCATTGCCTTGGGCAGTATTCGTCCCCCGAATTTCAGGAGAATGATCTATGAGGAGATCCAGCGTCATCAAGGCCGCCGCGGTGTCGGCCGGTGCGGTGCTGTTGGCATCGACAGCGGTTGCCGCGATGCCGGCCGGTGCGGCGGCGGCTGGTTGTTCGGTGGATTACGGAGTGTCGTCGCAGTGGCAGGGTGGATTCGGTGCCAACGTCGCCGTCACCAACCTTGGTGATCCGGTCAGCAGTTGGACGTTGGAGTGGTCCTACAGCGCGGGGCAGAGTGTCACGCAGGCGTGGAACACGACGTTGACCCAGAGCGGTGCCGCGGTCACCGCCAAGAACGTCAGCTACAACGGGGTCATCGCCACCAACGGCACTGTGTCGTTTGGTTTCAACGGATCGTGGACCGGCAGCAACCCCGCTCCGACAAGCTTCACGCTCAACGGGGTGGCCTGCACCGGGGACCCGGCGCCGACCACCCCGGCGCCGACCACGCCACCACCGACCACCCCACCGCCAACCACGCCACCACCGACCACCCCACCGCCGAACGGGCCGGCGGACATCACGGTGAACAGTGCGACCAGGTATCAGACAGTTGACGGGTTCGGGGCCGCGCAGTCGATCTGGGGTAGCGCGTGGTCGACGGCCGAGACGCAGACGCTTGTCGGGCTGGGCGCCAACCAGTTGGGTCTGTCCATCGTGCGCACTGGTCTGTCGCCGGTGTCGAGTGAGTGGGCGACGCATGTGAACTCGTTGAAGACGGCCAAGGCGTCCGGGTCGAACGTGAAGATCCTCGCGTCGCCCTGGACCGCGCCGGCGGCGTGGAAGACGAACAACAGCCGGGTCAACGGCGGCAAGCTGAAGACCGACTACTACGACGACTACGCGAACCATCTGAACAGCTACGTCCAGTACATGCGGGGACAGGGGGTGAGCATCGACGTCACGTCGGTGCAGAACGAACCCGACTGGCACCCGGACTACGACTCGATGGACTGGAGCGGCACCGAGCTACGCAACTTCGTCCGTGACCAGGGCACGAAGGTGCAGAACACCAAGCTGATGGTCGCCGAGGCGGTCAACCTCAACTACGGCTTCACCGATCCGACCCTGAACGACGCCACCGCCCGCAACAACATCGGCTACATCGGCGGCCACCTGTACGGCACCGAGTCCGCCGGCCGGCTCGCGCCGTACCCCCTGGCCCAGCAGTACAACAAGCCGGTGTGGATGACCGAGTGGAACCTGCACGCCGCCGACGGTGGCGGCTCCAACATCTGGGGCAACCCCAGCAACGTCACGGTCTGGAACGAGACGCTCGACGACATCATGCGCACCGTGCACCGCTCGATGGAGGCCAACTGGAGCGCCTACATCTGGTGGTACGGCAAGCGCTACTACTCCTTCATCGGCGACGGCGAGTCGGCCTACGGCACCATCGCGGGCGCTCCGCTCAAGCGGGGGTACGCGTTCTCGCAGTACGCCAAGTACGTCCGCCCCGGCTACCAGCGGGTCGGGCTGACGAAGAGCTCCAAGGCCTCACCGCTGGAGGTGACCGCCTACCAGGGTGACGGCAAGGTCACGCTGGTGATCCTGAACCGCTCGAACAGCGCGGTCAACAACGCGGTGGTCCAGGCACCGCAGAACGTCACCCGAGCCGAGCACTACCTCACCTCACAGAACGCCAACGCGGCCAGCCAACCGACAACCGTCAATGGCGGGCAGGCCACCATCAACGTCAGCGCCCGCAGCATCTCCACACTCGTGTTCACCCTCTGACGGCTGCACCGCCCAGTCGGGCGTGTGGGTGGGGATCGCGCATCCGCACCCACACGCCCCACTCACGTGACTCCTTCTCCCGATCCGGCCGACGGCGCAGGCCGCCGGCACGTGCAGACCCACCTCACCCCAGGCGCCACCACGGCGAGGAGTTCTCCTGATGAATCCGCAGTACGTTCGAACGACATATCGACGGGTCAGCCTCGTCGTCGGCGCGGTGGTCACACTTGTGCTGGCAGGGCTGATGGTCGCCGGGAACGCCCAGGCGGCGGCCGGCTGCCAGGTGGCGTACACCGTGCCGTCGCAGTGGCAGGGCGGCTTCACCGCCGACGTTAAGGTCACCAACCTCGGCGACGCGGTCAACGGCTGGAGCCTGACCTGGACGTTCCCGTCCGGCCAGCGCGTCACCCAGGCGTGGAACGCGACGGTCACCTCGTCCGGCAACCAGGTCACCGCGAAGAACGTGAGCTACAACGCGGCCATCGCCACCAACGCGACGGTTGCCTTCGGCTTCAACGGGTCGTGGACCGGCGGTAACACCGCACCGACGTCGTTCGCCCTCAACGGGGTCACCTGCACCGGCCGAGTGGCCGAGACACCGACACCCACGCCGACACCGACCCTGACCCCCACCCCGACCGATCCGCCGCCGGCCGGCGGCGACGCCATGGCCACGGTGGCGGCGATGCAGCCCGGCTGGAACCTGGGCAACACCATGGACGCCATCCCGGACGAGACCGCCTGGGGCAACCCACTGGTGACCCAGGCGCTGCTACACCAGGTGAAGGCACAGGGCTACAACAGCATCCGCATCCCGGTGACCTGGAGCAACCACCACGGTCCTGCCCCTGCGTACACGATCGACGCGGCCTGGTTGAGCCGTGTCCGGCAGGTGGTCGACTGGGCGCTCGCGGAGAACCTCTACGTGCTGGTCAACCTGCATCACGATTCCTGGCAGTGGATCAACGGCTATCCCGGTGACCGCACGAACGTCATGAACCGTTACACAGCCCTGTGGACCCAGATCGCCGCCACGTTCCGCGGTCACTCGGCGAAGCTCACCTTCGAGAGCATCAACGAACCGCAGTTCGCCGGCACGTCCGGTGACGCCCAGAGCGACGAGGTGCTGCGCGAACTGAACGTCGCGTTCGTGCGGCTCCTACGCCAGTCCGGTGGGAACAACGCCACCCGGCTGCTTGTGCTGCCCACCCTGAACACCAACTCCAACCAGGCCCAGCTCGACGCGTTGGCGACCACGATCAGCCAGCTTGGCGACAGGAACATCGCGGCTACCGTCCACTTCTACGGGTACTGGCCGTTCAGCGCGAACATCGCCGGTGGCATCCGCTACGACACGAACGTCGAGCAGGATCTGCTCCAGAGCTTCGACCGGGTGCACGCCGCCTTCGTCGCCAAGGGTATCCCGGTGATCGTCGGCGAGTGGGCCCTGCTCGCCTACGACTACACCCGGCCCGGAATCATCGAGCGCGGCGAAGTGCTCAAGTTCTTCGAGGCGGTCGGCTACCAGGCCCGGACCAGAAAATTCACCACCATGCTCTGGGACGCCGGGTCGTTCCTCAACCGCACCGACCTCCAGTGGCGCGACCCCGGCCTGTACGCACTGATGAAGGCGAGTTGGACCACCCGGTCGGCGACCGCGTCGTCGGACCAGATCTACGTACGCCGTACCGGCACCATCACCAGCAAGTCCCTCACCCTGAACCTCAACGGGGCCTCGTTCCGGAGTCTGCGGCAGGGCAGCACCGTGCTGACCAGCGGCACCGACTACACTGTCGCCGGCGACACGCTTACCCTCACCAGTTCTGCGTTGACCCGGCTGGTCGGCAACCGTGCCCCGGGCGTCAACGCCAACCTCGAAGTGCACTTCTCGCAGGGGGTGCCCTGGCCCATCAGCGTCATCTCCTACGACCCGCCGACGCAGGCCGCGGCCACGGGCACCACCACCTCATTCAGCATCCCCACCCAGTTCCGCGGCGACCAACTCGCGACCATGGAGGCTAAGTACGCCGACGGCAGTCCCGCCGGGCCGGCCAACTGGACCTCGTACAAGGAGTTCTGGAGCACCTTCCAGCCGGACTACGCCACGAACACCATCATCCTGAAGCCGGAGTTCTTCGCCGAGGTCAACGACGGCCCGGTCACGCTCACGTTCCACTTCTGGAGCGGCACCCAGATCACGTACCGCCTGACGAAGTCCGGCACGTCGGTCACCGGCAGCGTCTCCTGACCAGAGCGAACAGCGACGATCGGTCGCCAGGGCATCGACGATGCCCTGGCGACCACTGTCTGGATGGCCAACCGGTTCACCGCTCGTCGTCCACCACCAGAGCAGCACAGGGATGTCGTACTGCATTCGTTCGAGCTCTAGATCAGAACGAGGGCCGCACGACCCGTCGACCCGTACAGTCGTGGTGCTGGTCTCGCTAGCCTCTGCGGATGATCACTTACCGCGCTGCTGCCTCCGCAGACCTCGACCGCGTGACCCGATGGCTCGTCGCCGAGCCTGTCGGGTGGATCCCCGCCGACCGTTACCTGGCCGATCTGGCCGAGGACATGTACCGGCCGGAATGGACCTGGATCGCCGAGCACGACGGTCAGGTCGTGGGACGGGCATTGTGGTGGGGGCCGAAGGGTAGCCCGCATCCGGTAGCGCTCGACTGCCTCGACGTGGACCCGGCCGTGGGCGACCGTGCCGCCGTCGCGGCCGAGCTGATCAGGGCCGCGCTGGCCGGGTTCCCAGAGCCGGTGCAGTACCGGATCAAGGTCACCGGTGACTGGCGCGACGACTCGGCCACCTCGACGGCCGTGGAGTGGCGGCGGGCGGCGGCGTACGCGGCGGGCCTCACTCGGGAGGTGGAGCGGTTGCAGTTCGAGTGGGCGCCCGCCGACGGGGTGCCCCCGGCGGCCGGCAGGCTGCGGTTCGCCGAGGCCTCCGACGAGGAGTTTCTCGCGGTGTTCAAGAGAATCGCCGAGGGCAGCCTGGACGCCCAGACCCGTGCGAACCTGGCCGCCAAGGGCGTGGACGCGACAGCGCGCGAGGAGATGGACTTCTATCTCCGGGCGCCGGGTAGGCGGGAGTGGTGGCGGATCGCCCACACGCGCGAGGGCGAGGTGGTGGGCATGGCGATTCCCTCCGCGACCTCGTACAACGTGAACGTCGGCTATCTCGGGGTGGTGCCGGAGTTCCGCGGGCGTGGCTACGTGGACGAGGTGCTCGCCGAGATCACCCGCCTGCACGCCACCAACGGGGAGTCGCACATCACCGCCACCACCGACATGGGCAACACGCCCATGGCTGCCGCTTTCCGTCGCGCCGGATACCGCAACACGGGGATCCGGATCAGCTTTTCCAACGACGTCCAGCCCTAGACGAGTAAGTCCTAAGTCAGGGCGGGGCTGCGGACGCAGCGAAGGGTGTTGATGATCCGTTTGTGACGACAGACATCAACACCCTTCTC
>NZ_JBEZFA010000025.1:0-109224 GCF_040649215.1 Micromonospora sp. NPDC049044 | reverse complement strand
GGCGCGACGTCACGGGTGTCACCGACATCGGGCTCGATGACGACTTCTTCGCGCTCGGCGGCCACTCACTGAGCGCGACGCAGGTGGTGTCGCGGCGTTGGTGTTCAACTCCGTGTACGACCAGAAGTCGCCCTCGGGCAGCGGCTTGTTCGGCTTGAGCGTGAATCCCTGCGTCGCACCGCGCTCCGCCCTGGACGGCAGCGTCAGCGTGGCGGCCGAATACTTCGCGTCCCGCCCGATGATCGCGTGACCGAACTGGAAGTCGACGACCGGCGCACCGGGGAACTGCGCGAACACGTACGCGGTGTAGCGCCCCGGCTCGGGCAGGAACTTGTACGCCTGCTCCGTGCTGGTCCAGTACCTGTCACTGCTGTAGATCAGGGTGTCGCCCTTGTACAGGTAGAGGTCCAGGTTCGTGTTCGGGTCGTCGGTGTTGGCTTCGACGATGATGCCGGCGGTGTTCGTCGGCACCGTGAGGTCGAACTTCTTCACTCCGGTGGCGGCCGGGTCGAACACGCCGCCGTAGACGCCGGCCGGCATCGAGTGCGACGAGCGCTGCATCGGCGTGTAACCGGTGCTGCGACCGGCGAGCGCTCCGGTGAAGCCCGGCTGGATCGAGCCGAACGCACCGTTTGTCATCCGGCCGAACTCCTCGCCGTCGTCACCGTACGGCCGGGGCATGATCCCCCATGGCCGGGCGGCGACCGGGATGCGGGCGCTGTGGGCCTTGCCGCGCCAGCCGATCGAACCGGTCACGTACCGGTCCCAGGGCGCACTGACCCGGCGCAACGTGATGGTCACCGTCGCGGACCTGCCGGGTGCCAACGTCACCGACGCCGGCGTCACGGTGACCTTCATGCCGGGCAGACCGGACACCGAGGAGTGGTAGGTTTCCTTCGCCTTACCCACGTTGGTCAGGGTGCGGGTGAGGGTCACCGGGCGGGTCCCGTCGTACTCACGCAACGAGATGGCCGGCAGGTTGAGTTCCTTGCCGTCCGGCACGGCCGTCTCGCTGAACGCGACCAGGTCCGCCGCCGTCGGCTGGATGACCAGGCCGGGGTCGGTGGCGCCGGCCAGGTTGATGAAACCACTGCCCTGGTCGAGCGGGCTGCTGGTGCCGACAGTGTCGGTCGCGGTGGTCCGCAGCGCCGAGGCGACCGCACCCGGCGACCAGTCCGGGTGCGCGGCACGCAGCACCGCCGCCGCGCCGGCCACGTACGGCGAGGCCATCGAGGTGCCGGAGTACGCGTCGTAGTTCCGCCCGAAGTTGCCCGCCGGGGAGACCGCGGCGATGATGTCCGAACCCGGCGCGACCAGGTCCGGCTTCAGCACGCCGAGGGTCACCTTGTCCGGGCCGGTGGAGGAGAAGTCCGCGACGCTTGGCACGCCGGGGACGCTGGAGCCGTCACCGCCGCTGCGCAGGGACACCCGCGCGTCGGTCGGGTGGCGCATCAGGTAGTTGAACAGCGTGCCGGCCTGCTTCTCGGTCGGCAGGTAGACGACCGGGAAGTTGAAGATCGAGTTGATCCGGTAGTTGCCGGTCGGCTCGAACACCACCATCGCCGCGCCGCCCTTGGCCTTGATCTCGGCGGCCGAACCGAACATGTCGGACAGCGCGCAGGCGACCACCTTGCCCTTGATCTTGGCGGGGTCGAGGCTGCCCGGCTCGCAGTAGACCGCACCCAGATCCGGTGACCCGGCCTGCTCGCCGAAGACCATCGGCCGCGCGTCACCACCGGGCAGCGCGTCGAGCGACCCGCCCACGAGCTTCGTGCCGTCACCGAGCTTGACCGTCGCCTCGTCGAGGTTGGTCACCGCCGCGCCGACAGTGGTCACCCACGGCGCCGCGTTGCTGATCGCCCCGCTCACGATGCCGGTGTTGCCGGCGGACGCCGCCACGAAGACTCCGGCCAGTGTGGCGTTGAGGAAGGCGATGCCGATCGGGGTGTTGGCCTCCCAGTCGCCGAGGTCGCTGCCGATCGAGAAGTTCAGGACCTGCACGCCGTCGGCGACGGCGGCGTCGATGCCGGCGATGATGTCGGCGTCGTAGCCCATGCCGCTCCAGAGCACCTTGTAGACGGCGATCTGGGCGTCCGGCGCCACCCCGGAGACGGGGCCGAAGCGCCGACCGTCGATTGTGACGTTCGGGATCGGCAGACCGGCCGCCGTGGAGGCGGTGTGCGTGCCGTGCCCGGACATGTCGCGGGGCGACAGGACCTCGCCCTCGGGCACGGAACCGCCGCCCGCGAGCCAGCTGTCAGCGAAGTACCGCGCGCCGAGGATCTTGCCGTTGCAGTGCTCGGCCACGAAGGCGACACCGGTCTGGCAGGTGCCGTGCCAGGTCGAGGGAGCCGGCATCGTCTTGGCGAACGACGCGCTCTCCGGCCAGATGCCGGTGTCCAGGACACCGATCACCATGCCCGCGCCGGTACCGGGGCCGGGTGTGGCCGGCTTGCCGGCGGGACCTCCCGCCGGCTGGCGCTCCGGGGCGGCCGGGGCGGTGGCGGCCGGAGCACCGGGAGTCGGCGCTGTCGACGGCGCCGAGGGCGGCGGTGTCCTGGTGCCGAGGGCCCGCGAGGCGGTCACCGCGCGGACGCGCTTGTCCGCCCGCAGGGTGGCCGCCTGCTCGGCGGTCAGCTTCGCGGAGAATCCGTTGAAGGCGGTGGTGTATACCGCGTTGACGGTGACCCCGGCGGCGGCCGCGACGGCCGTACGCTGCGCGTCGAGGTGTCCCCGGTAGGCCCGCGAGGGTGCCGACGTCACGTCCAGTCGGTGGCCCGCCTCCGGACGGGTCCGCGCCAGCCCGGACACCCCGCCGGCGTACGCGGTGAGCGGGTCCTCAACCAGCTCGACGACGTACATGCCCGCACCTGTCGCGTCGGCCGTACCCCGTTGGGCTGCTGCGTTCCGGCCGTCGGGTCGACGGTCGGCCCCGTCGGTCAGGGTGACCTTCTTGTCCTGCCCGGCGGTGAAGTAGCCGCCGCTGCCGCTGCCGTTGCCCGCCGCCCCTGCGGGGGCTGCCGACGCCGATCCCGCGACCCCGGTGGTGCCGGTGATCAGCGCTACGACAAGCGTCGGTATCGCTAGTCGTCGCAGCCTTTTTCCGCTCGTGCCTGTAGCCACGAGGCTCCTTTCGATGGCTCCCTTGTGGAGCTGTTCCTCGATCACGATCCGCTCATGGGAGCGCTCCCCCACCTAAGCCGCCGACGGTTAATCGATGGTTTGCACGGTGTTACGGATCGCTGGTGCGTATAAGATCACGTTCTGTCGGCCGCGCCTAGATCATGTTTTGCCGATGCCGCCCGGAGCAGGGCGGGAACCCCTGGCGGCCCGCGCCGGCACCTCCCCCGCGGCGGGCCCGCCCGCCGGTCGACGGCAGTGCGCCAACGAACCCGGGCCGCCGACGGTTTGCCGACCGCCGATGCGGCACTAGGCTTCCGCCATGCTGATCATCGAAGGCGCGGGCCGGTGGACCGCACCCGCCGGGACCACCAGCGACTGGGTCGAACAGCTGAGAGTGCCGGACCTGTCGGTGGGGACGTACTGCATCCCGGCGGGCGGTCGGGACGGTCAGCGCCCGCACACCGAGGACGAGATCTACGTGGTCACCACCGGGCGGGCCCGGATCGTGACCCCGGACGGCGCGGCCGAGGTCGGCCCGGGTTCGGTGATCTTCGTGCCGGCTGGCGAGGAGCACCGGTTCGACGAGGTGACCGAGGACCTGGCGTTGCTTGTGGTGTTCGGCCCGGCGTACGGCTCGCGCGCCCCGGGTGGGCCAGCCGAGTAGGGCGGTCGAGGTCGCCCGCCCGACGGTCGGCGTCTCCCTGCCCACCGCCGTCCGCCGACCGCAGCTGGCCCACTCCGTTCGGCAGGCTCAGACAACGTGGCGCAGGTAGCCGGTGATCGCCGCGTCCAGCACCTCCGCGCCCGGACGCGCCCACACCTCGGCGGAGAAGACCTCCACCTCGATCGGGCCGGCGTACCCGGCCGCGTCCACCGCCTCGCGCAGCCGACGCAGCTCGATGCAGCCGTCACCGGGCAACGCCCGGCCGAGCAGCACCCCCTGCGGCAGCGGCGTCACCCAGTCGCAGACCTGGAACGCGGCGATCCACTCGCCGGCCCGGGCGATCTGCGCGTACACCGTGTCGTCCCACCAGACGTGGTACGCGTCCACGACCACGCCGACCACCGACGGGTCGAACCGCTCGGCGATGTCCAGCGCCTGACCCAGGGTGGCGATCACGCAGCGGTCGGCGGCGAACATCGGGTGCAGCGCCTCGATCGCCAGCCGCACCCCGGCCGCCTCGGCGTGCGGGGCCAGCTCAGCGATCGCGTCGGCGACCCGACGACGGGCGCCGTCGACGTCCCGGCTGCCCGGCGGCAGCCCACCGGACACCAGCACCAACTCCGGGGCACCGAGGATGGCCGCCTCCTCGATGGCTCGCAGGTTGTCGACGCGCCAGTCGTCGGCGGAGAAGAAGCCACCCCGGCACAGCGAGGTGACGGTGAGGCCGGCGTCGCGGACCAGCTTCGCCGAACGGGCCAGCCCGTACTCGGCGACCGGCTCACGCCACAACCCGATGCCCGGCACCCCGGCCGCCACACAGCCGGCCACCACCTCCGGCAACGGCCAGCGCATGGCGGTGGCCTGGTTGAACGAGAAGCGGCGCAGCTGCTCGACGCCGGCACGCGATAATGGGCCGGCGCTCACTGCGCCACTCCCGCCACAGTGAAGAAGGACCGGGCGCGGGCCGCGGCCAGCTCGGCGTCGGGCAGCAACCCGGCCCGGTCGGCCAGGACGAGCAGGGTCGCCAGGTGCGCTGCGGACCGGCCGGACTGGGCACCACCGACCATTGTGAAGTTGTCCTGGTGCCCGGCCAGCCAGGCCAGGAACACGATCCCCGTCTTGTAGTGCCAGGTCGGCGCCGCGAACAGGTGCCGGGCCAGCGGCACCGTCGGCGCGAAGATCTCGTCGTACGCCGTCAGGTCCCCCCGGTCCAGGGCGGCCAACGCGGCGGCGGCGGCCGGCGCGATGGCCGCGAACACCCCGAGCAGCGCCTCCGAGTGACCCGACCCGTCGCCCCGGATCAGCTCCGGGTAGTGGAAGTCGTCACCGGTGTAGAGGCGCACCCCTTCCGGCAACCGGCGGCGCAGCGCGACCTCCCGGCCGGCGTCCAACAACGACACCTTGATCCCGTCCACCTTCGACCCGTGCGCCGTGATCAGCTCGATGACCGTGTCAGCGGCCACGTCCAGGTCCACAGCACCCCAGTAACCGGTCAACGCCCTGTCGAACATCGGGCCCAGCCAGTGCAGCAGCACCGGCCCGTCGGCGGCGGTCAGCAGCTCGTCGTACACCCGGAGGTAGTCCTGCGGGCCGCGGGCGGCGGCGGCCAGGTGCCGGCTGCACATCAGCACCGGCCGGGCGCCGGCCGCGCGGACGTCGCCGAGCTGCTCGGTGTACGCGGCGGTGATCGCCGACAGGGTCGCCGGCCCGGGTGGCAGCTGATCCGTACCGACCCCGGCGACGATCCGCCCGCCCACCGCGCGGGCCTCTGCGGCGCTGCGCCGGATCAGCTCCCGGGTGGCCGGATAGTCAAGCCCCATCCCCCGCTGGGCGGTGTCCATCGCCTCGGCGACCCCCAGCCCGTACGACCACAGGTGCCGGCGGAACGCGAGCGTGCTGGTCCAGTCCACCGCCGCCGGGGCACCCGGCACGTTCTCCGCGTTCGGGTCGGCGACCACGTGCGCGGCGGCGTACGCGATCCGGCTCCGCGCCGGCGCGTCCGGCCGGGCGAACCCACCGCCCCCGGCCAGCCGGTGCCGTCGCCCGCCCGGCAGCGCCACCTCGACGCTCACCGAGCCACCTTTCGTTCGCGACTGCGGGGCTCGCAACCCCGGCTCACTCCTCGCGCTCACCGCCGCAGCTCCGGCACCTCGACGCGGCGACCCTCGCGGGCCGAGCGCAGCCCCAACTCGGCGAGCTGCACGCCGCGGGCACCGGCCAGGAAGTCCCACCGGAACGGCTCACCCGCCACGACGTGCCGCAGGTACGCCTCCCACTGCACCTTGAAACCGTTGTCGAACTCCTCGTTGTCGGGCACCTCGGCCCACTGGGCCCGGAAGTCCTCGGTGGCCGGCAGATCCGGGTTCCACACCGGCTTCGGGGTGACCGCACGGTGTTGCACGCGACAGGTGCGCAACCCGGCCACGGCGCTGCCCTCGACGCCGTCGACCTGGAACTCCACAAGCTCGTCGCGGTACACGCGCACGCCCCACGACGAGTTGATCTGGGCGATGATGCCGCCGTCGAGTTCGAAGACCGCGTACGCGGCGTCGTCGGCGGTGGCCGCGTAGGTGCGGCCGTCCTCGTCGACCCGCTCGGGCACGTGCGTGGCGGTCACGCACGAGACCGCGTTCACCCGGCCGAACAGCTCCTCAAGCACGTAGTGCCAGTGCGGGAACATGTCGGACGTGATGCCGCCGCCGTCCTCGGCCCGGTAGTTCCACGACGGACGCTGAGCGGGCTGCCAGTCGCCCTCGAAGACCCAGTAGCCGAACTCGCCGCGCACCGAGAGGATCCGGCCGAAGAAGCCGCCGTCGATCAGACGCTTGAGCTTGCGCAGACCGGGCAGGAACAGCTTGTCCTGCACGACGCCGGTGCGTAGGCCTGCCGCGTCCGCGGCCCGGGCCAGGTCCAGCGCGGCGGCGGTGTCCTCGGCGAGGGGCTTCTCCGTGTAGATGTGCTTGCCTGCCTCGATGGCCCGCCGGATCGCCTTCTCCCGCTGCTGGGTGACCTGGGCGTCGAAGTAGATCTCGACGTCCTCGCGGGCCAGCGCCGAGGTCAGGTCGGTCGTCCAGTCGGTAAGCCCGTGCCGTTCGGCGAGTTCCCGGAGCTTCGTCTCGTTGCGCCCGACCAGGACCGGTTCCGGCCAGATGGTCGTACCGTCGGCCATCGTCACACCACCGGACTCGCGGATGGCCAGCAGCGAGCGGACGAGGTGCTGCCGGTAGCCCATCCGTCCGGTCACGCCGTTGACGATGATGCCGATCGACCTGCGGGTCATGGTGCTCCTTCCGTCGTGCTGGTCGTGCCGAGCCGCGCTCGGTGGTTGGCGGCCACACCGCCGCACAGCCTTGTGAAGCAGCGCCCCACGTCGGGCAGCGGGGCCGCGAAGCGGTCGGAACTGGCCGGGCCTCCCGGCGGGAAAGGGCTTTCTCTGCGGTACCGTGACGCTAGCCGGCACGGCGAAACGCCGTCAACAGACCGAGGGGGGCGGGCCATGGCGACCCTGTCCGATGTGGCCCGTCGAGCGGGCGTCTCTCCCGCCACCGCCTCCCGAGTGATCAACGGCAGCAGCAAACCGGTGACCGACGATCTGCGGGAGCGGGTGCTCGCCGCCGTCGCCGAGTTGCAGTACGTGCCGAACGCCCACGCTCAGCTGTTGGCCCGCTCGCACCGCAGTGCGGTCGGCGTGATCGTGCACGACGTCTCCGACCCGTACTTCGCCGAGATCACCCGCGGCCTGCAACGCGTCGCCACCGACCGGGGCCGGCTGCTGATGATCTGCAACAGCTACCGCGATCCGGACCGCGAACTGGAGTACGTGGAGCTGTTGCGCGGCCACCAGGTGGCGGCGCTGATCCTGGCCGGGTCCGGCTACCACGACGAGGCGTTCACCCGGCAGCTCAACGAGAAACTCGCCGCGTACGAGGCCACCGGCGGGCGGGTGGCGGTGATCGGCAGGCACGAACACTCAGGCGACGCGGTGATGCCGGACAACCGGGCCGGCGGATACCTCGCCGGACGGGAGCTGTGCGGGCTGGGGCACCGGACGATCGGTGTGGTCGCCGGCCCGCGCATCCTGACCACCACTACCGACCGCCTGGCCGGACTGCGGCAGGCCCTCGCCGAGCAGGGCCGGGACCTGCCGGAACGGCGCATCCGGTACGCCGAGTTCGACCGCGACGGTGGCGCCGAGGCGACCGCCCGGCTGCTCGACGCCGACCCGGAGCTGACCGCGATAGTGGCCCTCAACGACTCGATGGCCATCGGGGCGCTCGCCACCCTGCGGGCACGTGGCCTGGCCGTGCCGCAGCAGATCTCCGTGCTGGGATTCGACGACATGCCGATCGCCAGGGACGTCACCCCGGCGCTGACCACTGTGCGGCTGCCGCTCGTCGACATGGGAGTCCGGGCGATGTCCCTGGTGCTCGACGCCGAGGGTCCGGCCCCGCGCGTCGAGGTGCTCCCCGCCGAGTTGGTCCGCAGGGACACCGCCGGTCCCGTCCCGCCCGCCGCCCGGGTGAGCGCCGGCGCCGCGCCGCGCGCCCGCCGCGCTGAGGCCGACTCATGACCGGCGTCAGTCCCACGCAGCGTCCGCTCACCGGCGACGACGTGGCGTACCTGCTCCGCGCGTCGTTCGGCCCGCACACCCGGGTCCGGGACGCCGGACCGCTGGCCGGCGGCGGGTACGCGACGGTCTGGTGGGCACACCTCGACGACGACCGCCGGGTGGTGCTGAAACTCGCCCCGCCGCCCGGGACGCCGCTGCTGCGCTACGAGCAGGGGCTCTGTGCCGCCGAGGCGCGATACTTCCGGCTCGTCGCGGAACACGCCCCGCAGGTGCCCGTACCGTCGGTGTTGCGGCACGGCACCGACCCCGCGTACGGCGAGTGGTTGGTCACCAGGATGCTGCCCGGCCGGTCCCTGTCCGAGCTTGCCGGTGCCGACCCGGCGGTCGACGACGGCCCGGTGCGCGCCGACCTCGGCGCGGCCCTCGCCGCGTTGCACCGGGTCACCGGCGACCGGTTCGGGTACGACGACGACCGGGCCGGTGGGGCGACCTGGCGGGCGGCGTTCACGGCGATGCTCGACGCGTTGCTCGCCGACGCGACCGACTGGAACGTGCGACTGCCGTTCACGCCGCAGCACCTGCACGCGCTGGTGGATCGGCACGCCGACGTGCTGGACGAGGTACGCCGCCCGGCGCTGCTGCACTTCGACTGCTGGGACGGCAACGTGCTGGCCGAGCCCGACTCCGACGGTCGGCTGCGGCTGTCCGGCCTGGTGGACGGTGAGCGGTTCCTGTACGGCGATCCGCTGCTGGACCTGGTCTCGCCGCTGCTCTTTCGCCGCGCCGAGGACGAGCCGGAGCATCCGTTGCTGCGCGGCTACCGCTCCGCGTCCGCCGAGCCGCTGCTGCTGGACGCCTCGGCGCACCACCGGTTGGGTCTGTACCGGCTGCACCTGTACCTGCTGATGACTGCGGAGATGCCCAGCCGTGGCATGACAGTGCACAGCCACCCGGGGCGGCACGCGCGACTGGCCGAGCTGCTCGACCAGGAGGTCGCCGCGCTCGGCTCGGACTGACGGCCGGCGCGGGTGGCGCCCGACGCGGGGTCGGACGCCACCCGCCCCCGGTCAGGGCAGGTCGATCGGGCGCAGCACCCGGTCCACCGAGTGTGCGATCTGCCGGTTGCCCTTGTTGACGTCGAAGGTGACGACGCGGGCGTCCCGGTCGTTGGTGTCGGCGTCGATCAGCCGCACCTGGCGGAAGATGTACAGGTAGGTGCGCACGTCGACCTCGACGGTCGAGCCGAGCGCGGTGCTCAGGTCCGTGCCGTCGGCGCGGACCGCGGTCTTGCGGTCGATCGTGGCGCCGGGCACCACGTGGTAGAGCAGCACCGATTCGACGGTGTCGATGCCGAGCCCGGCGACGGCGGTGAAGGCCGCGCTCTCGCTCGGCAGCTTCTTCGCGTCGGTGATCTCGCGTACCAACTGCTGGAAGGCCGCGTCGGTGGGGATGAACGCGGTCAGTGCCACAGTGCCGTCGGTGAGCACCTTGACCGGCGAGTTCGGCTTGGCCTCCAGCACGGCCAGCACGGCCGCGGTCAGGACGTCGAAGTCCCGGGAGTTGCGGTCGAAGCCGCTGGTGTCCTTCGTGAGCACCTCGGCGAGTGAGGTCGTGCCGAGCGGCTTGGCCTTGCCGGTCGCCTGGGCGGCCGGCACGGCGATGGCCGTGGTGGCCAGCGCGGTGGCCATGGCGCCCACCGCCATCCTGGCGGCGAGTCGTGCGATCTTCATCAACGGGCCTTTCGTCGAAGCGACGGATCCGTGACGTCTCGTCACGACCCATGCTTCGCACCGGGGACGCCGCTCGGATGCACCCAGGGTTAACCGATTGTCCGGGGACTGTCGCGGACTTAACCTCCCCCGGTGCTGATTCGGGAGTTCGTCGACCAGGACTGGTCGCAGGTGTGGCCGATCACCGAGGAGGTGATCCGGGCGCAGGAGACGTTCACCTACGACCCGGCGATGACCGCCGAGCAGTCGTACGCCATCTGGGTCGAGGCGGCGCCGGGTCGGACCGTCGTCGCGGTGGAGGGCGGGCGGGTGTTCGGCACCGCGCTGTGTCGCGACGCCCTGGCCTGGGCCCGCCACCAGGGGTACGCGGGAATGCAGTTCAACGCCGTCGCGCAGAGCAACCGGTCGGCGGTGGAGTTGTACCGGCGGGAGGGCTTCACGGTGATCGGCACGGTGCCGGGCGCGTTCCGGCACCCCACTCTCGGCCGGGTCGGCCTGCACGTGATGTACCAGGAGTTCTGAACGGGGCTCCCGCTCGGGCCGCATGGCGGTGGTCGGGTCCTTTGGAGCTGATGTCGTAAACGAATCGGCTGCCCGTCGCGCCGACCGAATCGGCTCCGCCAGATGAATCGCCTCCGCCACGTGAATCGCCGCCGCCAGAACAATCGCCTCCGCCAGGTGAATCGTCTGCGACATCAGCTCGACAGGGCCTCAACCACCAGCGGTGCCGGCGGCCGGGGAGACGCGGACTCCAGGCTGCGGCACCGCCGGCTCCGCGCCCGCGCGGCGGACCGGGGTGAACAGGCCGGCGACCGCCACCAGCAGGCATCCCGCGCCCGCCGCCAGGGTGACGGCAGCGACCCCGAACCGCGCGGCGGCCCAGGTCAGCACGACCGCCCCGGCCGGACCGAGGGCGTAGTGCGTGCTCCAGAACGCCGACGTCACACGGCCGAGCAGGTGATCGGGGGTGATTTCCTGGCGTAGCGACATCGAGCAGATCCCGCCGATGCTGAGA
The DNA here is from genome assembly GCF_040649215.1 of Micromonospora sp. NPDC049044. NCBI lineage: Bacteria > Bacillati > Actinomycetota > Actinomycetes > Micromonosporales > Micromonosporaceae > Micromonospora > Micromonospora sp. NPDC049044. Next base: position 98,122 of record NZ_JBEZFA010000025.1, on the reverse strand, counting down.
CAGCACAGGTACACACCGGTCAACGCGGTGGCCGCTGGCACGCTCGTCGCCAGGCCGACGCCCGCCACCGCGAACCCGCAGACGGCGTGCGCGCCGATCCAGGTCGCGCCGAAGCCACGACGGCGCCGTAGCGGGGCCACCAGCAGCGCACCGGCGACCGTGCCCAGCGCGGCCAGGCCGAGCACCACGCCGACGGTGCCCTCGGAGCCGCCGAGGTCGTGGGTGACGTGGTAGATCAGCACGTCGGTGAAGCCGTAGGTCAGGAAGATGAACACCGACAACAGGACGGTGAGTGCCCGCAGCACGGGCTGCCGCCACAGGAACCGCGCCCCGGCCAGGAACTCGGCGAGTGGCCGCTCCCGGGCCGCCGGCGCGGCGGCACCGGCCGGCACGGATCGCAGCCGGATCAGCCACAGACCGGTTGCCGAGAGGGCGAAGCTCGCCGCGTTCACGGCGATGGCGAGCGCCGGGCCGAAGCGGGCCGACACCACGCCGGCGAGCAGCGGCCCGAGGACGGCCGCCGCCGCGTACGTCGCCTGCAACCGGCCGTTGGCCTCGGTGATCCGGTCGGAGTCGACCAGGTTGCGGACCGCGGTCACCGCGGCGACCTGGAACACCATGCCGGCCGCCTCGCAGATCGGCAGGACGACGAAGAGCAGCCAGACCTGCGGGCCGATGAGCCAGGCCAGTGGCACCAGGGCGTAGAGCACCAGCCGTGCCAGGTCCGCCACGATCATCAGGGTGCGGCGGTCGTACCTGTCGACAAGCACCCCGCCGAAAATTCCGGCGACGACTGACGCCGCCCCCGCGACGGCGGTGAGCAGGCCCATCTGCGCCACCGACCCGGTCGCCTGGAGCACGAGGAGGGGCACCGCCAGGTAGGCGAACGAGTCACCGGCCGCGGAGAGCGACTGGGCGACCCAGTAGGTGCCGAAGGTGCGGTCCCGCCACAGCGGCGGCCGGCCAGCGTGGGCGGATCGGCTCATCACGATGAGGGTAGTGGGCAACGCGTCGCGAGGTGAGCCGGCCGCGGGATCCTCCCGCGGCCGGCTGCGGCAGTTCGAAAACGATCAGGCCTGGCGCAGCGGCGCGAGCGCGGTGCTCCAGGCGACCACCTGGTCGAGGGTGGTGGTCAGCGCGTCCTGCTGGAACTGGTTGGGCTTGAAGACGCTGAAGTTCTCGAAGTCGGTGAAGAGCGAGAGCGCGACCTGCGAACGCACGTCGGCCATCTGCAGCTCGCCGGAGATCAACCGCAGGTGCTCCACGGCCCGCGCGCCGCCGACCGAGCCGTAGCTGACGAAGCCGACGGCCTTGTTGTTCCACTCGGCGTAGAGGAAGTCGATAGCGTTCTTCAGGGCACCCGAGGTCGAGTGGTTGTACTCGGGGGTGACGATGATGAACCCGTCGTAGGAGGCGATCGTCTCGGCCCAGCGCAGCGTGTGCGGCTGGGTGTACTGGCCCATCGACGGCGGGTACGCCTCGTCGAGGTGCGGCAGCTGGTAGTCGAGCAGGTCGACGAGCTCGTACTCCGCGTCGGAGCGCTGCTTGGCGATCTCGAGCACCCAGCGGGCAACGGCTTCACCGTTACGCCCCGGGCGGGTGCTGCCGAGAATGATCCCGATCCTGGTCATGGTGGCGCCTTTCCTCGGTACGTGGGCTGACCAGCCGACGCTAACCGGTCATTGCTTGGTCAAGCAAATGTTCTGTCCATGGCCACTGTCACACTCTGGGTAAGCATTTGCTCAATCAAGCAAGTATGATATGAGGATGTCCAGCCCCGCCGCAGAACCTCCGCAGCCCCTCAACCCCAACGAGGAGGCCCTGGTCCGCGCCCTGGGCCAGGTGATGCACGTGCTGCCCCGCGCGATCGATGCCGACATGGTCGGTGACCGTCAGCTACCGCTCACCGAATACACCGCCCTGATGAACCTATCCGAGGCACCGGGGCGGCGGATGCGGATGAACGAGCTCGCCGCGGCCTGCTACCTCTCGCTCAGCGGCATGACCCGCACCATCATCCGGCTGGAGACGCAGGGCCTGGTCAGGCGGGAGCGCTGCGCCCAGGACGCGCGCGGCTGGAACGCCGTGCTCACCGAAGCGGGATTCGCCCGACTGGAGGAGGCCTGGCCCAGTCATCTGAACTCCGTCCGCCGCCGCTTCCTGCAGCACTTCGAGAGCTTCGACCTGGCCCGGTTGGCGCGGGCGTTCCAGCGCGCCGGCACCGCCGAGAGCCCCGAAACGACCGGCTGAGCCCGGCTCAGCCGGACGTCCGGCGACTCAGCCGGGCAGCCCTCCGGCAGCGACAAGCGCCCACGCCAGCAGCCTGACCAGACCCGATCATGGTCAGCGGGTCGGTGCGTGGGCGGCGAGGGGGTTGACCAGGGTGCCGACGAACTGGAGCGCCGCCGACGGGTCGGCCAGGTCGATCATCTGCTGGTTGTCGCGCAGCTGGAGCCGGTTGAGGCAGGACAGCGTGAACTCCGGGGCGAACAGGTCGTAGTGGCGGACCCGCTCGGCCAGCTGCGGCACCCTGTCGAAGTAGTCGGCGGCGCAGGCCGCGACGGTACGCCAGAAGTCGTCCTCGGCGAGCACACCGGCCTCGACGAGCACCGCGTTGAGGTGGCGCAGGAAGCAGTCCACCACGTCGGTGAAGATGGTCAACAGCTTGGTGTCGTCGGGCACGTCGACCCGGATCCGCTCCACCTCGGCGGGCAGCTCGACGTCGGCGCTCAGCACCGCGATCTCCTCGGCGATGTCCTTGAAGATGACCCGTTCGACGGTGTCGTGCTCGTCGAGGACCAGGATGACGTTCTCACCGTGCGGCATGAAGGCCAGGTCGTGGGCGTAGAAGCTGTGCAGCAGCGGGGTCAGGTAGGCGTCCAGGTAGCGGCGCAGCCAGACCTCGGGCGCCAACCCGGACCGGGCGATCAGCGCCGCCGCCAGCGAGCCGCCGTCGCGGTCCACGTGCAGCAGCGCGGCCATCGTGGACAGGCGCTGCCCCGGTTTCAGGTCGACCACCGGGCTCTCCCGCCACAGGGCGGCAAACATCTTCCGGTACGGGGAGGTGCGCTCGGTCGCCGCCTCGTACTGCCGGTGCCGGTAACCCACGGCGGCCCGCTCCCGGATGACGCTCAGACCGGTGCCGGTAAGCACCTCGTCGTGCGCGATCAGGTCCGCCAGCCAGTCGTTGATCGCCGGGGTGGCCGCCATGTACGCGGCCGACAACCCCCGCATGAATCCCATGTTCAGCACCGACAACGCGGTCTTCACGTAGTGCCGGTGCGGCGCGGTGACGTTGAAGAAGGTGCGGATGGACTGCTGGGCGAGGTAGACGTCCGGCCCTGGGCCGAGGTGCACCAGCCGGCGGGCGGCCAACTCCCCGGCGAAGGTGACCGCGAGCTTGTTCCACCACTGCCACGGGTGCGCCGGGATCAGGTGGTAGTCGGCGAGGTCCAGACCGAGGTCGGCCATCGTGGCCGCGAACCGGGCGCGGGTCTCGGCGTCCAGCTCGCCCTCGATGAGCGTGTCGTAGTCGAGGTCGGCGGCGCTGCTGAACGTCGAGTGGTCCCGGTGCGCGGCGAGCCACTCCAGCCGGACCGGGGCGGCGGCCTCCGGGGCGTACCTGTGGTATTCGTCGACGCCGAAGCCGAGCCGACCGTTGTTGGCCACGAAGCACGGGTGGCCCTCGGTCATCGACGTCTCGATGGTCTGGAAGTCCGCGTCGGCCAGCTCGGCGGCGCTCGGCGCGGCCTGCGCCAGTTTGTACGCGGTGCCGGCAAGCGTGGAGGTGATCTCCTCCAGGTAGACCGGGAGCACCCGCGCGGAGAGCCCGAGGGTGCCGCGCAGCTCGACGATGAGGTCCACCGCGTCGGGCGCGAGCGACGCGCCGTCACGGTGTCTGGTGATGCTGTCCGCGTCGATCTGCCAGTGCTCCAGGGCCAGGACCCGCGCGGCGAACCGGTAGGTGACCAGACCGTCGTCGCTGCCTACCGCGTACCACTGCCGGTCGTCCGGACCTGGCACCGGCTGCGGGGTGAGCAGCCGTTCGTGGGTGAACTCGGCGAGTGCCTTGCGGACCAGCAGCCGGTTGGCCAGGGCCCAACGCTGCGGGGTGAGATGCCCGACCGGGCTGCCGGCGGCGGGCCCGGTGGCGGCGGACGTCGGGGTGGGGACGGCGGTGGCGGTCACGCCGGGGCTCCTTCGGTTCGGGTGGCGGCGGCGCGGTCGGCGGCGGTGCGGTCGGTGGCGGCCTCGAACTGGGCCCGGGTGCAGACGCTGAGCAGCGCGTCCTTCTCGGGCTTGCGGATCGGGCCGACGACCGCGAAGCCGACGGCGGCGTTCACCGCGTGCACTGCGGTGTTGCGGACGTCCGGCTCGACCACCACCCGCCGGGTCGTCGGGTCGGCGAAGAGCCATGCCACGACTGTGGTGAGCACCGCCCGGGTGAAGCCGTGCACGGGCGTGTCGACCGGCGCGCAGAGGAAGTGCATGCCCACGTCACCTGGCTGGTGGTCGTAGAGACCGACCAGCTCGACGTGGGCCGGGTCGTAGCGCTCGGCGAGGAACGCCGGACTCCCCCGCCACAGCCCCAGGTACGCGTCGTGGTGCGGGTGCGCGGCGATGCGCCGGTACTCCTCGGCGACCCGGGCCACGTCGGCGTCCTGCATCAGCCAGAACGCCGCCTTCGGGTGCGTCACCCAGGAATGCAGCAGCACGGCGTCGGCGTCCGGGTCGAGCGGACGCAGCGTGAACTCACCGAGCCGGTGGTCGGCGCGGGTGAAGAGGTCGCTCACGACGACACCCCGAACTCCTGGAAGGTGACGCTCTTCTCGATCGGGTAGTGCTCCCGGCCGAGCAGTTCACGGATGATCCAGGAGTTGCGGTAGGCGCCCATCCCCAGGTCCGGTGAGGTGATGCTGTGCGTGTGGGTGCCGGCGTTCTGGAGGAAGATCCCCCGCCCGGTGTGGTCGATGCTGTAGTTGCGGGCCACGTCGAACCGCCCGTGCGCGTCCCAGCGGATCCGCTCGCGCACCGGGTCGAGGAACTCCGGCACCCGGTAGTGGTAGCCGGTGGCCAGGACCAGGCCCTCGGTACGCAGCGTGAAGTCGCGCTGCTGCTCCACCTGGCGCAACCCCAGGGTGTACGCCCCGTCCTCGTGGGCGGCGGTGACCAGCTCGGCGTTGGTGAGCAGCCGGGTGTTCACCGGCCCGTTGACGGTGTACGCGTAGAGCTGGTCGAAGATGTCGTTGATCAGGTCGGCGTTGATCCCCTTGAACAGGCCCTTCTGCCCGGCCTCCAGCCAGTAGCGGGTCACCTCGGGCAGTGAGTGGAAATAGTCCACGTAGTCCGGTGAGGTCATCTCCAGCGTCAGCTTCGTGTATTCCAGCGGGAAGAACCGGGGCGAGCGGGTCACCCAGTTCAGCTGGTAGCCGTACCTGTCGATGTCGCCGAGCAGGTCCTGGTAGATCTCCGCGGCGCTCTGTCCGCTGCCGATGACGGTGATGCTCCGCTTGGTGCGCAGCGCATCCCGGTTTTCCAGGTAGCGGGAGTTGTGCACGGCGTCGCCGGGCAGGTCGGCGACGACGTCGGGCAGGTGTGGCGGGGTGCCGGTGCCGAGCACCAGGTGCCGGGCCCGGTACTCGACGCTCTCCCCGTCGCCCGTGCTGGCCCGCACCACGTACCTGTCGTCGGCGGCGTCGAACTCGACGGTGGTCACCGTCTGACCGAAGCGCAGGTTCGGCAGTTTGGCCGCCGCCCACCGGCAGTACGCGTCGTACTCGCTGCGCAGGGGGTAGAAGCTCTCCCGGATGTAGAACGGGTAGAGCCGGCCGATCTCCTTGAGGTAGTTGAGGAAGGAGTACGGCGAGGTCGGGTCGGCGAGGCTTACCAGGTCGGCGATGAACGGGGTCTGCAACCGGGCCGACTCCAGCAGCATGCCCGGGTGCCAGGCGAGGCTGGGCCGGGCCTCGAGGAACACCCCGTCCAGCTCGTCGATCGGCGCGGTGAGGCACGCCAGCCCCAGGTTGTACGGGCCCAACCCGATGGCGATGAAGTCGTGGGTGGACATTCGGGTCTCCAGGCGCGAGTTCGGGTTCGTCGGCATCAGCCGACGTGGCAGGTCAGTTCGGCGGCGGCGTGGTCGTGCACGTACCGGCCGGCGTGGGTGGCGATCAGGTCGAGCACGTGGCCGACGTCGTCGACTGTGGTGGCCGGGTTGAGCAGTGTGAACTTCAAGAAGTGCCGGCCGTCGACCCGGGTCCCGGCGACCACGGCGAGGCCGGATGCGGCAAGCGCCTCCCGGGCGTGCAGGTTGGCGGCGTCGGCCAGGCCCCGACCCGCCCCGGTGGGCAGGTAGCGGAAGACCACGGTGCTCAGCTCGGAGCGGGTCACCACCTCGAAGCGGGGGTCCTCGCTCACCAGCTCCCAGGCGTCGGCGGCCCGGTCGACCACCTCGTCGAAGAGCGCACCGAGGGCGTCCGGGCCCATCACCCGCAGGGTCAGCCACAGCTTCAGCGCGTCGAAGCGGCGGGTGGTCTGCAGGCTCTTGTCGACCTGGTTGGGGATGCGCTGCTCGACCATCCGGGCCGGGTTGAGGTAGTCGGCGTGGTAGGTGGCGTGCCGCAGCGCCTGCCGGTCGCGGACCAGCAGCGCGCTGGAGCTGACCGGCTGGAAGAACGACTTGTGGAAGTCGACGGTCACCGAGTCGGCCCGTTCGATGCCGTCGAGCAGGTGTCGCCGCGTCGGCGAGACGAGCAGACCGCAGCCGTACGCGGCGTCGACGTGCAGCCAGACGCCGGTCGCCGCGCGGATCTCGGCCAGCTCCGCGAGCGGGTCGATGGAGCCGAAGTCGGTGGTGCCGGCGGTGGCCACGACGGCCATCACCACCAGGCCGGCCTGCCGGCACCGGGCGATCTCCGCGCGGACCGCGGCCGGACGGATCCGCCGCCGGGCGTCGGTGGGCACCGCGATCACCGCGTCCGGGGCGAGGCCGAGCAGCTTTGCCGACTTCTGCACGCTGAAGTGGCCGGCGGCGGAGGTGAGCACCCGCAGCCGGGGCAGCAGCTCCGCGCGTGCCGCCGGTCCGGTCGCCTCGGCGCACGCCTCCTCCCGGGCCAGCAGCAGGGCCTGGAGGTTCGACTGGCTGCCGCCGCTCGTGAAGACGCCGTCAGCTGTGGGACCGAGGCCGATCCGCTCGGCGGTCCAGTCGATCAGCCGCCGTTCGATGAGGGTCGCGCCGGCGCTCTGGTCCCAGGTGTCGAGTGAGGAGTTCACCGCGGTGAGCACCGCCTCGCCGAGCAGCGCCGGGATGGCCACCGGGCAGTTGAGGTGGGCCAGGTACCGGGGGTGGTGGAACCAGACGGCGTCGCGCAGGTAGACGTCCTCCAGCTCGTCGAGCGCGGCGCCCGCGTCGCCGAGCGGCCGGTCCAGGTCCACCCGGTCGATGAGGGGGGCCAGCTCGGCGGGGGTGATGCCGGTGGCCGGGCGGTGCACAGTGGCCACCCGGCGGGCGACCCGGTCGACGCCGTCGGCGATTGTGAGTCGATACTGCTCGACCGAGCCGTCGTGCAGCAGGTGTGCCCGAGCGGTGGCCGGCGCCGGTGGCGGCGCGATGGTCTCGCCGGGGTACGTCGGCACGGTCACGGGTGTGTCCTTCCACGTTCGACGAGGGCAGCCAGAAACCGCCCCCGGGCGGTCGCGCCTCGGGGGCGGTGCTGCCGTTCAGCTGACCTTCTTCGCGGCGCGGGGTTAGGTTAGCCTAACCTCGGTTATTGTCAACAGCGGTCCGCCGCGTCCCCTGACCCCGGAGCCCACACTGGACGCCACACCCACCGTCACCAGGGCGGCACCATCGGTGCCGCGCGCCGGTACGACCCCCTCCCCGGCCCACCCCGGCCCGCGCCCCGCCACCCGGAGACCGGCATGAACGCGCGGCGGTTCCGCGACCCGTGGGGGGTGCCGCACCTGCGGGCCGACGACCCGCTCACGCTGGCGGCGGCACAGGGCCGGGTCACCGCGTACGACAGGGCGTGGCAGCTCGAGGTGGAACGGCACCGCGCCCAGGGCAGCAGCGCCGCCTTCCTCGGCGTCGACGCGCTCGGCTGGGACCGGTTCGCCCGGCAGGTCCGCCTCGACGACACCGCACGCCGCTGCCACGCGGCACTCGACCCGGCGACCGCCGAGTGGGTGGGCGCGTACGTGGACGGGGTCAACGCGGGCCTTGCCGCCGGGGCGGCCCGCGCGCCGGAGTTCGCCGCGACCGGGCTGAGCCCGGGCCGGTGGGAGCCGTGGACACCACTGGCGGTCTGGCTGGGCCACCACATCCTCTTCGCGGGGTTCCCCGGCAAGCTCTGGCGTGCGCACGTGGCGCAGCGGCTCGGCCCGGACGCTGTCGACGCGTTCGCCACCGACGGACCGGCAGTGGCCGGCAGCAACGGGTGGCTGCTCGCCGCCGAGCGCACCGGCACCGGGGCCGCGCTGCTCGCCGGCGACCCGCACCGGTTCCTTGAGGATCCCGGCGTCTACCAGCAGATCCGGTTGGCCTGCCCGGAGTACGACGTGGTCGGGCTGGCGGTGCCGGGCGTGCCGGGCATCGCGCACTTCGGGCACACCGGTGCGGTGGCCTGGGCGATCACCAACGCGATGGCCGACTACCAGGACCTGTACGCCGAGCGGCTGCGCCGCGACGGCGACCAGGTGCAGGCCCTCGGCCCGGACGGTTGGCGGCCGGTGCCCGTCCACGTCGAGACGATCCTGGTGGCCGGGGCCGACCCGGTCCAGGTCGAGGTGGTGGAGACCGACCGGGGTCCGGTGATCAGCGGTGGGCCGGACGACGCGTCGGCGATCAGCCTGCGCTACCCGCCCCGGGTCCGCGCCGAACTGGGGTTCGCGGCACTGCCGGAGCTGCTGCGCGCCCGAACGGTGGCCGATGTGGACCATGCGCTGCGGCACTGGGTGGAGCCGGTGAACGTGGTGCAGGCGGCGGACACCGCCGGTGGGCTGCTGCACCGGGTCGCCGGGGCGGTGCCGGTACGGCATCCGGACAACTGCCGGCGCGTGGTCCCCGCCTGGGAGGCCGCGTACGCCTGGCAGGGCTGGTATGCGCCGATGCCACGGGCCGACGTGCGCGGCCGGGCGGTGATGGCAAACGAGCGAGGACTGGCGGCCCCGCTCGGCGTCGAGTTCGCCCCGCCGCACCGGGCACACCGGATCGCCGAACTGCTCGACGCCGGCCACGACTGGACGGCCGACGAGTTGGCACGCGTGCACACCGACACGTACCTGGGCTCGGCCGGGCCGCTGCTGACGGTGCTGGCCGAGTCGACCGGGCTCGGCCCGACCGCCGCCGCGCTGCGCGAACGGCTGCTGCGCTGGGACCGGCGGATGGCCGCGGAGAGCACCGACGCGGCGGATTTCGCCCGCCTGCGGGCCGCCGTCGTCCGCCGGATCGCCGCCCACCCGACGCTCGCCGCGCTTGCCGAGCCGCCCGCGTACCCGGAGGTGTTCGCGCCCTGGTTGGCGCTGACACCGCGCGTCGGTCACGCCCTTGAGCACCTGCTCGGCGCGGCGCCGCTGCCCGGGGTGGACGTGGCCGCGCTGGTGCGGGCGGCGGCCGAGGAGGTCGCCGGCGCGGCGGACGGCCCGGTGCGGTGGGGGGACCTGCACCGGCTCGCGGCGTGGCGGGCGCTGCCCGACCCGGACGCCGGACCCGGCCCGCGACTCGACGGCGACCACGACTGTGTGCTTGCCACCTCGAGCGTGCCCGGCGTGACCCACTGGTGCTTCCGGGGGCCGGCGGCGCGTTTCGTCTGGGATCTGGGCCGGCGCGAGGACAGCCGCTGGGTGGTGCCGCTGGGCGCCTGCGGGGTGCCCGGCGACCCGCACCACGACGACCAGCTTCCCGCCTGGCTGGCCGGGGAACTGTTGCCAGTGACCACCTCCTGGGACCAGCTCACCGAGGAACGGGACTGACCCCGGACCGGCCGCCGGCCGGGGTGCGCGGGGCACCCCGACCGGCGGCCGGCCAGGCTGGCGTCAGCGCAGGCCGAACGCCCGGGTGATGCGCTGGCTCACGGTGTTGCCGGCGGTGTCCCGGGCGGTGGTACGCAGGCTCACGAAGCTGGCCTTCGCCGGTGCGGCAAGCGAGGTACGCCAGCCGTCGCCGTGCCGGGTCAACTGCTGCTTGTGCCAGGTCGCCCCGTCGTCGTAGGACACCTCGACGGTCACCGTGCCGATCGTGCCGGTGACGTCGGGCAGGTGGGAGGCGACCACGGTCAGCGGTGCTCCGCGTGACGCCCGACCGGCGGAGTCGATGGCCACCTGGTAGTCCAGTTGGAGCATCGGCAGCACCTCGGCCGACTCCTCCCCGGTGACCGCCGAGGTGAAGCCCCACTCGGTGCGGGTCTGCCGGGAGTACGGGTTGGTCCAGGCGGCCCTGTCGTTCTCCACCACCAGCCGGTACGGCAGTCGCTGCGCCGCCAGGCCGGAGACCTGGAGGTACTCGGCGTTGCCCCAGTTCAGCTCCTGCTCACCCTGGTAGAGGGTGGTCCGGTTGACCATGTCGTAGTTGGCGTACGCCTCGCCGATGTGCCCGCCGCCGTCGCCCCAGCCGGGCGCGGGCAGGTAGACGGTGTCCAGGTACCGCACGGGCAGGTAGTTTCCGCCCATGCGGGGGCGTTGGATCGGCCCGAACCAGCTGACGGCGTTCGGCTTGCCCGCCGGGTACGTCGTCACCGCCTGGAGGTGCTGGCCGGTCTCGCCGGTGATGAACGCGTCGTCGACCCACAGCTGGTCGGCGCTCACCCAGTCGGTCCGCCGGCCCTGCGCCGGGGCCGGCTCCTGGTTGCTCGACGCCCAGCCGCGCCAGACGTCGGTGCGGAACTCCAGCGCCTTGCCCTGCCGGTAGTTGCGGAACTCCACGTCGACCCGGGCCAACTGCCGCTTCGTCGGGCGGTAGGTGGGGTCGGCCGGCACCGTGCCGGTCCAGTGGTGCGCCACGTCGTACAGGTAGGTGGTCTCCGGGTGCGACTCGACGGTGACCCGCACCGGGCCGTGGCCCAGCTCCGCGACGAGCTGCTCGCCCTCGTCGGCGGTGAGCGTCGCCACGGTCACCGGGGCCGGGCTCTCCGGGCTCCACGCCGCCTCGTCCCAGGGTTGGAGCCGACCGACGCCGTCGTTGACCACGAGCAGCAGCTTCGCCCCGGCCGCCGCGGCGGCCTGCGCCTGCGTGGCGATGTCGACGCTGTCACTGCGGCGCACCACCACGGCCCGGTCCCGGACCGGCCGCTTGGCCAGCCCGGCCGCCGACGCGTCGGCGACGAAGACCGCGTCCAGCTCGCGACGACCCGCCGGCAACGCCGGGGTGGCCCGCTTCACCAACAGATCGTCGTACGAGCGACCGCCCGCCGAGATGGTCAACGCCGGCTGTTCGAGGCGCCACCGGGCGCCGAACTCGAACTCGCCGTCGGTGACCGGGCGGCTCGTCGGCGACGCCCACATGCTGTCGTACGAGTCGTCGGGCAGCACCTGACTCTCGGTGAGACCGTTCTTCGTGGACCGGTGGATGTCCATCCGCAGCGCGCTGGCGGTGGTCTCCTGCGGCACCCGGGCCTGCACCTGTCGGGCGGCGCGGGCGTCCAGGGTGACGGTGCGGTCGGTGTCCAACACGACATCGGTGAAGCTGAGCATCGCCATGCCCTTGGAGTGCGGGCCGTGCGTGCCACGCACGTCGGCGGAGATCCAGCCGTTCCAGCTCGCCACCGGCAGTCGCAGCGTGGCGGTGCCGCTCTCGGGCAGGTCCACGGCGGTGAACAGCCCGTCGGTGGTGAGGATGACCTTGCCGGCGAGCGGTTTGCCGTCCCGGTCCTTGGCGACGAGCGTCAGGTTCTGCCGCTGGCCCTCCTTGCCCGCCCCGATCAGGGTGCGTCCACGGACCGTTCCGGTGTCGTCGGTGGCGACGATCGTGCCACTTACCTGCTTCTCCACCGGCAGCTTGTCGTACGCCGCGGTCACCGTCACGGTGGCGGTGCCGCCCGCCGGCACGGTGACCGTGTCGGCGGAGAGGGCGAAGAGGGCGGCCGGTGCGGTGGCCGCGTCGACTGTCAGCTTCAGGGTGACCGGCGCGCTGCCGACGTTCGTGTAGGTGACCTTCCGGTCGACAGTCGCCCCCGGCTGCTGCGGCCAGGCCTGGAAACCGGAGTAGGCGCTCGGGGTGGCGAAGACGGTGGCGTGCGCGGCGGCGACCGCGTCCACCCGACCGGCACCCGCCTGGTACGGGGTGTAACCGGGGGTGGCCTTGACCGTGCTGACCAGCGCCTCCTTGATGCGCTGACCGGTCCAGTCGGGGTGCGCGGCGGCGACCAGCGCGGCCGTGCCGGCCACGTGCGGGGTCGCCATCGACGTGCCACTCATCACCGTGTAGTCGCCGGACCCGCGGACCTGGTGGGACCGGGCGGCCAGGATGTCCACGCCGGGTGCGGTGATCTCAGGCTTGAGCCCACCGTCGCCCGCGCGCGGGCCCTGGCTGGAGAAGTCGGCCAACTGGTCGGTGGAGTCGACAGCGCCCACTGTCAGCGCGGAGTCTGCGGCGCCGGGGCTGCCGATGCTCGCCGGGCCGCTGTTGCCGGCCGCGATCACGAAGAGGGCGCCGGTCTCGGCGCTGAGCCGTTCGACGGCCTGGCTCATCGGGTCGCTGCCGTCGGTGGCCTCGCCGCCCAGGCTCATGCTGACGATCCGGGCCTTCTGCTCGCGGGCGGCCCACTCCATGCCAGCGATGATCCACGAGTTCTGCCCGCTGCCCTCGCTGTTGAGCACCTTGCCGATGTGCAGTCGGGCGCCGGGCGCGACGCCCTTCTCGACGCCGCCGGAGGCCGCGCCGGTGCCGGCGATCGTCGAGGCGACGTGCGTGCCGTGTCCCTTGTAGTCGAGGATGTCGGGCTCCTCGGGCACGAAGCTGCTGGACTCGGCGATCTGGCCGGCGAGGTCCGGGTGCTCGGCGTCCGCACCGGAGTCGAGCACCGCGACGTCGACACCGGTCGCGGTGTTGCCGTCGGCCCACAGCTTCGGCGCGCCGATCTGCGCGGTGGACTCGGCCAGGTCGGCGTGCACCCGGCCGTCCAGCCACACCTTGGCGATGCCGTTGGCCAGGACCGGGGCGTCCCCGGTACGACGGGCCGAGCCCGCGGTGAGCGCGGCCCAGAACCGGCCGGCGGTGGAGCGCTCGCGGGTCAGTGCCGCGCCCTGCACGCTGTCCAACGACCGGACCAGCGTGGCGCCGTCCACGGCGGGGCGGGTGCGGGCGCGGGCCGCCGCGTCGGTCATTGTGACGATCAGCGGCAACTTGTCGGTGTGCGCGTCGTCGTACCCGTCGGCGACGAGCTCGGTGATGTTGAACAGTTGCCGGTCGAGCAGGCCGCTCGTGACGTAGGACAGCGCCGTGTCCGGGTAGACGTAGGTGTCGCCGTCGAGCACGGTGCGGTGGAAGCTCGGGGTGCTGCCGTCCGGCCGACGCACTGTCGAGACGGTGCTGCCGTCCGCCGCCGTGGTGACAGTGACGGTGTCACCGGTGATCAGGGTGACTGTGGACGCGCGTCCGGCGGCGGCGGGAGGAATCCCGGCCGGGCGCTCGGGGGTGCGGGGCGGGGCGGCGGACGCTCCCGCGGCGGGTGGGGTGAACCCGGCCGCCAGGGTGAGGGCGGCACCGAGGGCGATCAGCCCGGATCGGCGGCGCCGGTGAGACAGAGCCAAGATGACCTCTTTGTGTCGAGAAGTGGTACGCAGCACAGCATCGATGCCACGCCCACCCCTCGTCCCCCACCAAACCGCGGCGCGTATGAGCCATGGCACAAACCCGCCACCCCACCCCGCTCCCCCACCCCACCCCTCCACTCCCCCCACCCACCTCCCCCGTCGATCATGGAGTTGTGGTGCCCGAGGTCAGGTGAATTGCCGCTTTCGCACACCACCACATGTCCATGATCGACGGGGGCGAGGGGCGGGGGCGGGGGCGGGGGTAGGGGTAGGGGGTATGGGTTAGGGGGTTGGGGGCTTGAGGGCTAGTTCGGCGAGCCGGTCGAGCTGGCTCGGGTCGGACAGGGCTGAGCCGACCGCCACCACTCGTACGCCCGCCTGCAGGAACGGGGCGGCGTTGCCCGCGTCGAGGCCGCCGGTCGCGACGAAGCGCAACTGCGGCAGCGGGCCGGCAACGGCCTTGAACCAGGCCGGGCCGAGGGAGATCGCGGGGAACGCCTTGAGCCAGGTGAGGCCGTGCCGCAGCGCCTGCTGGGCCTCGGTCGGGGTGGCCACACCGGGCAGGTGCGGCAGGCCCCGCCCGGCGGCGGCGTCGGCGATCGCCAGGTCCAGGCCGGGCGCGACGGTGAACGCGGCACCCGCGTCGGCCGAGGCGTGCACCTGCTCGACGTCGAGCACGGTGCCCGCGCCGACGATGCGGCCACGCGCGGCGCCCGCCTCGACGGCGGCGCGTAGCGCCGGCACCGCGTCGGCGGTGGCCACCGGGACCTCCACCACGTCGATGCCCAGGTCCCAGGCGCGCTCGGCGAGCCGGACGGTCTCGGCGACCGGCAGGCCGCGCAGGATGGCCATCACCCGGGCCCCGCCGAAGATGTGGTCGAAATCCGCTGTGGTCATGGTGCACTCCATCCGAGATCGCGGTGAGTCCGTTGCCTGGTGGCCCGCCTGAACCCGACGACTCAGGCCCGGGCCGTCGCGCCGGTCAGGTCGAGCGGCGACCAGGCCTCGACGGGGGCGTCGAGCAGATCCTCGAACCAGGGCCACGGCGGGACCGGCGCGTTGTCGCCGCTGCTTGTCAACGCCTGCGCCGCCATCAGGTGCCCGAGGCGCAACCGCCGCACCGGGTCGAGGTCGCGCAGCAACCCCGCCAGGTAACCGGCGGCGAACGCGTCTCCCGCGCCGACCGGTTCGACCACCGTCACCCGGGGCGCGGGTACGAAGACCGGCTCGGCGTCGCGGCTCAACGCGGTGGCACCCACCGCGCCGTCCTTGACCACCACCGTCTGCGGGGTGGGCAACAACCGGCGTACGGCGGTCGGGTCCGCGGTGCCCCACAGCGTCTCCGCCTCGTCCTGACCGACGAAGACCAGGTCGCACCGGTCGGCGAGGTCACGCAGCACCGGCGCGGCCTGCGCGGCGGACCACAGCCGGGCCCGGTGGTTGACGTCGAAGCTGACAAGCGACCCCGCCAGCGGGCGGGCGGTCACCGCGTGCTCGACAAGCGCCCGGCAGGAGGCGGAGAGCGCCGGGGTGATGCCGGACAGGTGCAGCACCCGGGCGCCGGTCAGGCCCGGGTCGGCAAGCATGCCCGGGTCCATCCGGGAGGCCGCCGACCCGGCCCGGTAGTAGTGCACGGCGGTGCCCTGCGGGCCCGGGTCCTTCAGGTACAGGCCGGTGGGAGCTGAGGGGTCCACGACCACCTGCTCCACCCGCACACCGGCGGCGGCGACGTGCCGGACCACGGCCCGGCCGAAGGGGTCGTCGCCGACGCGGCTCACCCAGGCGGCCCGGTGCCCCAGTCGGGCCAGGTAACCCGCCACGTTGGACTCCGCGCCCCCGACCGAGACGGCGACCTGTGCGGCGTGCTCCAGCGGCTCACCCGGCGCGGGGCAGAGCACCACCATCGTCTCCCCCACCGCGGCCACCTCGACCGGCGCACCGCCGGCCGGGGTGCGCACCTGGTCAGGTCGGGGATCGCTCGGCATCGGGCACACATCCTCGCGGCGGGGTCCTGGGCGCCGCCGAGCCTAGGTGTCCCGCGCGAGACGGGCAACCCGTCGCGTCGCCGGTCAGGGCAACGTCAGCCCGTACGCGGCCAGCACCTCCCCGATCGGCTGGTAGTAGGTGGTGCCGCCGGAGGTGCAGTTGCCGCTGCCGCCGGAGAGGATGCCGAGGATGGTGCCGGTGGAGGCCACGTAGAGGGGTCCGCCGCTGTCCCCCGGCTCGGCGCAGATGTTGGTGCGGATCAGACCGTAGATCACCCCGGTGGCGTAGTTGACTGTCTGGTTGAGGCCGGTGACGGTGCCGCAGCGCACCCCCGTGGTGCTGCCGCTACGGCACACCGCCTGACCGATGTACGCGGTGCCGGGGCCGTTGATGGTCACCAGGCCGGGGTAGGTGTAGACCGCGCTCGGGTGGGCGATCCGACCGGTGTAGCGGATCAGCCCGTAGTCGTTCGTCGGATAGCTGGTGGCGGTGCGGGTGCCGAGCACGGTGCTCTGGGCGCTGTCGGTGTACCAGGTGCTGGCGGTGGTGGTGCAGTGCCCGGCGGTGATCACGTAGTAGGTGCTGCCGCTGCGCGCGTTAGCGCCAAGCGAGCAGCGACCGCCGCCGCCGTAGATGCCCTGCCCACCGGCGATCAGTGGGCGCAACGTGCCGGGTTCACGACGCAGCAGCACCCCGGCCCGGTCGGCGACCGCCCGCAGGGCGCGCAGTTCGCTGGCGGCCACTGTGTCGTCGACGGTGAGGGTCATCCGGCCGGTGGCGGGGTCGAGACCCCAGGCGGTGCCCGCGGTGCGTACCCCGGTCAGCAGGGCCACCGGGTCGGCGGCGGGCGCGGCGGACCGGTCGGCGACGGCGGCCTGCGCCGCACCGGGCGCGACGAGCAGCAGGATGGTCAGGGCGAGGGCGACAAGCGGGGAGCGGCGCATCCGAACCTCCGAAGAGATCGAGACTGATGGATGCGGTGAAGCATCGCGCGGCGTCCGACGCCGTGGCAACCTCCGGCCGTCCCCTTCCCCGACCGGCGGGAATCGCCGATCCCCGGACGGGTGCCGTCGCCGCCGCCGATAATTCCAGGGGACGCAGCGGGAGGGTCGGGTATGACCACCAGAGGCACCCCGGCGCTGGTCCGACGGCTGGACGGGTCGACCCGGGCGACGCTGCTGGAGTTGCTCTTCGACGTGGTCTTCGTGGCCGCGCTCGCGCAGACCTCGAAGCTGCTCGCCGACGAGGGGTCCTGGACGCGCATCCCGACAGTGCTGCTGATGCTTACCGCGATCTGGTGGACCTGGTCGGTCACCTCCACCACCACCGAGTTCTACGACCCGCAGCAGCGCCCCATCCAGACCATCCTGATGGTCGCCATGGTCGGCTCGGTGGGGATGGCGGCATCGCTGCCGATGGTCAGCAGCGGGCAGGCCACGGCCTTCGCCCTCGCGTACGTCGGCACCCATGTGGTGCGGGGCATCGTCCTGGTCAGCGCGTTGTTCCGGCAGCAGCACCGCTCGGCCACGGCGCGGGCCACCCGGTTCCTGTTCTGGTTCCTGGTGTCCGGCGTCCTGTGGATCATCGGCGCGGTGACCGACACCGAGCGGTGGTGGATCTGGACCGTCGCGATCGCCATCGACCTGCTCGCCGCGGCGGCGCGCTACCCCACACCAGGGCTGGGCCGGGTGCCGCTGGACCAGTACGACCGGACCACCGCCCACCTGGGCGAGCGGTACCAGCAGTTCGTCATCCTGGCCCTCGGCGACATCATCCTGGTGCCCACCCTGCAGCTCAGCCGCAGCGAATTCGACCGCCTCAGGATCATCGCCCTGCTCTGCGCGTTCGCCATCATGCTGCTGCTCTGGCAGATCTACGTCTACCGGGCCGGCGAGTTGCTCGAGACCGCGGCCGCGTCGGTGCCCGGGCGGTCCACCCGGATCGCGCCCTACACCCATCTGGTGCTGCTGGTCGGCGTGGCCGTCACGGCGGCCTCCTTCGACCTCGTCGTCGACCGTCCGACCGGACCGACCCCGGCACGGTGGCTGATGCTGATCATCGGCGGGCCGCTGCTGTTCGTGCTCGGCCGGGGACTGTTCGCCTACCTGCTGTCGGGCCGCGTGCCGTGGGGGCGGATGGCGTCGCAACTGCTGCCCCTGCTGCTGCTGCCCTGGGCTGGCGGCTGGCCACCGGTGCTGGTCACCGCGATCGTGGCCCTCGCTCTGGCCGCGCATGTCCTGATCCCCAGGGGCGGCCGCCGGGAAACCACTGCAGGGCTCGGACCACGCCAGCCCGCCAGGTGACCGGAGTGGTCAGGCGAGGTGTCGCCCGGCCCACTCGGCGAGGTCCCTGGCGCAGGCGTCCACCGATTCCTTCCAGGTCCGGGCCGCGCCGTCACCCGCCTCGTCGCTCACCTGCTTGACCAGCCGGCACGGCACGCCGGCCCGCGCGGCGGCCCAGGCCACCGCGTACCCCTCCATGTCGACCAGGTCGGCGCGCTGCGCCAACCGGTCCCGCGCCGCGTCGTCGGCCACGAACGTGTCACCGGTGGCCAGCACCGCGCCCTCGCTGGCCAGGGTCAGCGGCGCCCCGTAGGTCTCGCCGGTGAGCGTGCGCAGCAGGTCGGTGTCCAGGTCGTGCTGGAGTACGGTGGCGACCTCGTGGATGCCGGCCAACCCGGGCCGCAACGCGCCCGCGGTGCCCAGGTTGAGCAGCAGGGCGGGGCGGGGGCCGGCGGCCAGCACCGCGGCCACCGCGCTGGCGGCGTTCACCTTGCCCATGCCGGTCAGCAGGACCGGCAGGTCAGGCGGCAGGTAGCGGGCCTCCTCCCCGACGGCCAGCACCACCAACGGACGATCGGCCCGGACCGTACCCCGAAGATTCACCGCAGCATCGTACGAGCCGGGCCGGCGACCGCCAACGTCAGTCCTCGGCGAAGCGGTACAGCACGAAGTCCTGCTCCGCGCCGCAGGCGATCACGTGGGTGTTCCACGAGCACGACGAGCTACGTACGTCCTTCAGCTCGCCCAACTCGTCGACCGCACCGGACTCGGCCCACACCCCGGCCAGCACCCGGTTGTCCGCGAACGCGCTGGGCGCCTTGGCGAAGACCAGCAGGTTGCCCTCGTCCAGCCGGACCGCCACCCCACCGCGGTCCCGCAGCACCGGCTTGCCGGTGGCGTCGAAGAGGGTGACGGTCGGCTCCGGGTACTCCCGCTGGGCGAGCACCTGCTCCCCCACCGCGACCAGGTTGGTCACGCCCGGCGCCGGCCAGTGCGCCATTCTTTCGCCTTCGGTGGCGGCCACCACCTCGGTGCGTTCGACGTCGCTGTCCGGCACCTGCAGCAGGCAGGCCCGCCGCGCGCCGCACGCCACGAGTGCCTTCGGGCGCTGCTTGTCGTCCCCGGAGCGGTGGAGCACCACCGGTGCCGCGTCGGACCCCAGGTCGTACGCCAGCAGCTGGTAACCGCCCTCGTTGGCGGCCACGAACAGGCGGTCCTCGTGGGCGACCACCAGGTCGTCGAAGTCGGCGACGCTGCCCCACTGACGCAGCACGGCGCCGGTGGTCATGTCGAGCAGGCGCACGGACCGGTCCGCGCCCACCTGGATCAGTCGCCGCCCCTTGGGCGCCCACGGGTCGCGGGGCGTGCCGTCGAAGAAGGCCGGGCCACCCGCCGCCTCCGCGCTGCCCACCGGCCGGACGGCGGTGCGGCTGCCGCCGTACTGGTCGCGGGGGTTCGCCTGGGTCCACTTCGTGGCGCCGTCGTTCAGCCGCAGGCCAACCAACTGGCCGGCGGCCCGGTCCACGAGCACCGCGGTGTCAGCGGCGAAGAAGATGTCGTCGTCGCCGCGGATCGCCTGCTGCCAGCGTTGCGCGCCCGTACGGCCGTCGAGCACGGCCAGCGGCCGGGTGGTGCTGTCGCCCGGGGCGTCGGCGCGGACCGCGACCGCGCCCGGCACGGCGATGATCGCCTCCCAGTCGTCGGCCCGCACGTCGGTCGCCCTGCGCCACAGCTCCGCACCGCTTGTGGTGTCGACCGCCACCACCTCCAGGCGGTGGTCCGGCAACGAATACCCGAGGTAGGCCCGGTCATCGAGCACCGCCGTGAGCATGTCGGCCGGCCGCTCGCTGCCGGCCGCCGGCCGGGACAGCTCGCGCAGCGGCGCGAACTCCAGGTCCGGGTAGCGGTCCCGGGTGAGGTACAGCGTCGCTGCGGTGCCCACCCCGAGCAGGGCCAGCACCACGCCCAGCACCACCCAGCGCGCCCGCCGCCAGCGCGCCGCGCCGGCCGGCCCCGGCGCGGCCCCCAACCAACCAGGCGCGGGCGGACCGGCCGGCGGGGCACCGGCCCGACCCGGGCCGGCCGGCGCGGGCGAGTGCGGCCAGGGCTGAGCCGGTACGGCTGGCCCGCCCCCGACCGGTCCGACCGGCCCGGCCGGCGCGGGTGGACTCAACGGAGCCGGCGCGGCTGGGGCGGGTTGCGGCCCGGCGTACGCCGGTACCGGCACCGGTCGGCGCAGCGGCAGGTCGGTGAGCGCCCCCTCGGCCACCGGCAACTCCGGCTGGTCGAGCACCGTCGGCGCCACCCCCAACTCGGTGTGCAGCATCCGGGCCACCAGGGGGATCCGCGACGAGCCACCGACGAGGAACAGTCCGGCGAGCTGGTCGGGGCGGAGTCCGGCGGCGGCGATCACCTCCCGGGCCCGGTCCACCGCGCGGCGCAACAGCGGCGTGGCCACCCGCTCGACGTCGGCCCGGGTCAGCTGCACCGCTTCGGCCACCCCCGGCACCGCTACCGGCGCCACCGTCGAACGGGACAGCGTCTCCTTCGCGCCGCGTACCTCGTCCCAGAGCCGCACCTGGTCGCGGCGCTGCGCCGGGTCCTCCGGTCGGGTCAGCCGGGCCCACTGCGCGGCGTGGTGTTCCCCGACCAGCTCGCCGACCCGCTGCACCAGCGCGGCGTCGAGGTCGAGGCCGCCCAGGTCCGGCAGGCCGCCGTCGGCGGCCACTGTGAAGCCGGAGTCGCCCCAGGGATCCGCGCCCTCGTTGCGCAGCACCGCCACGTCGAGCGTGCCGCCGCCGAAGTCGAACACGGCGATCGCGTCACCAACCGGCACCGGCCGATGCAGCACCTGCGTGTAGTAGCGGGCGGCGGCCACCGGTTCGCGCAGCAGCCGGGTGCCGGGCGGCGTCGGCCCGGCGAGGGTGTGCTCGACGGCCTGCGGCCAGCCCGCCTGTAGCAGCGCGTCGGCGAGCACCTGCCGTCGCCGCGCGTCCCACGCCGCCGGGCAGGTCACCACGGCCGGGGGCAGGAACCCCACGGTGCCCACGGCTGCCTGCGCGACCGCCGCCAGCACCGCGGCGAGCAGGTCCGACGGTGGGTACGAGCGGTCACCGAGCAGCACCGTCGGTTCGTCGACCCGACGCTTCGGGTTCGCCTCGAACCGCGCCGGGTCGGTCTGCGCCAACCGGCGGGCGTCCCAACCGGAGTGCAGGGTGCCGTCCGGGTCGCCGTACACGGCGGACGGGCTTACCGGTTGACCGTCCATCAGCAACGGACGGGTCCGCCCGTCCGGCCAGCGCAGCACCGCTACCGTGTTGGACGTGCCCAGGTCGACGGCGAGGGCGAAACCCTCGTGCTGGCCTGCCATCTACCCGATACCTCCGCGGCGACGAGGGGAAGTCGACAGCGCATCGTACGCACCCCTCGCCCCCTGACTGATCAGTCGGTCAGGTGTCGCACCCCGACGACCTCGCCGCCGCTCGTCTCCCCGGTCGGCTGGAAGCCGAGCTTGAGGTAGAACCGCTCCGGACCGTCCGCCGCCGGTTTCCAGGTGGTGTAGATCCGATCCCGCCCACGTCGGCGAGCCTCGTCGCCGACGGCCCGCACCGCGAAGCGGCCGTACCCCCGGCCCTGCTGGTCGGCGGCGACGTTCAGCCGCCACAGGCCCGATCGTCGCTCGTCGGAGCGCTCCGGGGCCCAGACGATGTCGAAGAAGCCCATCAGGAAACCGACGATCACGTCGCCCTCGACGATCAGGCGGGGCCACGCGACCTCGGGCTGGGCGTACGCCTCGGCGAGGGACCAGGCGACCGGCGACACGAACGTCTGCTGGTCCGGTCGGACGGTGATCCGGCACGCGTCCTCGACGTTGTCTGCGGTGATCTGCACGAGTCGTGGCACGCGAGCCACCCTAGCGGCGTGGGCGTCCCCGACCAGCTGCGGCGGGCAGACCTACTGCCAGGTCGGCCGGCTGGCCAGGACACGGTCCCAGTCGACAGTCCGGACCCATTCCGCGTAGCGGTGCCAGGTCACCTCCGGGTACCTGGCGCGCAGCCCGTCGATGTCGACGAAGTCGGTGTTCTCCTCGAACCGTTGGAACATGTCGGCGATCTCGTCGCCGGCCCACTGCCGCACCTGGTCCAACGGCATCTGCTGGTAGGGGATCTCGCGACCGAGCACGTCGCTGAGGATGCGGGCCGCCTCGTCGCCGGTGATCCGGTCGGAGGCGACGTCGATCCGTTCGCCGACGAACCGGTCCGGGTGCTCGACGGCGTGCACCGCGAGACCGGCGATGTCGCGCACGGTCACCTGGTCCAGCGGCTTGCCCGCGGTCAGCGGGTTGGCCAGGACCCCGTCGGTAAGCCGGCTGAACCCGACGTTCAGCACGTTCTCCATGAAGTACACGGGCCCGAGGACTGTCGCCCGGACCTGCCGGTCCCGCAGGTACGCCTCGACGAGCTGCTTGCTGTCGGCATGGTCGAGATCGGTCTGTGCCAACCGGCCGGCACCGCGTACC
This sequence comes from Micromonospora sp. NPDC049044, assembly GCF_040649215.1. Taxonomy (NCBI): domain Bacteria; kingdom Bacillati; phylum Actinomycetota; class Actinomycetes; order Micromonosporales; family Micromonosporaceae; genus Micromonospora; species Micromonospora sp. NPDC049044. The sequence goes on along the minus strand of NZ_JBEZFA010000025.1, from coordinate 75,589 downwards.
GACGAGTAGACCAGGTGCGCGTCGACGCGCGCCGCGACATCGACCAGATGGCGTCCCTGTGCGACCTCCTCGTCCTTACCGCCGGATCCGAACGGCACGGACAGGCCGAAGATCGCGTCGACACCCTTGGCGGCGTCGGCGAGGCCCTCCGGATGGGCCAGGTCGCCGGCGACGAGCCGGACACCGGCGCTGGACAGCGCCATCGCGGCGGGTGACTCGGGCGACCGCAGGTAGGCGACGACGTCGTGGCCGTGGTCGAGCAGTAGTTCGGCGACGGCACCGCCCTGCTTGCCGGTGGCGCCGATGACGAGAACGTTGGCCATGACAGTGCTCCCTGATTCGTGGATCTGGACGCACTGATCCTCTGGCCTCAACCTCGATTGAGGTCAAGTCCTAGAGTGGGTCCCATGCCGAGGGCCCGCACCACGTTCCACGAACTCACCGTCGGGCAGGTCGCCGACCGCAGCGGCGTCGCGGTCTCCGCGCTGCACTTCTACGAACGCAAGGGTCTGATCCACAGCAGCCGGACGGCGAGCAACCAACGCCGGTACAGCCGCGACACGTTGCGCCGGGTGGCGTTCATCCGGGCCTCCCAACACGTCGGCATCTCGCTCACGGTGATCCGGGCGGCCCTGGATCAACTGCCCAGCGAACGCACCCCGACGCCCGACGACTGGGCCCGCCTGTCCGTCGAGTGGCGTGGCGTCCTCGACGCTCGGATCGAACACCTGCGGGCACTTCGCGACGACCTCAGCGCGTGCATCGGATGCGGCTGCCTCTCGCTGCGCGCGTGCCACCTCACCAACCCCCGCGACGTGCTCGGCCGCGAGGGCCCCGGTGCCCGCCGCCTACCCACACCGCGACCACAAGCGACAATGCGGTCGGGCCCACCTCATGATCAACCAGTCGGCGGGGCGGTGGCGTCTCCGTCGGCGCAGCGGTCGGAGAGGGCGTAGCGCAGCAGCACCACGTCGCCGATCTGGCGGGCCTCGGCCAGCCGGGCGCGGCGGCCCGGATGCCAGGGAAAGCTCCCCTCGCCGACGAACCGGGGGGCCCGGCCGTCGCCGACGAAGAACGGGGCGACCACCAGGTGCAACTCGTCGGCGAGACCGGCGGCGAGGAACTGGGCGTGCACCGTCCCGCCGCCCTCCACCATCAGCCGCCGGACGCCTCGCACGGCCAGGTCGTGCAGCAGCCACCCGGGGTCGACCGGCTCCCCCGCGTCCACCACTGTGGCCAGTCGACCGAGGCGTTCCCGGGTCTTCTCCACGGCCGCGGTGGCGCAGTAGACGAGCCGGGCCGGGTCGCCAGCGGTGAAGAACCGGGCGGTCGGGTCCAGGTCACCGCGGGCGGTCAGGGTGACCTTGGTGGGCGAGGCGGGCCGACCGCACGCCACCCGCTCGGCCCGGCGGCTCGCCGAGCGCACCAGCAGCCGGGGGTCGTCGCGGCGGACGGTGCCGGCACCGACCAGGATCGCGTCGCAGCTGGCCCGGACCGCGTCGACCCGGTCCAGGTCGTCGTCGTTGGACAGCAGCAACCGCGTGTCGGACGCGTCGTCGATGTACCCGTCGATCGAGGTGGCGCAACTGAGCAGCACGTACGGCCGCGTCGACGCCGGTGGGCGGCTCACTTGTCGACAGGCAGGTCGGGCGCCGCCGCGACGACCTCGGCCGCCTTGGCGGCCTTGGCGGCCAGGTAGTCGGCGTTTGCCGGCGAGAGGAAGACGCTCGTGGGCACCTGTTCGGCGACGTCCACGCCGAGGCGGGCCAGCTGCACGGCCTTGTCCGGGTTGCTGCTCAGCAGTCGGATCCGCGGCACCCCCAACGTGCTGAGCATCTGCGCGGCGGCGGTGTAGTCCCGCTCGTCCTCACCCCGGCCCAGGGCGACGTTGGCCTGGTAGGTGTCCAGCCCGGCGTCCTGCAACGCGTACGCGTCGAGTTTGGCGTACAGGCCGATGCCCCGCCCCTCCTGGCGCAGGTAGAGCAGGAAACCACCGGTCTCGGCGATCCGCTGCACCGCCTCGCGCAGCTGCGGCCCGCAGTCGCAGCGTTGGCTGCCGAACACGTCGCCGGTCAGGCACTCGCTGTGCGGGCGGACCAGCGGCGGCTCTCCCCCGGTGGCGAGCCGGTCCAGCGCGCCGGCCCAGTCACCCAGGCCTAACGCGAGGTGCTCCCGGCCGTCCACCAGGCCCTTGAACGAGAACACCCGGACCGTCGTGGCGTAGCCGTCGGGAAACGTCAACGGCACAGTGACCTGGGTACGGATCGTGGCGACCGGCAATGCTTCGGGCATGGGGCTCCTCTGTCCGGCGCCACCGACGCGCGGCGACGCGTGTACCTCACCACCGAGTCAACAGCCGTCACCGGGGGTGGCTTCCCCGGCGGCGACCGGATGTCGGTTCCGTCGCACCAGCAGCACCGCGGCTCCGGGCAGGCTGGCGACCAGAATCAGTGCACCGTAGACGGTGGCGGTGGCGACGCCCTCGGCCGCGCTGAGGCCAGCCGCGCCGAACACCCAGGCGGCCACCCCCTCTCGCGGGCCGAAACCGGCGATGTTCAGCGGCAGGCCCATGGCGAGCAGGGCGAGCAGCGTCAACGGCAGCAACCGCGACAGCGGGGCGTCGGATCCGGCGGTGCGGGCCGCCACCAGGAAGGTGGCCAGGTGACCGGCGACCATCACCGCGGAGGCGATCAGCACGCCGAGCCAGGTGCGCCGGGACAGCAGCCCGGACCGCACGTCCGCCCCGGCGGTGCGCAGCGCCCGCGCCCAGCGCGAGGGGCCGGCGTTCGGCACCACCCGGGCCAGCAGCACGGCGACCAGCCCGGCCGCGACAAGCAGCGCGGCGGCGACGGGCAGATACTGCCGCACCGGGGACGGGAGGGCGGCGAGCACCACAAGCGCGACGCCGACAAGCACCACCTGCCCGGCGGTACGTTCCCAGACCACCGCGCGGATGCCCCGGCTGACGTCCCCGGCGTCGCGGCCGTGGCGGACCGCCCGGTGCACGTCGCCGAGCACCCCGCCCGGGAGGGTGGCGTTGAGGAAGACCGCCCGGTAGCAGTGCGCCACCGCGGTCGGCAGCGGCAGCCGCACACCCAGGCCACCGGCGACCAGACTCCACCGCCACGCCGCGCAGACAGTGGTGAGCACCCCGATGACGAGCGCGGCGGCCAACGCCGGCGCGTCGATCAGCCGCACCCCGGCGAGGAACGGGCCGGTGCCCACCTGCCACAACAGGACGGCGAGCAGACCGACCCCGCCGACCACTCGTGCCCAGGCCCAGAACATCGGCGCCGGCCCTCCCCTTGAAGATCGTCCACTTGCCCTAGTCCACGTACCCAGGCAGTGAACGGTTCATCCACCCGCGAGGAGGTCACTGTGCTCGACAAGCACGGTGAGCCGGCCGGCCGCCGCGTCGGCCAGCCGCCGCCGGGCGTACGCCTCGGCCGGGCCGGCCAGGTCGGCACGCTGCGCGCAGGCCGCGCCCACCCAGCCCCGGAACCACTCGGCGGCCAGGTCGGCCTGCGCCGGGCCGAGCCGCCACGGGCTGGGCCGTTGCCGCACGCTCACGCCGCGCCGGGCGAACGCGGCGGCGGTGGCGGCGACGGCGTCCGGGCCGAGCAGTCGGCGGCCGTCGACGGTACGCCGCTGGTGGTCGTTGAACGCGGCCTCGACCGCCGCGTCCAACGGGTCGCCCGGGGTCAGTCGCACCCGACCGGTCACCGAGACGGCGAACAGGGTGGGCCGGCCGACGCAGGCGGCCACCACCCGTTCGATCTCCTCGGCGGTCAGCATGTCCAGCAGGGCGGACGCGGTGACCAGGGAGGCCTCGGCCAAATCGGCGGCGCTGAGCCGGGTGAGGTCACCGCAGCGGGTGCCCACGGTGACCGGGGCGCCGTCGGCGGCGACCACCCCGGTCATGCCCTCGGCGGCACGGGCCAGCAGGTCGGCGTCGCGGTCGTGCAGCACCCAGTGCTGCGGGCCGGGCAGCCGGGTGGCCAGCCAGCGACTCATCGAGCCGGTACCACTGCCCAGGTCGTGGATGACTGTCGGCGTGGTGCCGGTCAACCGGGGCCGGACCGCGTCCAGCAGTTCCTCGGCCCGCGCCGCCGCGTCGGCCGGCTCCCGCAACCGCAACCAGTCGGCGAATGGCAGGGTCTCCTCGACGGTCATGCCGCCACCTCCTCCAGCACGGCGGTCAGCGACGCGGCTGTCACTGTCCAGTCGGTAAGGGTGTGCCGCCGGCCGACAGCCGCCCACCGCAGCCGGGCGCGCAGCAGTTCGTCGCCCAACCACCAGCTCAGCGCGCCGGCCAGGGCGGCCGGATCGTCCGGTGGCACCAGCAGCCCCGGTAGGTCGCCGTCGGCGGTCCGGCCGAGCGCCTCGGGCAGACCACCGACCTGGGTGGCCAGCACGGGCAGGCCCCGGGCCAGTGCCTCGGTGACGACCATGCCGTAGGTCTCGCTCCGCGAGGGCAGCACCAGCAGGTCGGCGTCGGCGTACGCGGCGTCGAGCGCGGCACCGGTGAGCGGGCCCGCCAGCCGAACCCGGTCGGCGAGGCCCGCGCCGACGAGCCGCTCGCGCAGCCGGCGTACCAGCTCGGGTTCCCGGGTCAGCGTGCCCGCGCAGACAAGCGTCCACGGCACCTCGGCCAGCACCGTCAACGCGTCGACGAGCACGTCGTGGCCCTTGTGGTGGGTGACCGCGGCCACGCAGAGCAGCCGGTTCCCGGCGGTCGAGCCGGGAGGCGCCAGCGGAGCGGCGGTCACGCCCGGCGGCGCGACCCGAATCCGGTCGGGGCGCAGCGGGTGGCGCAGGAGCAGGCGGCGGCGGGTCCACTCGCTCGTGGTGACGACGGCCCGGGCGGCGGCCAGCGCCCGGCCCTCCGCCTCGTCGTCGAACGGCATGTGCACGAGGACGACCAGGCGTAGCCGTCGGGCGTGCGGGACGAGCAGGTCCGGCACGCACGAGGCGAGCAGACCGTCGAGCAGCACCACGGCGTCGTCCGGCGCGGCGGCGAGCACCGCGGCCAGTGCCGCCCGGTCGGCCGGCTGAGGGCTCGGCCAGGTGCCGGGCACCGCGTGCTCGCGTACCGCCCAGCCACGCTCGCCGAGCCCCACGCAGACGCGCCGGTCGTAGGTGTTGCCGCCACTGGGCGTGGCCGGGTCGTCGATGTCGCCGGGCAGGACGACGTGCACCGTACGGCCGGTGCTACCCGGGCCGGCGGAGGGCGTCGCCCGACCCGCGTCGATCACAGTGACCGCTCGTAGCTGGCCCAGGCGACGTGTGACTCGTGCAGGGTGACGGTGATGCCCGCCAGCGCGCGTGCGCCGGCGCCCAGGTGGCCGGCGTGTACGCGCTCGGCCAGCCGGTCGGCGACCGTACGGGCCAGCACCTCGGTGGTGGTGTTCACCCCGGCGAAGGCCGGCTCGTCGTCGAGGTTGCGGTAGGTCAGCTCACCCAGGACGGCCCGCAGCTGCTCGGTGGCCAGGCCGATGTCGACGACGATGCCGTCGGCGTCCAGGTCGGCGCGGCGGAACGTCGCGTCCACCACGAACGTCGCCCCGTGCAGGCGTTGGGCCGGACCGAACACCTCGCCGTGGAAACTGTGGGCGATCATCATGTGATCCCGAACGGTCACGCTGAACACTGTCACTCCCCGTCGTCGTAGGTGATGAGGTGGCAGAGCGCGGGCAGGTCGCCCGCGCTCAGTCTGGCGAGCACGTCGGGCAGCTCCGCGAACCGGGACGCGCCGGTGATCAACGCGTCGAAGGCCGGATCGTCGAGCAGGTCCAGGGCGAGCGCCAGCCGGTCGGTGTGACTGCGCCGTCCCCGCCGGGCGGGAGCGACCATGCCCACCTGGCTGCTGCGGACGGTGAGCCGACCGGAGTGGAACGACCCGCCAAGCGACACCTGCACCTGGCGGTCGCCGTACCAGCTCAGCTCGATCACCGTGCCCTCGGGCGCGAGCAGGTCCAGGGCCTGTTGCAGGCCGGCGCCGGTGGCGCTGGCGTGCACGACCAGGTCCCGGTCGCCGCTCGCCTCGGCCGGTTGGGCGAACCCGACGCCGAGCGCGCCGGCCACCCCGGCCCGGCGGGCGTCGATGTCGACAAGCTCGACCTGCACGCCGGGAAACCGGGCGAGCAGGGCGGCGACGCAGCAGCCCACCATGCCCGCGCCGATCACCGTGACCCGGTCGCCGACCAGCGGCGCGGCGTCCCACAGGGCGTTGATCGCGGTCTCCACAGTGCCGGCGAGCACCGCGCGGGCCGGCGGCACCCCGTCCGGCACCGGCACCACCGCGGTGGCCGGCACGACGTACGCGCTCTGGTGCGGGTGCAGGCAGAACACCGTGCGCCCGAGCAGCTCCGGCGGACCCTGTTCGACCTCGCCGACACTGAGGTAGCCGTACTTGACCGGGCCGGGGAAGTCACCCTCCTGAAAGGGCGCGCGCATCGCGGCGTACTGGTCGACGGGCACCCGGCCGGCGAAGACAAGCGTCTCGGTGCCCCGGCTGACCCCTGAGTAGCGGGCCCGGACCAGCACCTCGTCCGGGCCCGGCGTCGGCAGCGACACCGGCCGGATCTCCGCCGCGCCGGGCTCACGCACCCAGCAGGCGTACGCCTCGCGGTTCACCGTCGCGCACCTCACCTCTTGCTCCGGGCCGAACCGACGGCCATGCCTCAGTGCCCCGGTCGGGGTCGTCGATCATAAACACGGAGGTGGGGTGTCCACAGTTCGAAGCGGCGCGCCGATCGGACGGATCGGGCATCTGGCGGAGCCACTACCAGCGGTTGCGCGCCTCCTCGGCCCAGCCGACGAGCCCGTCGAGGCTCACCGTCGTCCCGTCGTCCGTCTTTGCCCAGCCGGAGAAGTGCCCGAAACACTGGTGCGTCTCGTTCGCGACGACACCCAGGTTGGTGCGGGCCACCTTTTCGTGGAACGGCTGGAACTCGGCTTCGACCCGTTCGCCGCTGATCCGCCACGGGCGACGCCAGTCCGACCGGTCGTAGGTCCAGCGCAGTTCCTCGCCGATCTTGTGCAGCCGGCCGTCGACGAACAGGCAGTTCTCGGTGACCCCGGTGCCGTCGGTCCACCGACCCCCGAGCTGGATCGCCCGTCCGGGTGCCACACCGGCGGCCCAGTTCCACGTGATCGAGTACGGCCATCTGCCGCGACCGTGGTCCAGCACGGCGAACGCGTCCGGCCCGCCGATCTCGTACGTCTGGCCGTGCAGTTCCAGCGTGCCGAGAACAGGGCGGCCGAGGTCCTTGACCGTGTACTGGAATCGCGTGGGGCTCCACGGCACGACCACGCCGAGCGACTCGTGACCGGCCGGCAACGGCACGTCCACCTCCAGCCGTACTCCGGGGGCGCTCGCCGAGATGGCGGTGCCGTCCGGCCGCTGAGCGATCCGGATCGTCAGGCCACCACCCTGTGCACGAGCCTCGCCCACGCCGCTGCGCGGCGGCAGCACCGTCCCCCGCGCCAGCGGCACCACCACGTCGGCCTTCGTCTCGGTGCCGCTGTCCCGGTCGAGCACATAGACGCTGTGCACACCGGCGTAGTCCAGTGACGAGGCGACCAGCCCGATGATGTGCCGCGGCGTCACGATTCCCCAGTACTCCCACCGCTTGGTCCGGCCCCAGCCACGCAGGTTCGCGGTGTGCAGCGGGCGGCGGGTCCAGCCGACCGCCGCGGGATTGAGCCGCCCGTCCGGTTGGCACAACTCGACAGGCGAGACCAATTCACGTTCATGCGTCACGAGCTGCACGATAGCCGCCGTCTCCCGCCGGCTTGACTGGCACATTGATGCGCCCTACGGTCATACGACATCGGACATAGGATGTCTAAAAATGTAGTGCCTGTGTCGACTCTGGGTGGTCCTCGACGGCCGTAGTGGGGACGGCACCGTCGCGGGCCTGCCCGAATCCACCCGTACCCCGATCGCAACAGCTGCCTCAGCCCGGCTGGCTGCGCGTGGCGTGACGCTGCGCCACAGAGTCCGGGCGGCCACGGGCAACGGCGCCCGTGGCCGCCCGGCACCCCTCGAAGGAAAAGGACCCATGAAGACGTCTGCCCTTGGCCGCATCGCTCTCGCCACCGGCATCGCCGCGCTGACCGCCGGCATCCTCCCCGCACCGGCGCACGCGGCCGCCGCCCCGGTGAAGCGCAAGATCCTCCCCGTACTGGTGGAGTTCAACGACGCTTCCTTCCAGTTCCCGGACAAGGTGAAGGCGTCCACGCCGGACACCTACTTCGGGGCGAAGAGCGACTCGGCCGCGTCGTTCCTGTCGGAGGTGTCACGCGGGCAGTACACGGTGGTACCCGCCGTCCCGGAGCAGTTCCTCGGGCCGATCAAGCTGAATCTCAGTGCCGCCGGCTGCCCGCAGGGCAAGATCAACGAGATGACCCGGGAGGAACTCACCAAGCGGGGTCTGGTCGCGGGCAAGGACTACGAAAGTCTCTCGATCGTCTTTCCGGCGCAGAAGACCAACTGCCCCTGGGCCGGCCTTGCCAGCGTGCCCGGCCCGACCACCTGGATCAACCTGTACGGCACCGCCAGTGGCATCGACGTCGTCGGACACGAGCTGGGACACAACCTGGGCTTCGGTCACCAGGGTCGCTTCCTGTGTACCGGCGGCAACCTGGGTTCGTGCAAGTCGGAGGGCTCCAGCTACAAGAGCATCATGGGCGCCGGCTATCGGGCATCCGGCTTCTCCGCGCCCGAGATGATCCACGCCGGGTGGCTCAACGGCGGGGCGTCCCAGAAGGTCACCAAGTCGGGGGTCTACACGCTGCGCTCCCTGCACGGCAAGGGCAGCGGAGTCCGCGCCCTGGACATCGCCCTGGGCGGCGACCGGCTCGTCATCGAGTACCGCCACGCGGCCGGCAACTTCGACGCGAAGCTCGAGGGCGTCCACGCCTACCGTGTCCCCAAGGGCTCCTACGGCGCATCGTCACTCATCGACACCACGACGGCGGACAAGACGGCCGCCAACAACGCAGCGCCGAACACGGACGCCATCACCAAACTGACGGACAAGGCGAGCAAGCTGTCCGTCGCCGTCGTCTCGTCCGGCGGTGGTCAGGCCAAGGTCAAGGTCGCGCTAAACGGTGATTCGCTCGCTGCCGTCGGCGCGGATCCCTCGAAGTCCCCGTCCCCGTCTCCCAGCGCCACCCCCAGCCCCAGTGCGAGCGCCAGCGCGAGCGCGAACGCCGCCACGGAGGCCGAGACCGACGGCTCGGAGCCGGACACCGACTTCGACTCCGCGGATCTCGCCGCCGCCGACGGTGGTTCGACCGCAATGCCGCTCGTCGCCGGCGGGGGCGCCGCGCTGCTCGCGGCCGGCCTGGGACTCGTCCTGTTGAAGCGTCGCCGCAAGCGCGCCTGACCGTTGCGCCGGGCCCGGTCGACCGCTGACACGGCGGGCGACCGGGCCCCCGATCAGACGGTCATTCGAACTCCTCCACGTATTCCTCGGTGGGGCCCAACTCGGGCCGGTCGCGCAGTTCCAGGACCGGGCCGAGCCGGTCGGTCTCCAGCACGACGACAGTGTTCTCGCCGGTACGCAGCAGTGGTGCCGGGCAGTAGAGGGTCACCTGCGGGCCGATGTCCCAGTAGCGGCCGAGCAGGAATCCGTTGACCCAGACCAGGCCGTGCACCGAGCCGGGCAGGGCCAGGAAGGTGTCGGCCGGCTCGTCGATGTGCACTGTCGCGACCGCGAAGCCCGCGCCGGTGCCGGCCGGTCCGGCGGTGGTCGCGAGGCGCAGGTCGTCCGGCGTCCACTCGGTCAGGGCGATCGGCGAGCTGGTCCAGCCGTGCACGATCCGGCGGTCGACGAGCACCGGTCCGAGCAGACCCTTGTGCTGTCCGACAAGTGGGCCGTAGTTGATCCGGCCGAGGTTCTCGACCAGGACCTCCAGGCGCACGACCGCCCCGGTGCCGCGGATCGGCACCTCCGGGTGCTCGGCGTCGGCCACGCCCACCGGTACGCCGTCGGCGAGAACGACAGCCCGGTCGCGTACGTCGGTGAGGATGATGGTGTGCTCGCCGGTGGGGATTCTCGGGTGGGCGGTGAGCAGCACCATCCCGGCGTCCAGACCGAGCTGCTCGAAGGTGGCCGCCCGCGGGCCTGTCGACTCCGGTGCCGGCACGGCGCGCAGACCGGCGATCAGGTCGGCGCGGTGGCTCAGCGGCACCCGCGTCGGCGGGAGCACCGGCATCCGCTCGGGCACCCGCAGCGGCCCGGTCGGGCCGAGTGCCGCGCGCATGGCGTGGAACTTCGCGGTGAGTGCGCCGTCCTCGGCGATCGGCGCGTCGGAGTCGTAGCTGGTGATGGTGGGCTGTAGCCGGCCCCGGTCGGCGTTGGCGCCGGCCCACAAACCGAAGTTGGTGCCACCGTGGGCCATGTAGAGGCTGACGCTGCCGCCCTCGCCGATGATGCCGTCGAGAGTGCGTACTGCGCTGTCCACCGCGCGGACGTGGTGCCGCTCGCCCCAGTGGTCGAACCACCCGTTCCAGTACTCGGCGACCACGAAGGGTTCGTCGGGTCGGCGCTGGGCGAAGAGGCTACGCGCGGCCTCGGGCTTCGAGCCGAGAGTGGCCGCGGCGAGGGTTCCGGGCACCGTGCCCGCGTCGTGCATCAGTTCGGTGGGGCCGTCGGCGGTAAACAGCAGCTCGGTGATGCCGCGAGCGACAAGGGCTGAGCGATTCCAGCGCAGGTACGCCTCGTCGTCTCCGTAGCTGCCGTACTCGTTCTCGACCTGTACCGCCACGACCGGTCCGCCGGCATGCGTCTGCTGCCGTGCGATGCGGGGGATCAGCTCGTCGAACCACCGCTCGACCGGCCGGATGAACGCCGGGTCGGAGCTGCGCAGGACCACGTCACGCGCAGTCAGCCAGGCCGGCAGGCCGCCGTTGGACCACTCCGCGCAGATGTACGGGCCGGGCCGCAGGACGACGTCGAGGCCTTCCTCCCCGGCGAGCGCGATGAACGCCTCAAGATCGTGCCAGCCGTCGAAGCGGGGTGCGCGGTCCGCGTGCGGCTGGTGGAAGTTCCAGGGCACGTACGTGTCGACGGTGTTCAGACCGAGGTCGGCCAACCGGCGGATCCGGTCGCGCCACAACTGCGGGTGGACCCGGAAGTAGTGCAGGGCGCCGGAGAGGATGCGGTGCGGGACGCCGTTGCGGTAGAGCTGGCGGTCGCTCCAGCCGAGCGCGGGCGATGGTCTGGTCGACGATGTCACTGTGCTGCCCGGCCGGGTCGTCTCGATCATGGCGGAAGCTTATGTTACCCGTGCCATTCGTAACAATGGCGCTAGGATGCCGCCGTACCGGGTTCTCAGGAGGGCAGGGCGGATGACCGAGGCGACAATGCGTGGCAAGCAGCCGAGCATGGCTGATGTGGCACGCGCCGCCGGTGTGTCGGCACAGACGGTCTCGCGCACGCTGCGCGACTCGCCCAACGTCAACGCGGAGACTCGACGCCGCGTGCTCGACGCCGCCGAGCAGCTCAGATACCGGTACAACGGCGCACCCCGGCTGCTGTCCTCGGGACGCAGCTTCACCCTCGGCCTGGTGCTACTCCAGGCCGGCGGCTACTACTCACGCTCGGCGGTGACGGCCGGGGTGGAGGCGGCGGCCGGTCAGGCGGGCTACTCGGTGAGCATCGCGACCCTCGCCGAACTGGACACCGCGCTGATGGAGAAATCCCTGCTCAAGCTCTCCGACCAGGGCGTCGACGGCATCATCATCGCGGTCCCGCTGATCTCCGTGACCCAGCGGATGGAGGACATCACGCGGGACATTCCGACAGTCACCGTGGACGGCTCGCGCACCACCGGGGCGCGGGTGCTGGGCATCGACCAGCACGAGGCGGGGCGTACGGCCACCCAGCACCTGCTGGACGCGGGACACCGCCAGGTGTGGCACGTGGCCGGGCCGGACGAGTGGATCGAGGCCCGACAGCGTCGACAGGGCTGGCAGGAGTGCCTGGCCGCCGCCGGCATCGACGCGCCACCGGCGCTGGAGGGCGACTGGTCGCCTGAGTCCGGCTACCGCCAGGGGCAGATTCTGGCAATGATTCCCGAGGTCACGGCCATCTTCGTGGCCAGCGACGAGATGGCGTTCGGCGTGATCAAAGCCTTGCGGGAGCGCGGGCGATCGGTGCCGCAGGACGTGTCGATCGTGAGCGTGGACGACATCGAGCTGGCCGCGTACTGCCACCCGCCGCTCACCACCGTCCGGCAGGACTTCTACAGCTCAGGGGCTGCCGCCGTCGCGCTCCTGCTCGGCACCGATCCAGATGGCGAATCGCTGACGCAGGCGAGCCTGATCGTCCGGGAGTCCACTGCGGCGCCGCGGTCCCGCTGACCGTTGGTATCGACGCACCGTTCTTGACGGCTCATGTTACGGGTGCCACAGTAACAACGCGCGGCCCGCCCAGCGATCTAGCGGACCACGCCCCGTGCACGCCGCCGACTCCCGCACAGTTGTGCGCACCGCCCATGGAGGACCCCCCATGTTGAGAAAACCCATAGTCCTAGCGGTCGCCGTCACGACGGCGCTCAGCCTGCTCACGGGCTGCTCCGGTGGCGACGAGAACGCCGACGGCAAGAAGACTCTGAAGATCGCGGCCTTCGAGGGCGGCTACGGCCGGGACATGTACGTGCAGGTCGTCGACGCGTACAAGGCGAAGCACCCCGATGTGGACGTACAGCTGCAGCTCTCGAAGACACTCGAGGACGAGATCAGCCCGAACATGAAGGCCGGCAAGTTCCCGGACGTCGTGGTGCTGCCCCAGGGCCGCAAGGCCGCGCTCGCCGAGACGCTGGTGAAGGACAAGGCGCTGGAAAACCTCACCGACGTCCTGGACATGACAGTGCCGGGCGAGCAGACCACGGTGCGGGCCAAGCTCGCCGACGGGATCGTGGGCAACCTCAGCACGAACCCGTACAACGACGACAAGACCTACCTGATGCCGATGTACTACGCGCCGACCGGCCTGGTCTACAACAAGGGCCTCTTCGCGCAGAAGGGCTGGCAGGTCCCCGCCACGTGGGACGACATGTTCAAGCTCGGCGACACGGCCAAGGCCGAGGGCATCGCGCTGTTCACGTACCCGACCGCGGGCTACCTCGACTCGTTCTTCTTCGCGCTGCTCGCCGACGTCGGCGGGGACCAGTTCTACAAGGACGTGATGACCTACTCCGACGGCGTCTGGAAGACCCCCCAGGCCCGCCAGGTCCTGGACATCACCACCAAGCTGCTCAGCTACGCGGCGAAGACCACCGTCGGGTACGCGAACGAGCAGGACTTCACCAAGAACCAGCAGTCGCTCCTGGACAACAAGACGCTGTTCATGCCGAACGGCACGTGGGTCGTCGGTGAGATGAAGGACGCGCCGCGCGCGAGCGGGTTCGAGTGGGCGATGGCTCCGCTGCCGGCGGTCAGCGCCGGAGGCAAGCGCTACCTGACCACTATCGTCGAGTCGGCCTGGGTGCCGAGCGGAGCCCAGAACAAGGACGCCGCGAAGGACTTCGTCGCGTACCTCTACTCCGACGAGGCGACCGGCATCTTCGCCAAGTCCAACGCGATCCAGCCGGTCAAGGGCATCGCCAAGACGCTTCCCGCCGAGATCGCCCCGTTCTACCAGCTCTACGAGGACCCGACCGTCACCGCTCTGGTCGGCGGCTTCGCCAGCACCGCCCCGGTCGAGGGCGTGAACATCAAGGGCACGCTCTTCGACACCGCGAACAGCATCATCAGCGGCGACAAGACGGTCGACCAGTGGCAGACCGCACTGAACGACGCCAGCGAGAAGCTGCGGCAAGCGGGCAAGTGACGCACCGGCGGCAGCCCGGTCCCGGGCTGCCGCCGATCCCCTCCCCCGCGAGAAGCAAGGACTGGTCACGGTGACGACGACCCTCACTCCACCACCAACGGGCACCAGCAGGCGTACGCCGACCCGATCCCCGGCGTCGACGCGTGGCTCCGGCGCACGCGGCCGGCGCGGCGACGGTCGGTTCGTCGCCGCCTGCCTGCTCCCGGCGCTGGGGCTGTTCGCCCTGTTCATGATCTGGCCGACCGTCAGCGTGTTCCGGATGTCGCTCTACAGCTGGAGCGGTTTCTCGGCGCAGATGAGGTTCGTCGGCCTGGACAACTTCACCAAGCTCGTCGACGACGAGCAGTTCCTCCGCGCGTTCCAGAACACCGTCGCGCTGCTCGTGGTCGTGACAGTGGTGACGATGGGGATGGGTCTGTTCCTCGCGGCCGTCATGACCCGGCAGAAGCTGCGCGGCCACACCCTCTACCGGTTCGTGCTCTACATCCCCAACGTGCTCTCGGTAGTGGTCATCGCGGCGATCTTCTCGGCCGTCTACGACCAGGAGAACGGGCTGCTCAACGGCACGCTGCGGCTGCTCTCGCTGGACGGCCTGCAACAGGTCTGGCTGGGCGACCAGAAACTGGTGCTCTATTCGGTAGCGATCGCGATGCTGTGGCAGTCGCTCGGCTACTACATGGTCATCTACATGTCGAGCATGGCCGGCATCCCGGAGGAGTTGTACGAGGCATCGGCGCTCGACGGCGCGACGGCCACTCGGCAGTTCTTCGCCGTCACGCTGCCGCTGATCTGGCAGAACCTGCGCACCACGTTGACCTTCTTCATCCTCAGCGCGGTCAACCTCAGTTTCGTGCTGGTCCGGGCGATGACCGGCGGCGGTCCGGACGGCGCCTCCGAAGTGCTGCTCAGCTACATGTACAAGCAGGCGTACACGAACTCGGCCTACGGCTACGGCATGGCCATCGGCGTGGTGATCTTCGCTTTCTCGTTCCTCGTGTCGCTCCTGGTGAGCCGCGCGACCCGGCGTGAGCCCCTCCAGTTCTAGAGGACACTCCATGACCACGATCAACAAATCCGGTCCACGGCCCGGCCGTGGCCTCACCCACCTGCTCGTCGGTGCGATCACCCTGCTCATCGTCATCCCGGTCGGCTGGGTGCTGGTGGCCTCGCTGAAGCGCAAGAGCGAGTTCTTCGGCAGCCCCTGGACCCTGCCCGAGGGCCTGCACCTGCAGAACTACGTCGACGCGTTCGGCGGCGCGCAGATGGGCCGCTACTTCGCCACGTCGGTACTTGTCACGCTCCTCGGCCTGGTCCTCGTGCTGGCGGTCTCGGTGCCGGCGGCGTACGTCGTCGCCCGGTACGAGTTCCGCGGCAAGGGCATCGTCGAGACGGCGCTGCTGGCCGGGCTGTTCGTCAACGTCAACTACATCGTGGTGCCGATCTTCCTGATGCTGGTCGACTGGGACCGCGCGCTGGTCGAGGTGTTCCCCGACGGGTTCTTCCTCGACAACCCGGCGATGCTCTCGCTGGTCTACGCGGCGACCTCGATCCCGTTCACGATCTACCTGCTGACCGCGTACTTCCGGTCGATTCCGGGGGACTTCGAGGAGGCCGCGCTGCTGGACGGGGCATCCCGGTTCCGGATCATGACGCGGGTGATGCTGCCGATGGCCCGACCGGCGGTCACCACGGTGATCCTCTTCAACTTCCTGGCGTACTGGAACGACTTCATCATCGCGCTGACGCTGCTGCCCGGCGAGGGCAAGACGTTGCAGGTCGGCCTGCTCAACCTGATGGCCGCGCAGAAGGCGGCCGCTGACCCCGGGCGGCTCTACGCCGGCATGGTCATGGTCATCGTGCCGGTGCTGCTCCTCTACGCGCTGATCCAGCGTCGCCTGATCCAGGGCATGGCCGCCGGCGGCGTCAAGGGCTGAGGCCCGAGAAAGGGATGTCATGAAGGAACCGACGCGTGCCGTGCTGCTCGTCGTCGCCCGGATTCTGGTCGCGCTCGCCTGTGTCGTCACCGTCGTGGTCGTCCGACCCACTGTCGGCTGGGGCAGCCTCGCGATCATGCTCGTGGCGCTCGCCGTGCTGATCGGTCTTCTCGCGGACTACAACCGCAAGTTCCGGTGACTCGGCCCCCCGTCGGCGGACGGGCCCGCGGCCCCCCGGGCCCCGTCACTGGCGATACCCCCCGGTCGTACGCGCAGGACAGCTCCAAGAAAGTGAACCGCTCCCCACCCCCACGGTTAGGACTCTCGATGCGCCTGTTCAGGTCCTCGTTTGTGGCTTTGACCACGCTAGCCACCGCAATACTTGTCGCCGCGCCCCCCGCCGCGGCAGCCGCAACGAACTACTACGTCGACTGCTCCGCGAGCACGTCGGGCAGCGGCACCCAGGCCAGCCCCTGGAACAGCTTCACGCCGGTGAACGCCAGGACGTTCGCCGCCGGAGACCAGATCCTGATCCGGCGCGGCACCACCTGCGCCGGTCAGCAACTCTTCCCCAAGGGTTCCGGCGCGGCCGGCGCACCGATCGTCATCGACGCGTACGGCAGCGGCGCCAAGCCGGCGCTGCCCGGCAACGGCGTCGTCGCCGACGTGGTGAAGCTCTACAACCAGCAGTACTGGGAGATCCGCAACCTGGACATCTCCAACAAGGGGTCGGCGATCGCGACCCGCCGCGGCGTGCACATCATCCGCGAGAACTCCGGCACCGGCACCTACTACCGGGTGACCGGGCTCAGCGTCCACGACGTCAACGGCAACCAGACCAAGAAGGACGACGACGCCAGCGCCGGCATCTTCTTCGAGGTCCTGGGCAACACCACCCAGACGAAGTTCGACGACGTGCTGATCAACAACAACACGATCAGCACCGTCGACCGCTACGGCATCCACTTCTGGACCCGCTGGATGGTCCGGCCCGAGCTGGCCAACCCCAACTGCGGCTCCACCTGCGGCAACTGGCTTCCGCAGACCCGGGTCGTCGTCCGCGGCAACACGGTCACCGACATCGGCGGCGACGCCATCGACGTGCACCACACCCAGAGCGCCCTGGTGGAGAACAACCGGGTCGACGGCTTCCGGGTTCGCGAGCCCGCGCAGTGCGCCGCCGGCATCTGGGGCTGGAACATCAACGACGCCCTGTTCCAGTTCAACGAGGTCAGCGGCGGCCGGAGCACCTGCGACGGGCAGGGCTTCGACCTGGACGAGGGCAACATCCGCACCATCTACCAGTACAACTACAGCCACGACAACGAGGGCGGCTTCATCCTGCTCTGCAACGGAGGGGGATCGACCACCAAGGACAACATCGTGCGCTACAACATCAGCCAGAACGACCGCGGGCAGATCTTCGACCTCGTCTGCGGGAAGATCACCAACACGAAGATCTACAACAACGTCTTCTACGTCGGCCAGGCAGCCCAGATCATCAACAACAGCAACGGCTCGACCGGCGCCAACGCCGAGTTCTACAACAACATCTTCTACGTGACCACGACCCAGGCCAGCTACAACGCCGGGGCGCTGCTGTTCGACTCCAACGTGTTCTACGGTCAGCACCCGGCCGGTGAGCCCACCGACCCGAACAAGATCACGGCCGACCCGCTGTTCGTCGCGCCGGGCACCGCCACGTCGATCAGTGACGCCGGTGGCTACCGGCTCCGCGCCGGCTCCCCGGCCCTCGCCAGCGGCCAGGTCATGACCAACCCGGGCAGCCGTGACTACTTCGGCGGCGCCGTCACGGCGGGCTGCCGTCCCGACCGGGGCGCGCATCAGCTGAGCACGGTCTGCGTGCCCAGTGCCGGCGTCATCCCGCGCACCGGCTGGTCCCTGAAGTACGTGGACAGCCAGGAGACGACCGCCGAGAACGGCGCCGCGACCAACGCCTTCGACGGAAATCTCAGCACGATCTGGCACACGAAGTACACCGGCGGCAACGCCCCGATGCCCCACGAGATCCAGATCAACCTGGGTGCCAGCTACTCCGTCTCCGGAATCCGCTACCTGCCCCGGCAGGACAGCGGCTCCGGCGCCGCCAACGGGCGCATCGGCCAGTACGAGGTCTACGTCAGCACTGACGGCACCAACTGGGGTACGGCAGTGGCTACCGGCACGTTCGCCAACAACGCCAGCCAGAAGGAGGTCCGGTTCACCGCGAAGACCGGGCAGTACCTGCGGCTACGCGCTCTGAGCGAGGTCAACGGCAACCCGTGGACCACCGCCGCGGAGATCTACGCCCTCAACTGAGCGGGGCAGACAGACCAGGGAGCCTCCGGCATCGCGCCGGAGGCTCCCTGCCGTTCCGGCTGCCACTGCCTGTCCCGAGGCGTTGGGCATCGATCAGGGGGCGTTGGCTTTAGCGCAGTCGCCGCCCTATGGTGGAGGCATGCCGCCGGTGCCCCTCCGCTCGCCAGCCGTCACTGACGTGACGGCAGCCGGTGCTGTCCAGGTCGTGACGGCTGCCCTCGGCAAGGCGTGCATGGGAGTGCCGGTCGTCGGCGCCCTTTACATCGTGCCCACGCACCGCATGTCGCGCCCGGTGCGCGCCGGCCGAGGCCCACCCGCGGAATCGTTGCATCCCAGAACGACCGCAGGGCGAAGCTACTCAGGCTTCGGCCCTTTTTCTTTTTCCCACTCTTTTCGAAGGGCTGACCATGAGCATCGACCAACGCGCAGCCGAGCACGGTTGGCTGGCTGATCTGCGCGCGTCCCTGGCGGACGAATTCGCGACGCAGACGGCTCGGCTACGGGAACTGACCGAACTCAACGCGGACACCGGCGACCCCGGCGAGGCCCACAACCGGGCCGCTCTGCTGGTGGCCACCCGCCGCCACCTCGAGCAGATCACCGGTGCGCTCAGCCGGATCGCGGATGGCACCTACGGTGTCTGCGAGAGGTGCGGCGAGCGCATCCCGGCCGAGCGCCTCGAGGTTCTCCCGCATGTCCGCTGCTGCGTGCCGTGCCAGGAGAAGCAGAAGGGGTGACACCGGGCAGGGCGCGCGGGGTCGGACCGGACGGAACCGGTCCGACCCCGCGAGCGGTCCGGCCGGGCAATGATCAGAGGACGCGGGTGAAGAACGCCAGACTGTCCTGGACCAGTGGTTCCAGCGGTACGCCGGCGAAGCAGTGGTCGGCGCCCGGCACCACCGACAACTCGACCTCGGCACCCGCGGCGGCCAGTGCTGCGGCAAGCTCCTCGCTCTGCCCGACCGGCACCACCAGATCCTGGTCGCCGTGCACCAACAGGATGGGTGGGGCCTGGCCGGTCACGTAGGCGATCGGACTGGCCGCCCGGCCCACCTCCGGGTGCTCGGCCAACGCGGCTCCGATCAGCAGGGACTCGGGTGAGTCCACAGCGTCGT
This sequence comes from Micromonospora sp. NPDC049044, assembly GCF_040649215.1. Classification (NCBI taxonomy): domain Bacteria; kingdom Bacillati; phylum Actinomycetota; class Actinomycetes; order Micromonosporales; family Micromonosporaceae; genus Micromonospora; species Micromonospora sp. NPDC049044. Next base: position 56,374 of record NZ_JBEZFA010000025.1, on the reverse strand, counting down.
GGTCGATCGTCGCGGCCGGGTGCGCCTGCGACTGCATGGTCAGCAGGTTCGTCGGCGCGTACCAGCAGACCGCCGCCTGGACGCGGCTGTCGTCCTGATCGTTCCCGGTCAGCGCGACAAGCGCGGCCAGATGCCCGCCGGCCGACTCTCCCCACACCCCGATCCGTTCGCGGTCCACGCCCACCTGGTCGCCATTGCGACGTAGCCAGCGCACGGCCGCCTTGACGTCGTCGAGCTGAGCGGGAAAAGCCGCCTCGCCGCTGAGCCGGTACTGCGCTGAGGCGACAGCGAATCCGGCGCGTAGCGCGGCGGTGAACGGATCCGCTCGCATGAGCCAGTCCGCCGGGTGCTTGGGCGAGCCGAACAGCCACGCGCCGCCGTGGATCCAGACCAGGACCGGGACCGGACCGGAAACCGCCGCCGGCACGACGAGGTCCAACGTCAGCGGGCGGAATCCGGCGACCTCGTTCACGACGATGTCGCGGTACTCGATCCGGTCGCTCCCGTGCCGGTGTGCCGCGTCGGTCATCGCACCATCTTCGCACCGGGGCGGACTCTGCCTCTCAGACGGCGTCGTCGTTCCGCCACGAGTCGACGAAGGCGCCCATCCGCTCCGCGCCCCAGCGTTTCCGGGCCGAGTACCCGTACCAACGACCTTCTGCCATCTCGAAGCGCCACCGCATGACGGGCCCGGGGCGATAGGCGGCGAGGTTGATGCCCAACTGCCTCGCGAACTCCTCTCCCCCGCTGATCATACGATCGAAGTGACCGGGCTTAAGCTCAAGATCACGCACGGCGGTCATGACCACCGCCAACTCCGCGATGCCCGGATGCGCGGGTGTGACGTCGTCGTCCGGCGCCTCCCCCAGCTCCCGAAGAATGAGCAGCGACACCTCGTCCGCGGGGACGCCGTACGTCGGGTAGGTGTATTTGCTCACCCACTCGGCGAACTGGCGAATCTCGGCAGGGTTGCCCGGGTCGGGAGCGAGCCAGCCGAGCGCGACCCGGAACATTCCCACCAAGACGCCCCCCAAGGCTCTCTTGTCGAGAAACGCCCTCGGGTGCAGGCGACGCGCCAGCGAGCGATCTCCGAGCAGGACGGCGTGCCAGTAGTAACCCTGCACCGTGCTCAGCCCGCTCGCCCGCCCCGTGGTCATGACCGGAGGGTAGGAACCGTCCGCAAGCGGTCCGGCTGCGGATGATCTACACGAGGAGGTGGAGTCGCGCGCTGGTCAGCGATCAGCGGACGTGCCGCGCGGGGCCGGTCGGGCCCGGACGTGCAGCCGCTCCCCCTGCGGCCCGAAGAGACTGAGGGCTTCGGCGGTGCCGGGGCCGGGGTTGAAGAAGAGGTGCGGAATACGGGTGTCGAACTCGGCCACCTCCCCGGGGGTCAACGTCAGATCACGGTCGCCGAGCAGCAGGCGTAACCGGCCGGAGAGCACGTAGAGCCACTCGTACCCCTCGTGAACCTGCGGGATCCGGCCCCCGGCGGACGGATCCGGCGGAAAGATCTGCTTGAACGCCTGGACACCGCCCGGTCGGCGGGTCAGCGGCAGGTGTGTCACGCCGTGGATGACGATCGGCTTGGGGCGTACCCGGGGGTCGCCGGTGGCCGGCGCGTCGACCAGTTCGTCAAGCGCCACCTGGTAGGCCCTCGCCAACGGGAGCAGCAGCTCAAGGGTGGGCCGGCGACTGCCGGATTCCAGCCGGGACAGGGTGCTCACGGAGATGCCGGTCAGGTCGGCGAGCTGGGTCAGGGTGATTCCGCGCTGCTGACGCAGGGCGCGCAGCCGGGGGCCGACGGCCGCCAGCGCGGCGGTGTCCTCGTTTGCCATAACGGCAAGGATAGTTGCCAGGCTGCCGGCGACGACGGATGGTGGGCTCAGCTGACAAGGTGACAGGGGGATACCGGTGGACGAGACATACGACGTGGTGGTGGTGGGCGGCGGCGCCGCGGGGCTCAGCGGGGCCCTGGCGCTGAGCCGGGCCCGACGGTCGGTGCTGGTGATCGACGCTGGCGAGCCGCGCAACGCGCCCGCCGGCCATGTGCACAACTATCTGGGCCGGGAGGGGACGCCGCCGGGCGAGCTGCTCGCCCTCGGGCGGGCCGAGGTCGCCGGGTACGGCGGGCAGTTCCGCACCGGAGAGGTGGCGACCGCGACCCGCGACGACGACGGGTTCCGGCTCGACCTCGCCGACGGGGGCTCGGTACGGGCCCGCCGACTGCTGGTGACCACCGGGCTGACCGACGAGCTGCCCGACGTGCCCGGCCTGGCCCAGCGGTGGGGGCGCGACGTGCTGCACTGCCCGTACTGCCACGGCTGGGAGGCCCGGGACCAGCGGATCGGCGTCCTGGCCACCGGACCGTTGGGCGTGCACCAGGCCGAGATGTGGCGGCAGTGGAGCGACAGTGTGCTGCTTCTGCTGCACGACGCCCCGGCCCCGGACGCGGAGACCGCCGAACGGCTCGCCGCCCGCAGCATCGCTGTCGTACCGGGTCCGGTCGCCGCGCTGGAGGTGACCGGGGACGCGCTCACCGGCGTACGGCTGGCCGACGGCCGGGTGGTGGCGCTGGACGCGGTGGTGGTCGCGACGCGGCTGACTCCGCGCGCCGGCCTGCTGGTGGGGCTGGGCCTCGCCCCGGAGGAGGTGACGATGGGTGAGCACGTCGTCGGAGCCCAGATCCCGGCCGACCCCAGCGGCGCGACGAGCGTCCCAGGCGTCTGGGTGGCCGGCAACGTGGCGGACATCCGTGGCCAGGTGATCACGTCCGCCGCCGCCGGCCTGACCGCCGCGGCGGCGATCAACGCCGACCTCATCGCCGCGGACACCCGGACGGCGGTCGCCGCGTACCGGCAGCTGGTTGCCACGGCGTTCGAGGAGCCGGCGTGGGAGGAGCGCTACCAGTCGCGGCCCTCGGTGTGGAGTGGCCGGCCGAACCCGCAGCTGGTCGCCGAGGTCGCCGACCTGGCTCCGGGGCGGGCGCTGGACGTGGGCAGCGGTGAGGGCGCCGACGCGGTGTGGCTGGCCGAGCGGGGTTGGCGGGTGACGGCTGTGGACATCTCCGCCACCGCGTTGGACCGGGCCGCCGCGCACGCCGACACCGTCGGCGTTGGCGACCGGATCGAGTTCACCCACGCCGACCTGCGCGACAAGCCGCCCGCCGAGCAGGCGTACGACCTGGTCTCCGCGCAGTTCATGCACCTGCCCCCGGCGCAGCGGCGGGAGTTGTTCGCCCGGCTCGCCGAGGCGGTGGCGCCGGGGGGTGTGCTGCTGATCGTCGGGCACCACCCGTCGGACCTGTGGACGACGGCGCGCCGGATGCACATGCCGGACATGATGTTCACCGCGGAGGACGTGGCCGCCGGCCTGGACCCGTCCCACTGGGAGGTCGTGACCGCCGAAGCCCGCCCCCGTCCAGCCACCGACCCGGACGGCCAGCCGCTAACCCTGCACGACGCCGTCCTGGTAGCCCGCCGCCGGTAGCCCGGCCCGAACCCCGTCGATCATGGAGTTGTGGTGCCGGAATAGTGGTGGTCCATGACCTATGTCAGCCGCCACAACTCCATGATCGATACGGGAGCACGCGCCGATACGAGACGTGGTGGGGCGGGACTTCGCATGTGGTCGGCCCGGCGGTAGCGTTGCGCCACACTCACGGCCCGCGGGGCAGGCGACCGCCGACCCGCACGCCCCCGATCGTACGGAGGATGGTGCATGTCCATCGGCGCTGAGCCGCACGCAGCACGCGACGATGCGGCCTCCCGGCCGAGCTTCGAGCTCGCCCTGCGCGGATATGACAAACGCCAGGTGGATCGGCACCTGGAGCAGCTCGACGGCCAGATCGCGATGCTCAGCGGCGAGCACGGCCGCTCCGCGGTCCGGGTCCGTGAGCTGACCGCCGAGGTGCAGCGGTTGCGCACCGAGCTGGCCGAGATGCGGGAGCAGCCGGTGCAGGTGGACCGCGCTTCGATCCACGACCTGGGCCCGATGGTCGCCGAGATCATGACGCTCGCCGACAAGCAGGCCGCGATGATCATCGAGTCGGCGACCGACCGGGCGAACGAGCTGCGCAGCGAGTCGGAGCGGATCCTCGCGGACACCCGGGAGCGGGCCGCGCAGGCCCGGCAGGACCTGTCCGAGGAGTTGGCGACCCGACGTTCCGAACAGGAGCAGGCGCACGAGGAGCGGCGCACCCTGGCCGAGGCCGAGTTGACAGCGATCCGCGAACACGCCGAGCAGTTGCGCGCCGACGGGGAGGCCGCCCACGAGCGCGCCCAGCACGAGGCGAAACGGATCACCGAGCAGAGCGCTCAGCAGCTCAACCAGACCCGGGTCGCTGCCGACGCGCTGATGAAGTCGGCCCGTACCCAGATCCAGCAGGAGCTCCAGTCGGCCCGCTCCAAGAACCAGCAGGAGATGGCCCAGTGGCAGGCCAACGTGGAGCGGGAGGTCAACGAGCGGCGGACCGCCGCCGAGCAGGACATCGCCGAGCAGCAGGCCGCCGCCGAGCAGGAGCTCGCCGAACAGCGCAACGCGACCGAGCAGCAGATCGCCGAGCTGCTGGCCGAGGCCCAGCAACACGTGACCGAGCTGCGTAACCGGGCCGACGAGCAGGCTGCCAGTCACCAGGAGCAGCTCACCGCCCTCCAGCAGGAGATCGCGGAGCGCCGGCAGGAGGCCGATGAGCTGCACGCCGAGCTGGACACCGCCCGCCAGCAGCTCGCCGAGATCCAGCAGGAGGGCGAGACGCTGGAGAACGAGCTGTCGCGCATGCAGCAGCGGCTCAGCGACGTCCGCCGGGACCTCACCGCCGAGAGCGCCCGGCTGGAGGAGGCCCGTCGGGCCGGAGACTCCGCCGAGCGGCACGCCAAGGAGGTACGCGCCCGGGTGCAGCGTGAGGCGAAGCGGGTCGCCGACCTCGCCGCCGCAGCGGTGATGGCGGCGGCAGCAGGAGGTCCGGAGACCGCCGAGTACCCGATGGTGGGCACCCGGTCGCACCTCGACCGGCCGAGCGTCGACCGGCCCTACGTCGAGCGGACCGGTGGTGGGCGGGCCGAGGGCGAGCACCCCGGCGACGACCAGTCCGGCACCGATCAGCCGAGGGCAGACCAGTCCGGTGCCGACCAGTCCGATGCCGACCGGTCCGACGGTGAGCGCGCCGACGGGCCGAACACTGTGGACGAGCCGGTGCCCGCGTCGTCCGACCGGACGGCCGGCCTGGACGGGCACCTGCAGGAGCCCGAGCGGATCTTCACCCGGCCGGAGCCTCCGACACCCGTGCCGTTCCTCGCCTTCGGGCAGCCGGTGAGCGAGAACGGCTCAGCCCGGCACTGACCTCGGCCGTGGTCGTCGCGGGCCCGGGCGAGTTCGCTCCGGGCCCGCGACGGTCGTCCTCAGGGGGAGGGTCGGGGTGACCGGGCGAGGTACCTCTGCAGCTCGGCGACCTCATCGTCGGTGAGGACCGGTGTGAAGTCGAGACACTCCCCCGGATAGAGGCCGGTGCCGGAGCCGGCCACTGTGACGAACCAGGCGCCCTCGTGGCCGTACCAGTGCGCCTGGCCCGCCGCCCCGAGGTCGGCGACGTCGTCCGCGGCGGTGGACGCACCGGTCGAGACGATCCGCACCCACTGCCCGTCGCGCCCGTACGGCGGTTGCGGCACCACCACGTCCAGGTGCTGATCGGCGATGCGCTCCGTCGGCACGCCGAACAGGCGGGCCGCGCCCTCGCGGGCCACAGTGCGCACCTCCCTCATGCTGCGGGTGGCGCCGACCCGTACCTCTCCGGCAGGCCCCTCGACGAGCACCGCGTAGGAGCGGTCCGGCTCGTGGCGGACCCGTGCCCGGAACTGAGATGGGACATCAGCCATCCGACGATGATCCCTCAACCATCCCGCCGCCGCCGGCCGGTAGCGGTTGACCTCGGACGATTCTGCGGGGAACCGGGCCGCTGGCCTCCGCGGAACTGGCAGGCTGGGCTGGCCGCCGCGCACCAGCGGTGGCCGCCGGCCTGCCCGGTGACCGAGAGGAGCGCCCGGTGACCGACCGACCGGAGGAGTTCGACCTGCTCGTGGTGGGCGGTGGCAAGGCCGGCAAGACGTTGAGCATGGACGTCGCCCGGTCCGGGCAACGGGTCGCCATGGTCGAACGCGGCATGATCGGCGGCAGCTGCATCAACGTCGCGTGCATCCCGACGAAGGCCCTGGTGACCAGCGCACGGGCGGCACGTCACCTGCGGGACGCGGCCACGCTCGGCCTGACGGTCGAGGGTGGCCGGGTCGACGTGGACCTGTTGCGGGCGCACAAGCAGGACGTGGTCGAGGGGATGGTGGCCGCCAACCGGCAGCAGTTCCTCGACTCCGGCCTGCACCTGGTGATCGGCGAGGCCCGCTTCGTCGGCCCCCGGACCGTACGGGTGTCCCTCGCCGACGGCGGTGAGCGGCTGCTGCGCGGCGACGACGTGGTCATCAACACGGGTACGCGTCCGCATCTGCCGGCGGTGCCCGGCATGGCCGAGGCCGGGGTGCTGACAAGCGACGAACTGCTGCGACTGGATCGACTGCCGGCCCGACTGGTGGTGCTCGGCGGCGGCACCGTCGGGGTGGAGTTCGCGCAGATGTTCGCGTCGTTCGGCAGCGCGGTGACCCTTGTCGAGGGCGGTCCGCGGCTGCTCACTCGGGAGGATCCCGACGTCAGTGACGCGGTCCTCCGCGTCTTCCTCGACGACGGCATCGACGTGCGCGTCGGCGTCGCGGTTGCCCGCGTCGACCGGGACGTCGACGGCACCCTCCGGGTGACGTTGGACGACGGCAGCCTGGTGACCGGGGATGACGTGTTGGTGGCGGCCGGCCGGGAGCCGGTCACCGACGGGCTCGACCTGGACGCGGCCGGGGTACGCCGCACCGAACGGGGCTTCGTGCTGGTCGACGAGCACCTGCGTACCAGCGCCGAGCGGACCTGGGCGGCCGGTGACGTCGCCGGCAGCCCGCAGTTCACCCACGTCTCGCTCGACGACTACCGGATCATCCGGGCCAACCTCGCGGGTGGCCAACGCAGCACCGCCGACCGGCTGATCCCGTACACCGTCTTCACCACCCCGGAGCTGGCCCGGGTCGGGCTCACCGAAACCGAGGCGCGCCGCGCCGGGTACGACATCCAGGTCGCCCACCTGCCGGTCGCCGCGATCCCCCGGGCGCGCACCCTGCGCCAGACCGAGGGCATGTGGAAGGCGGTCATCGACACCAGCACCGACCGGATCCTCGGCGCGGCGCTGCTCGGCGCCGAGGCCGGCGAGGTGATCACCTCGGTGCAGCTGGCCATGCTCGCCGGGATGCCGTGGACCGCCCTGCGCGACGCGGTCATCACCCATCCGACCATGACCGAGGGGCTCAACCTGCTCTTCGCCTCACTCACGTCCCGCCCGGTCCGCTGACCTCCGCGCCCACTCTCAGCGGCTCACCCAGTTCGCCCACCCGGCGGTCTCTCTCGTCGAGCCCAGCCCAGGAAGCGGTCGAACAACGCGCGCGGGCTGGGTCCGTGGGAAGGGTCCAGGTGGTGGATGTCCTGGGTGGCCTGGCAGAACATGCCGGCCAGGTAGATGGTCAGTCCCGACAGGTTGTCATCGAACTCGGCCCGGAGCCGGAGCCTTGCCTCGCGGCAGGGCCATGGTTTTCCGTCTGCCCGGCAACACCACAGGGGGCGCAGCGGGGTGTGCGGCGTTTCGCCGCACGACGCCGGGCCATCGGGCTTCGGACCAGACGGGTGTACGGGTCGAGCCGAGCTGACGGCGTACGACTTCGGCTATCTCGGGCAGATCGAACGCGGCGACCGCCCCGCCAACGCTATGGCGGTGGCCGCCTATGACCGCGCGTTATCAGCTGGCGGTGCGCTGGAAGCGGAGTACGCACGAGGGCCTACAGGCGACAGGGACATGCGCAGAAGGACGGTCCTCCAGGCGATGGGCGCGCTCGCGGCGGCGCCCGCCGTGGATCGGCTCGTCGAGTGGGAGGTTCTACGGCAGGGGCTCGGCACCGCCGCCGATGTCGACGTCGATGAGTGGGTTGAGATCGTCGCAGACTACGGCTGCGGCTACTACCGTCGTCCGCACGACGAGCTGGTGACCCAACTTGGGCGCGACCTGACCGTGTTGCGCCATCAGATCACCGCCGATCGCGGGCACCGCCGGCCACTGCTTCTCCGCACCGCTGCCCGGCTGTCGGTCATCGTGGCCCTCCGCCTGAACGCATCAGGGCAGGCCGTGCTCGCCGGCAGGTGGCGGGCGAGCGCCCACCGCTTCGCCGACGCGTCCGGCGACACGGAGACCCGGATCCTCACCCGGGCGTGGGACGTGGTGAACGGTTGTTATGACGGTCGAACGCCGGCCAGCGTGGAAGCGCTGCCCACCGCCGTCGCAGCGGCGGTTGCGCACGCAGGTGCAACTGCACCAGGCGGCGGCGTTGTGCCGCAACGGATCCGTCCCAGACGGGCTACGCCTCGCGGCGGACCTGCTCGACCACCTACCCGCCGAACAGCACAACGAGATCGTCCGGGCGGTGGCACGACAGGTCGCCGATGCGGTGGCGGATGCCGAGCGGCACCGTCCGGTCTACGGCGAACTGATGGAACGGGTACACGGCTAGCATCCGGACATGGCCCTGACCTACACCACAAGCCACGGCCACGACGCGGTCCGGTTCTTCGGACCACTTGTCGACCTCTACGGGTGCGTCTACGCCGCGCCGCCGTACGAGGAGGGCCCCGACCAGGTGGCCCGCTTCCGCGACGGGCTGCCCGGCGAGGCCGTCCGGCCCGGTTTCACCCTCGTCACCGTCGCCGAGGGCGTGTCGCTGGTGGGTGCCGCCTACGGCTGGACCATGCCGGCCGGGCACTGGTGGTCGCGCGCTGCGGCCGACCCGCCCGCCGACATCCGGGCGGCGTCGAAGTTGGCGGTCATGGAGTGGATCGTCCACCCGCGCCACCGCGGTGCGGGAATTGGCGCGGAGCTGATGCGCCGGCTGCTCGCCGACCGGCCGGAGCGGTACGCCACCCTCGCCTCCGACCCCCGATCCCACGCCCGGAAGGTGTACGCGCGCAACGGGTGGCAGCAGATCGGCACCTCGATTCTGCCGTGGGGTCCACCGATGGACCTGCTGGTCCTCGATCTTGATCCGAAGCCGATCCGCTGAGCGGAGCATGCCTGCCGGGGCTGTGGCTACCCGGCGATCTCGTCGCGTACCCGTTGCTGGAAGGCGCGGGCCTGCGCCCCGGTGGGCGGCGGCCCGCCGTGCCGCGCGGCGACCGCCTGACGGATCACGTCGGCCGGGTCGCCGGCGTCGAGCAGCCGTTGACCGGCGGCGATTTTGGCCAGCCAGACGCCGTCGCGGTGGCGGACCAGCGATCGGCAGGCGCCGAGCACGGCGTCCTCGGTGCCGGGCGCGGGCTGGTCGGCCGGTGGGGTGGGCAGGGCCAGCCACCAGGTCAGCGCGTCGACGAGCAGGCGGCGCAGGTCGGCGGGGGCGAGGTCGGCGAAGGCCTCCCCCGCGGGCGGCCCGAGTAGTGCGAGTCCACTCTGGTGCAGGATGCTGCGGTCGAGGCCGTACCAGAATCGGCCGTCGGCGGCCGGGCGGTCGGCGGGGTCGAGGGTGCTGCGGAACGCCATGTCGGCCCCGCTGTTCAGTTCGACCTCGAAGCCGGGCTCGGGGGTGCCGGAGGCGGCCACCACCCGGTCGTAGACGACCAACTCCAGTCCGCGCGCCGGGCAGGGCAGCGCCTCGTGCCGCAGCCGGGCCACCAGCGCCCGCTTGGCTGTCCCGGTGAGCGGCCCGGCGCTGAGCAGCGCCACGTCCACGTCGCTGCGGCCCGGCTGGTACGCCCCGAGCCCGACCGAGCCGGCGGCGTACGCGCCGACCAGGTCGGTGCCGAGCACGTCTCGGGCGACGCTGACCAGGTCGTCGAGGTAGCGCTGAAGATCGGAGTGCACGGGCCATCATGACGCACCGGCCGGGACGGGGCCGGACCTACCCCGCGTAGAGCAGCAGCAGACCGGCGACGGTGTAGGCGACCATCAGTGCCAGCAGGGGTAGCTGGCCGGCCACCGCCCGGGCCCGGGGGAACAGGTACAGGGCGCGGTCGTGGGCGAGCAGGGTGCCGAGCAGGTGCCCGAGGATGATGACGGTGATCTGCAGGGTGGCCACCCCGGCGGGTGTGACGAGCGCGGTGTGCGGTTCCCAGTCGGCGGTGCCCAGCCAGTTGGCGCCGGTGTCCAGCGGGTCGGCGAGCAGCGCGACGGTGCGTTGGCCTTCCAGGATCAGCAACGAGTAGTAGTGCGCCACCACGTACCCCACGGCGATCGGCACGATGGAGTGGGCGATCTCGCCCGGCACCGCACGGGTCTCGTCCGCGTCGGCGCGGCCGATGCGCGCCGCGGTGCCGGTGGCGGCGAGGTACGCCACCGCGACGGCGGCGATGACGAGGCTCAAACCGGCGCTGCCGGTGACCGCCGGGTGCAGGCCGTTCTCCTGGCTGAAGCGCAACCAGCCCGGCGCGTTGGAGAGGCTGTCGTACATTGTCGAGCCGAGCAGCACGGTCACCACGGCGACCAGCCCGGGGCGGGGCCGCAGGCCGGCGATCCCGTCGAGCGGGTTGCGCCAGACCAGCACACCGTCGGCGGCCCGGCCGATCGGGGCGAGCTGACCGATAAGGGAGCTGTACGCCTCGAACGGGTCGGCGCTGTCGAACCAGCCGGCGCCGAACAGCACGGCTCCGACCAGCAGGACCACCGCGTACCCGGCCAGCCAGGTGGTGATGACCGGCAGGGTGGCCCGGTCGGGTGCGACAAGTTCCAGCCAGACGAACCCGAGCAGGGTGACGGCGGCCGGCCACATCCCCATCCCCGGCGGCAGCTCACGAACCCCACGCTCCGGGTCGCGGCGCAACGCCAGCGCGCCGAGCAGGTGCGCGGTGCGCAGCGGGTTGAGCGCCCGCCAGACCGGGCCGAGCAGCAGGGACAGTGGAGCCAGGCCGACCCAGAGCAGCACGTAGAGCGCGCCGGCCGTCGGGTTGTCCGCGGTGTCCGGCCCACCCAGCAGGCCCAGGCAGAACCAGGCGGCGGCGAGCAGGCCGAGCCCTCGCAGCACCCACCGGAAGGCGGGCGCGTCGACGAGTTGGGCGAGCCGGCGCGGCACCGGGCGACCGCCGGCGGCGTCCCGGTCGAGTCGGGGTTCGCGCCAGAGCAGGCCCAGCGCCAGGAACGTGACGACGAGGGTCAGCGCGGCGGCGACGACGAGCTGCGGCAGCGTGATCGGTAGGTCCTGCCGACCACCGACGCCGTGCGCCAGCAGCGTTGCGGGGGCGGTCATCCCGCTCAGCGGACGACGAGCTGGAACAGCACCAGCTCGGTCTCGTGCGTCTCCACCTCGAACAGCCCGGTCTGGTCGGCGCGGAACTCCACCGAGCCGGGCTTGCCGGCCGGCAGCCGGGCACCCAGGTCGTAGCCGTGCACGTGCAGCTCGTCCGAGACGTCGGAGGTGACGGTGATCCGCACCAGCTCGCCCTTACCCACGGTTACCCGTCCGGTCGGCGGACTGATTCGCCGCTTCGCGATCGTCACGACGATCTCGCGGTCCGCCGCAGGTGCGGCGGGGGTGGGGCTGGCCGTGGGGCTCGGCGCGGTGGTGGCGGCGCTCGGCGAAGCGGCGGCCGTGAAGGGTGCGGACGTGGTGGCCACCGAGGGGTCGTCGTCCTGCCCACAACCGGCGACGAGGAGGGTGGTGAGGAGGCCGGCGGCGAGGGCGACAGAGGTGCGGGTTGCGGGGGTACGGAGGAACACGGGCGGACTCCGAACGACGCGAGGGGGGACGGGTGTCGAGGTGATCGTCGGGGAGGAGAACTCTACGTCTTGTTCGGTGGCGGGGAAATGACCATGATGAACGAATGCGATCGAGGCTGGTCACTGTGCGTAACATCCTGAGCCGGGCGGTGGCGGCGTTGGCCGCGACGCTTGTGGTGTCGCTGCTGCTGCCCGCCGCCGCGGCGTCCGCGCACGGCCAGTTGGCGACCTCGACCCCGCTGACCGGCACCGTCGTACGGGAGCCGCTTGCCCAGTTGGCGTTGTACTTCACCGAGAAGCCGGCAGCCAACGCGTACTTCACCATCAGCGGGCCGACCGGCTCGCGGGTGGACAACGGCTGGTCATCCGGCGAGCCCAAGCGGCTGGACAAGCCGGTCACGGAATATTTCATGGTCAACGGCGTGTTCGAGCCCCGGCTCTACCACACGGGTTTCCCGGCCATGGTGACTGTCGCGCACTGGCCGGCGAAGGGCCGCTACACCGCCAGTTACCTCTCCGTCGCCTCCGACGGCGAGGCGGTACGCGGCGAGGTCACCTTCGACTACCAGGGGCGTACCACTGCGGCGCCGGCCGGTTGGACGGCGCCCACGGCCGGGCCGGAGCCGGCGCTGCTGGCCCTGGCCGAGGGTGAGGGGTCGGCCAGCCCCGCGGTGACCGGCAGCCCGGCGGGTCCCACCGGCGCCGCGGCGAGCAGCCCGGCTGGCGCCAGCGGGGAGAAGTCCGGCGGCGGGTTCGCGGCCTGGCTGGTCCCGGCCCTGATCGTCGTCGTGGTCGCCGCGATCGTGCTGGTGGCCGCGCGGCGCCGACCCGCCACGCGCGGGGCGTCGACGCCGGGTCGTCGGCCGGCCGGCAGGTCCGGCGCGTCCACCGCCAAGGCCGGCGCGTCCACCAAGGCCGGCGCGTCCACCGGCAAGGTCGGTAGGTCCGCTTCCTCGGGTAAGACAGGTCGTCCGGCCCGGCGTGGACGGCGCTGAGTCGCCTCGACAACCGGCATTCTCCGCGTATCACCACGGACTTTCGCGCGGACATGGAGAACTTTTGATGTATCGACGCGAAGCCATGGACAGCCAAATCGAAACACTTTAATGTCTCGACCCATCAACCCGGTGTTTCCGCAATGTCACTCGTCGGCGTCGAGGACGTTACGAAACCGGGGTCGACGGCCATCCTCACCGCTGCCTCGCACCGGCCGTCGGACACTCCACCGCCCCTTGGAGGAACGATGGGTCCACGCCCGCAACGCCGACTCCACCATCCCGTCCTGGCCACGCTCGCGCTCGTCCTGACCACCGGCCTCTGGGCCGCCCCCGCCAGCGCCGCCCCCGCGCAGGAACCGGGCGTCACGCTGCGCGTCTTCGACGTGCAGGTGCCGCTCTCCGAGCTCTGCACCCTCAAGCCCGCGCAGACCCCCAACGTGGACAAACTCATGTCCACCATCAACTGGACCTCGGCGGCCGACTTCGGCTTCGAGGACAACTTCGTCTCGCAGGTGCTCGGCAACATCACCACCACCCAGGCCGGTAGCTACACGTTCCGGCTCAGCAGCGACGACGGATCCAAGCTGGCGATCGACAACACCGTCGTGATCAACCACGACGGCCTGCACGGCGCGACCCCACCGAAGGAGGGCAGCGTCACCCTCACCGCCGGTCTGCACCCGCTGCGCATCGACCACTTCGAGCGTGGTGGCGGGCAGCAGATCACCCTGGAATGGAAGACGCCCGGCTCGGCGTCCTTCGTGGTCGTACCGAACTCGGCGTTGAGCACCGACGCCGGCGTGGTCCGGGTGACCGCGCCGGGCCGCAAGGAGTGCGAGGGCATCGCCGACACCCCCGGCGACGGCCTGCCACTGACCGGCGTGCACCCCGGCTACACGCTCACCAATCTGCGGCCCAACGGCTTCCAGCCGAAGGTCACCGGGATGGACTGGCTGACCGACGGCCGGCTGGTCATCTCGACCTGGGGTGGCAGCGACCAGTCCGGCACCTCCCAGGACGGTGAGGTCTGGATCCTCGGCAACACCGGCGGCGCGACCACTCCGGGCGCGGTGACCACCAAGAGGATCGCCAGCGGGTTGAAGGAGCCGCAGGGGCTCAAGGTCGTCGACGGGGTGGTCTACGTCTCGGAGAAGCAGCGACTGACCCGGCTGGTCAACACCGGCGGCGACGAGGTGGCCGAACGCCTGGAAACCGTCGCCACCTGGCCGTATGGCGGTAACTTCCACGAGTTCGCGTTCGGGTTGCTCTATCAGGACGGGTTCTTCTACCTGAACCTGTCGGTGTCGATCAACTCCGGCGGGGCCACCACCAACCCGCAGCCCGCCGCCAACCGGGGCACCACCCTCAAGGTCAACAAGGACACCGGCGCGGTCAGCTACGTCGCCGGCGGTCTGCGTACCCCGCACGGCATCGGTTGGGGCCCGGAGGGCGGCATCTTCGTCACCGACAACCAGGGCGGCTGGCTGCCCTCGTCGAAGCTGCTGCACGTCAAGCAGGGCCGGTTCTTCAACCACTACACGAACCCGGCCGGCCCGTTCGACACCGCCCAGGTCACGCAGCCGGTGCTCTGGATGCCGCAGAACGAGATCGCCAACTCCCCCAGCACGCCGCTCTACCTGACCAGCGGCCGATACGCCGGACAGTTCGTCATCGGCGACGTGACGTACGGCGGCCTGCAACGGGCCAATGTGGAGAAAATCAACGGCGAGTACCAGGGCGCGCTGTTCCGGCTCACCCAGGGCCTGGAGGCGGGCGTCTCGGAGGTCAACATCGGCCCGGACGGCGCGATCTACGTCGGCGGGCTCGGCGCGGGCGGCAACTGGGGTCAGACCGGCAAGCTGTCGTACGGCCTGCAGAAGCTCACCCCGACCAGTACCACCGCGTTCGAGATGCTCGCCATGCGGGCCACCACTACCGGCTTCGAGGTGGAGTACACCCAGCCCGTCTCGACGGAGACCGCCGCCGACCTGGCCGCCCGATACAAGGTCAGGCAGTGGCGGTACGTGGCCACGTCCAACTATGGCGGGCCGAAGATCGACGAGGAGACGCTCACCGTCACCTCGGCCACCCTCTCGTCGGACGGGAGGAAGGTGAGCCTCACGGTGCCCGGTCGCAAGGCCGGTCGGGTGGTGCACCTGCGCTCGCCGCGCCCCTTCACCTCCACCAGCGGCCAGTCGCTGTGGAGCACCGAGGCGTGGTACACGCTCAACTCCATTCCGGGTAGCCCACCGCCGCCGACCGGCGGCACCATCACCGGTGCCGGCGGCAAGTGCCTGGACGTCGACAACTCCGGCCTGGCCGATGGCACGAAGATCCAGCTCTACACCTGCAACGGCACCGCCGCCCAGTCCTGGACACGGCTCGACGACACGTACCGGGTCCTCGGCAAGTGCCTGGACGTGGACAACGGCGGCACCGCGAACGGCACGAAGGTCCAGCTCTGGACCTGCAACGGCACCGGCGCGCAGAGCTGGCAGCCACAGTCCGACGGGTCGATCCGCAACCCGCAGTCGGGCAAGGTGCTGGAGGCCGCCGGCGGCAGCACCGCCAACGGCACCCAGATCCAGCTCGGCACGTACGCGGGCGGCGCACATCAGAAGTGGGTGATCGGTAGCGGCGTGACCGGCTGATCCCGGGTGGGGCGTGCGCCGACCGACGGGTCGGCGTACGTCCCCTCAGGGGCCGTGCGGCAGTGGCTGGGCCAACGCCCTCAGCTGCGCCGGGAGTTGCGCCAGGGCGTCCTCGAACTCCCGGTGCCCGACCACCCGGTGCATCGTCTGCAGGACGGCGCGGGCGCCCCGCTCGGCGGCGGGCCTGTCGATCCCGGCGCGGTCGGCCACCCGCCGCAGGAACTCGTCGTAGCCGAACGCCTCCGGCGCCTCGGCGGCCTTGACCAGCAACGGGCTCAACTCGTCGGCCAGGTGGGGGGCCAACGCGCCCGCCTCACCGCCGCTGAGGCGCTCGGTGAGGGTGCGCAGGACAGCCTCGGTCAGTACGCGCGCCGGCTCCGGCGGAATGCCCGCCCGCGCCGCAACCTTGTCGACGAACCCCAGCTCGGCCATGCCCCCGCCCTTCGCTCCGGAAAGGCGTGCCTACCCGGGCCCACCTGTGACAAACCCGCCCGCCAGCCCGGACGGCCACCACGCCGTACGCGGGCACTGCCCCGTCGTTCTGTTCGTTGCGCCGCGCGGTGCCTGCCGCTTCTCGTACGGTGAGGTCGGACCGGGAACCCGACGGCGGCCCGCGCCGCAGGAGGAGCAGATGGCGGTGGACCTGCCCGACGTGATCGACAGGTACTTCCGGGCCGTCAACGACCGGGACCTCGATGCCTTCGTCGCCTGTTTCGCGGACACCGCGAGCGTCGCCGACGAGGACCGGCTCTACGACGGACGGGCCGCGATCCGCGCCTGGCGACAGAAGACGATGGACGCCTACGCGTACACGGCCGAACCGGTCGATGTCACAGCGCAGGCGGGCGACTCGTACCTGGTCCGCACCCGGGTGTCCGGCGACTTCCCGGGCAGCCCGATCGAACTGCGCTACCGGTTCACGCTGCGCGACGAGCTGGTCGGCGCGCTCGACATCCGCCCGTAACCGCCGCCCGCCCGCCCGTCAGGAGAAGACCACGTGCCCCGAGTCTGGCTCATCACCGGTTGTTCCCGGGGTCTCGGTCGGGCGCTCGCCGAAGCGGTGCTCGCCGACGGCGACCACCTCGTCGCCACCGCCCGCACCCCGTCGCAGCTCGACGCCCTGAGCGACAGGTACGGCGAGCGGGTCCGGACGGTGGCCCTCGACGTCACCGACCCGGAGGCCGCCCACGCCGTCGCCCGCGCAACCATCGACGCGTTCGGCAGCCTGGACATCCTGGTGAACAACGCCGGGTACGCCGACGTCGCCGCGATCGAGGACATGCCGGAGGAGCACTTCCGGGCCCAGATCGAGGCCAACTTCTACGGAGTGGTCAACCTCTCCCGGGCGGTCCTGCCGGCGATGCGCGCCCAGGGGCACGGGCACATCGTCCAGATCTCCAGCGTCGGCAGCCGGGTCGCCAGCACCGGCCTGGGCGCGTACCAGTCCGCCAAGTGGGCGGTCAGCGGCTTCTCCGGGGTGCTCGCCAAGGAGGTCGAGGGATTCGGAATCCGGATCACCACCGTCGAGCCGGGCGCGTTGCGGACCGACTGGGCTGGCTCCTCGATGAGCATGCTGCCGATCAGCGACCCGTACCAGCCGGTCATCGACCCGGCCGTGCAGCGGCTCCGCCAGGCCAGCGGCAACCAGCCGGGCGACCCGGCCCGAGCCGCCCAGGCGATCATCCGGATCACCCGGGTCGAGGACCCGCCCCTGCGGCTGCTTCTCGGCGCCGACGCGGTGGCGGGCGCCTCGGCCGCCGCCGAGGCCCTGGCCGCCTCGGATGCGCGGTGGCGCGAGCTGAGCGAGTCCATCGCCTTCGACCCAGCCCCCTGACCGACCCGGCCGTCAGGCGGGCGACGCGCCCGGCATGACCGCGCGTCGCCGGATCGAGCGCCGAACGGGTGGGGCAGCCAACGCACCAACAGGTGACATGATGTGCCGACAACCAGCTGTCGCTAGAGAAGGGTTGCTGCTGCCCGATGGCGCACTTCGCGGCTCGCACGTCCCCCGCACCCGGGCCTGTCGTGGTGACGCTCGCCGCCAACCCGTGGATGGCGGGCTGATGCCGGCCGAGCGACCGGAGGTCGTGGCCGAGCAGAGCGTCCCCGCCCCTCTCGCGGACACCATGTCGTACCAGGTCGCGACGGACGTACGAGCGCTCCGCGCGTTCGTCAGCGTCGGCGCGCTGGCCCGGGGTCTGTCGCCTGATCGGGTGGAGCTGCTGACGCTGGCGGTGAGCGAGCTGGCCACCAACACTCTGCAGCACACCACCGGCGGCGGCCGGGTCCGGCTCTGGGCCGAGTCGGGTCAGCTGTTCTGCGACGTCGTCGACCGGGGGCCGACCCGGGCGTTGGGCCGGCGCATGCCGTCCGCCGACGCGATCCGGGGTCGAGGGCTGGCGATCGTGGAGCAGATCTGCGACGAGGTCGTCGTGCTCACCAGCCCCGGCGAGACCGTCGTACGGATCCGGCTGAGCCTGTGACCGCCGCCGGCGATCCACCCGCCGACGGGCCCCACCGACTGCCACAATGCGGACAGCCCCGGCCGACGGTGACGCCGGGTCGACACCGACCGGAGGACGCCCCGATGCCGGACAGCGCACGCGAGGCAGAGCTGCTCGATGCCGAGCGGACCCTGCAGGCAGCCCAGCGGGCCGGCGACGTGGCCGCCCTCGACCAACTGCTCGTCGACCAGCTGATCGCCGTCGGCCCGGACGGCCGGACGTACACCAAGCAGGATGACCTGGCCGCCCACCGGGACCGTCGCTCGGTGCTTGAGGAGTTGGTCGAGGAGGAGTTGGACCTGCTCGTCGTCGGAAAGACCGGTGTGACGTTCTTCCTGGGCCGGGTGGCCGGGGTGTACGAGGGGGCGGCGTTCGCGGCGAACCTGCGCTACACCCGGACCTGGGTCCACGACGACCCGCACGGTTGGCGGGTCCTCGCCGCGCACGTCAGCCCGGTCTAGACCCCCGGCGTCACCTCGCCGAATCGGCCAGCCTGGCCGCCACCACCAGATCGTTGAGCTGGGCCGCACCGGCGGGCTGCGGGGGCAGCCGGGTGTCGTGGTGCGCCTGGTCCAGCCGGGCCGTCAGGTCGGCGAGGTCACGAGCCAGGACCGGGGCGGCGACGAGGTCGCCCAACGCGCCGTGTTCGGCGCTCCGCTTCGCCGCGATCAGGTCGGCCAGGTACGCCGGCGCGGCTTCGGCCTTGAGCAGGCTCGGCAGGTGCGCCACCACCCGACCGGTACGCATCAGGTGGATGCCGGTGAGCAGCGCCCGGAAGGTGTACAGCAGTGGTTTGAGTTCGCCACTCGTGCCGAACAACCGTCGCTGGGTGGCGGCGAAGCCGCGATAGTGGTGGGCATGGTGCCGGGTCAGTACCAGCGGCGCCAGCTCCACCAACGCCGCGTGCACCGCTGTGGTCCGCACCACCAGCGGGGACAGCAGCTGTTCGAGCACGTAGCCGTTGCGGCCCTGCATCAGCCGCACGAACTTGCGCAGGTCGTGCGTGACCAGATCCAGCTCCACCCCGTCGCGGTCGGCCATCACCGTGCGCGTCTCGGTGGGCGGCGTCAGCCCGATCACCTCCTCGACCGGAAGTAGGTGCACGCCGCGCAGGTCGACGTCCGAGTCGGTGGACGGGAACCCGTACAGGTGGGCGCCGGAGACGGTGGCGAAGATCAGCGGGTACGGCTGCTCGGCGACGACAGCCGTCAAATCGATGCCGGCCGGCAGACCTGCGGCTGCCCAGGCGCTCACGCCGCGCCCCGCACGGAGCGGTCCCGGACCGAGATCAGCCACTGCTCCACCCGCGCCTCGTCGGGCCGTTCCGGCAGCGGGCTGGTGGCGAGGTCCGCCGCCATCCGGCGGACCAGCCGGTCCCGCCAGGCGACGACCTCGTCCCAGGGCACCATGCCGGCCTTGACCGCCAGAAGGCGGTCCCGGTCGGTGCCCACGTCCAGCACCAACCGGCCGGTGCGGACCAGGTCACCCCCGGCGGTCAGCAGACGGATCAGGTGCATCACGTGCCGCCACACCGGCGCGCCGTCGCGGGCGATGCCGCGCTCGGCCTTGCCGAACTGGGCTGTGGCGTAGCGCAGGTAGGTGTCGGCCACCCGCCGGGACAGGAAGGCAGGTGTGAGCGCCCGCAGCTCGGTGCCCAGCGGGGTGCACGTCTCGACGAGCGGCGAGTGCAGCACCTCCAGGACCGTGGGGTTGGCCGCCAGCCCCAGCCCGCAGACCCGCTCCACCTCCCACCGCATCTGCTCCGGGAGTGGTCCCTCGTGGTGCGCGGCGGGTTTCCGCAGCCCCCAGAACGCCGAAGCGGGTAGCGCGTACACCCCACGACGGTCGGTGTCCGAGCCCGCGCCGGCCAGTCCGAACGCCCGGGAGCCCACCACCACCTGCAGGATCGTCCGGTCGTCCACCTGCTGATCCGTCAGTGCCAGTGCCTGCTGCATTGCCGCCTCCCCCGGGCGCTGGTCCGCCGCCCGACCGGGCGGTGTCCGGTGCACACCATGCCCGTCCCGCGGGTTACCGTCGAGCCGTTTGTTCAGCTCACCACGACGTCTACCGGCCCGCTGCGCAGGGTGCCGTCGTTGAGTGGCGTGCAGCGGATGCCGCCGGTCGTGCGGAGCGCCTTCCAGGCTCCCGGACCGACTGTGACGTCCATCCAGGCACAGGGCCGGGCCGCCCGGTTGACCCGCAGGCTGACCGGGCCGTCTCCGGAGTCCAGGACCAGCACCCGGCCGATCAGCTCGTCCACAGCGATCCCGCTGGTGAGGATGTTGCGCCGGACCTCCGCCAGACCGATGCCTACCGGTAGTGACTCCTGGGCGATCACCGTGACGCTGGCGTCACGGTGCGCCTGCTGGCCGAAGTACCGGTCGCCGACGATGCCCAGGTTGGCCCGGATCCGGACCACGTCGACAAGTTCACCGGGTGGGGCCGGCGCGGGGCCGTCCGCCGGCCGGCCCAGGAAGCGGTGCACGGGCGAGGCCAGCAACTCGACGATCTCCGGCATGGCAGGGATTCTACGAACCGCGGCGGACTCCGCGGGCCAGGTCGGCGGAGCGCGCCACCCGCGGCTCAGACCGCAAGTGCCGCCCGGACCTCCCGTTCCGCAGTGACACCCCCGTCGCCGTGCGAGGTGACCCGGCCGGACTCCAACACGTGGTAGTGGTTCGCCACCCGCAACGCGAAGCCCAGGTGCTGTTCGACGAGCAGCACGCTGAACCCGGGCTGCCGGGTCAGCTCCACGATCCGTTCCTGGATCTCGGCGACCACCGACGGCTGGATGCCCTCGGTCGGCTCGTCGAGCATCAGCAACCTCGGCCGGGTGATCAGTGCCCGGGCGATGGCCAGTTGCTGGCGCTGGCCGCCGGAGAGCAGCCCGGCCCGCCGCCGCAGCAGCGGGCGCAACGCCGGAAAGAGATCAAGCACCTCGGCGGTGGCCACCGCGCCGTCGCGCCGCCCGTCGGCGACGAGCCGCAGGTTCTCCGCGGCGGTGAGGTGCGGAAAACTCTGCTGGCCCTGCGGGACGTACGCCATCCCCCGCGCCACCCGCTCGTGCGGCCCGAGTCGGGTGACGTCCTCGCCGTCCAACTCGACGGTGCCGGCACTCGGGCGTAGCAGCCCGGCCGCGACCCGCAGCAGTGTGCTCTTGCCGGCGCCGTTGTGCCCGAGCACGGCGGCCACCCCGTCGGGCGGGACGGCGAGGTCCACTCCGTGCAGCACCTGAGAGCGCCCGTACCCGGCGCGCACCCCGCGCAGCGTCAGCATCATGCCTCCCGGACCGTCGGTGCCGACCCGGCGTCGACCGGGTGGCCAAGGTAGACCTCCTGCACGCGCGGGTCCGCCTGGACCTGGGCCACTGTGCCCTCGCTGAGCACCCGACCGGCGTGCAGCACGGTGACGGTGCGCGCGAACCGACGCAGGAAGTCCATGTCGTGCTCGATCACCACCACCGTGCGGTCCCGGCTCACCGTCTCCAGCAGGGCACCTGTGGCGTCGCGTTCCTCGTGGCTCATTCCGGCGACCGGCTCGTCGAGCAGCAGCAGCCGGACGTCCTGCACCAGCAGCATGCCGATCTCCAGCCACTGCTTCTGGCCGTGGGCGAGCGTCCCGGCGAGGTGCCCGGCCCGCCCGGTCAGCCCGATGATCTCCAGCGCCGCGGCCACCTCGTCGGGGATGTCGCGCCGCCGCCGGGCCAGGGTCGCCCAGCTGCGCCGGGCGCCCGCCGCGATGTCGAGGTTCTGCAACACCGTCAGCTCCTCGAAGACGGTCGAGGTCTGGAAGGTGCGCCCGATGCCCAACCGGCTGATCCGGTGCACCGGCCGGCCCAGCAGCTCGTGTTCGCCGAAGCGGACCGAACCGGTGGCCCGGACCAGGCCGGTGATCGCGTCGACGAGGGTGGTCTTGCCGGCCCCGTTCGGTCCGATCAGGAACCGGATGTCACCGGCCGGCACCTCCAACGAGACACCGTCGACGGCGGTGAACCCGTCGAAACTGACCCGCACGTCACGGACGGACAACCCGTCCAGCCGCTCCTCGCTCATGCCGCTGGCACCTCCGCCCGTTCGGCGCGTCGTCGACCGGTCGGTAACCATCCACGCCGACGCGCTGCCACACCGCCCTCGCGGCGGCGGGCCAGCGCCCACAGCGACGCCAGGCCACCGGGAAGGAACGCCACCACCACCACGAAGAGCAGACCCTGCAGGTACGTCCAGGTGCCGGGAAAACGCTCCGACAGGGCGGTACGCGCCCAGGCCACCGCCACCGCGCCGAGCACCGGGCCGAGCAGGGTGGCCCGGCCGCCCACCGCGACGCCGATGACGAACTCGATCGACGGGACGATGCCGATCAGGGCGGGCGAGATGATGCCCACCGCCGGCACGAACAGTGCCCCGGCCAGCCCCGCCATGCCGGCCGCCACGACGTACGCGACGAGCTTGACCGACGCCGGGTCGTAGCCGAGGAAACGGACCCGCTCCTCACCGTCGCGGACCGCCACCAGCAGTTCCCCGTAGCGGCTCTGGATGAGTTGGCGGGCCAGCGCGAGCAACGCCAGCAGCGTGCCGGCGATGATGAAGTAGACCATGCGCTGGTTGACCGGGTCGTCCAGGTCGTAGCCGAAGAAGCCCTTGATGTCGGTCAGCCCGTTGGTGCCACCGGTGGTGCCCTGCTGCCCGATCAGCAGGATCACCATCGCCGCGGCGAGCGCCTGGCTGAGGATGGCGAAGTACGCGCCCCGCACGCGCCGGCGGAAGACAAGCGAGCCGAGCCCGAAGGCGACAGCCATCGGCAGCAGCACCGTCGCGGGCAGCGCGAACCACGGGCTGGCGAACGGCCGCCACCACAGCGGCAGTTCGTCGAGCTGCCCGTACAGCTGCATGAAGTCGGGCATCCCGCCGGGACCCGCGTCGGCGAGCTTGAGGTGCATGGCCATCGCGTAGCCGCCGAGGCCGAAGAAGACGCCCTGGCCGAGGGTGAGCATGCCGCCCCGGCCCCAGGCGATGCCGATGCCGACGGCGACCATGGCGACGCAGAGGTACTTGGCGAGCAGGGCCAGCCGGAAGTCCGACAACGCCAGCGGCGCCACGGCGAACAGCAGTGCCGCGCCGAACGCGAAGCCGGCGGCGGTCCGCAGCCGCGAACGACCACCGGTGCGGGCCGCGGGTGCGGGGCGGGTGGGCACCGGATCGGTGGCGGTGCTGGGGGGCGCGGGGGTGACGGCGGTCATGCGAGGCTCCTGGTCCGCAGGGTGAACAGGCCCTGTGGCCGCCACTGGAGGAACGCGACGATCGCCACGAACACGATCACCTTGGCGACGCTGAGGGTGGTCAGGTACTCCCCGGTGGCCTGCAGCACGCCGAGGGCGAAGGCGACGATCACACTGCCCTTGAGCTGGCCGATCCCGCCGACCACGACGACCAGGAAGGCGTCGATGATCAGGTTGGTGCCCATTGTCGGGCCGATCGGGCCGAGCAGGGTGAGCGCCACCCCGGCCAGCCCGGCCAGGCCGGAGCCGACGAAGAAGGTGGTCCGGTCGACCCGGGCGGTCGGGATGCCGGACACCGCGGCGAGGTCGCGGTTCTGCACCACCGCGCGGATGCGACGCCCCAGCGGGGTGAGGCGCAGCGCCAGGGTGAGGGCCGCGACGGCCGCCAACGCCAGGGCCAGGATGAACAGCCGGTTGTTGGCGATGGTCAGCCCTGCGGGCAGCGCCACGTTGCCGGTCAGCAGGTCGGGGGCGCGGGTCTGCACGTTCGGGCTGCCGAACACGTCGCGGGCCAGTTGTTGCAGCATCAGCGACACCCCCCAGGTGACGAGCAGGGTGTCCAACGGCCGGGCGTAGAGCCGGCGGATGAGCAGCATCTCCAGCAGGACGCCCATCGTGCCGGCGACCACGAACGCCACCGGCAGCGCGACGACAAGTGACAGGCCGGCCCCGGTGATGCTCTGTTGCAGGACGTAGGTGGTGTACGCCCCGGCCATGATGAACTCACCGTGGGCCATGTTGATCACGTTCATCTGGCCGAAGGTCAGCGCGAGGCCGAGCGCGATGAGCAGCAGCACCGCGCCGATGCTGATGCCGGTGAAGAGTTGACCGAAGAGGACTGTCACGGTGGGTACTCCGTACTGCTGGTCGGGGGCCCGGGCGGACCGCGCGGCAACACGCTCCGCCCGGGCCGGCATCGTCAGCTCAGGCCACTCGCCCAGGGGTAGGTCTTGAGGTACGGGTCGGGCTGCACCGGCTTGCCGGAGTTCCACACCTCGTTGATCAGGCCGTCCGCGCCGATCTTGCCGATCCGGGCGGTCTTGGCGATGTGCTGGGTCTGGCCGTCGACGGTGACGGTGCCCTCCGGCGCGTCGAAGGCGATCCCCCCGGAGGCGGCGCGGACCTTCTCCACGTCGAAGGCGCCGGCCTTCTCGACCATCGCCTTCCACAGGTGCACCGCCACGTACGCGGCCTCCATCGGGTCACTCGTCGGCTTGTCCGCCCCGTACCTGGCCTTGTACGCGGCCACGAACTTCGAGTTCGCCGCCCCGGGCGTGGTCTGGTAGTAGTTCCAGGCGGTCAGCTGGCCCTCCAGGTACTGGGTGCCGATCCCCTTGACCTCCTCCTCGGCGATCGACACCGAGACCACCGGCATCGCGGCGGCGGTCAACCCGGCCGACTTGTACTCCTTGAAGAAGGCCACATTGCTGTCACCGTTGAGGGTGTTGAACACGGCGTCGGCCCCGGCCGACTTGACCTTGTTGACGATCGTGCCGAACTCGGTGGATCCCAGCGGCGCGTAGTCCTCGCCGGCCACTGTCATCCCGTTGGCGGCCGCGTACGCCTTGATGATTTTGTTGGCGGTACGCGGAAAGACGTAGTCGCTGCCGACCAGATAGACCGACTTCGCGCCCTGCGCCTTGAGATAGTCGAGCCCCGGGACGATCTGCTGGTTCGTCGTCGCGCCCGTGTAGAAGATGTAGGGCGACTGTTCCAGCCCCTCGTACTGCACGGGATAGAACAGCAGCGCCTTGTTCTTCTCGAACACCGGCTTGACCGCCTTGCGGCTGGCCGAGGTCCAGCAGCCAAAGACGGCGGCGACGCGGTCCTCGGAGATGAGCTTCTCCGCCTTCTCGGCGAAGGTGGGCCAGTCCGAGGCACCGTCCTCGCCGACCGGCTGGATCTTCTTGCCGAGGACGCCGCCGGCCGCGTTGATCTCCTCGACGGCGAGCATGATGGCGTCGCGGACGGTGACCTCGCTGATCGCCATGGTCCCGGAGAGCGAGTTGAGCAGGCCGACCTTGACGGTGTCGCCGGAGACGTCGGCGGTGACGCCGGCCGCGCTGCCCGCGTCGGTGGTCTTGCTGCCGCACGCGGTCATCGCGGCCGCGGCGACCAGGGTCATGGCACCCGCCAGGATGCGGCGGCCCCGGAATAATGACATCAATTCTCCCCTGCGATGCACTCACGTGGCGAATGGACGGTCGGTGCGGTCCGGTGGATCTGACGTGGGCGGGGCCGGGGTCGACGGGTGGACGCCACCGCGGCACCGCATCGGGTACGGGCAGGGAAAGCGTTGACCGGCATCATTGCGATCGTGTTTCCCGGCCCTTAATTGAGTGTTTCCCGCCGACCGCGCCGTACGGTCGCGAAAGAACGGCCGACACCGTCGGGGAAAGACGGTGTCGGCCGTTGGAAAGTCGGAAAAAAATGCCACCACAATGGTCGGCGACGAATATCGCCGATTGTGGACACACATTGGTGGCAGCTGCCCGCAGAGGCAGATCCTTCACGCAGGAAGTATCTTAGGGTCGCGTCGGGTACGGCTGTCAAGGCCTGCCCGGCCCGGCTGCCGGTCAGAGTTGGGCGAGCACCGTGAAGTCGAGCCCATCGGCCTCGGCGAGGTAGATGCGCTGGCGCACGTGCCGTCGGCGCAACCGCAGCCGCCCGCGCGGCCCGTGGTACGCCACGGTGTCGGCGGCCGTCTCGATGGCCCGCACGTCGAGGGTCCGGGCCTGGCCGATCAGCGCGGCCAACAGCATCACACCCTCGTAGCAGGACTCCCCCAGGCTGCCCAGCGGCGGTGCCTCGATCCCGAACCGACTGGCGAACTCGCCGTGGAAGTCGAGGTTCTCCTGGGTCACCAGCCCGGCGAAGAAACCAGCGGTGCTGTACAGCCGGCGGGTCGCGCCGGCCCCGCTGGCCAGCAACATGTTCTCGTCCATCAGGGTGCTCAGCCGCAGACAGCGCTGGTCCAGGCCGGAGCGGGCGAACGCCCTGTTGAACCGCACCGCGTCGGCCCCCACCAGCAGCATCAACACCGCGTCGGCATCGCTGTGCTCGATGCGGCGCAGCACCTCGTCGAAGTGGTGCGCGTCCAACGGCAGGAAGTGCTGGCCCACCACCTGCCCGCCGCCGCGCAGCGCGTACAGCTGGGCGGCCCGCGCGGTACGCCGCGGCCACACGTAGTCGTTGCCGACGACGAACCAGCGCCGCACCCCCTGCTCGCCGGCGAGCAGCCGCATCGCCGGCCACAGTTGGGCATCCGGCGTCTCGCTGGTCAGGAAGACCCCTTCGGTACGTTCACCGCCCTCGTAGAGTGCCGTGTAGACGTACGGCACCCGGTGCGCGACACGGGGCGCCAGCGCCTGGCGCACCGAGGAGATGTGCCACCCCGTCACACCCTGCACCGCCCCCACCGACACCAGCGCCTCGACCTCGGCGGCCACCTCGGCCGGCGGTGCGCCACCGTCGACGAGCACCAGCCGCGCCTCCCGACCCAGCACCCCGCCGCACCGGTTGATCTCCTCGACGGCGAGCTGCGCGCACAGCTCGCAGGTGGGGCCGAACATGCCGGCCGGCCCGCGCATCGGATAGACCAGGGCGATGCTGACCACGGCACGGTCGACGGTCAGCCACGGCGGTGCCGGCGCGGACATGTGCACATGATTGCCCGGCCCAGGACGGAAGGCCAGAGCTCACCACGGACCGGGACGACTCGCTAGCATGACAGGGCCACCGGACCAGGGAGTTCCATGTCAGACGTGCCCGGGGCGCCAGCGGACCTGCTGCGCTCGCTCACCCGCGCCGAGCGGTTGCTCTCCCGCCGACTGGGCGCCGTCCTGGCCCACGACGCACTGACCATCGAGGCGTGGCGGGTGCTCTGCCTGCTCGCCGACGGCCAGGGCCACCCGATGAGTGAGGTGTCCGCCGAGGCTTCGCTGCCTCCGGGCACCCTCACCAAGCTCGTCGACCAGTTGGTCGACCGTAACCTCGTCTTCCGCCGGATCGATCCGAACGACCGCCGGCGGATCCGCGCGTACCTGACGGCCCGGGGCCGACGCGAGCACGACCGCCTCGACCAGCTGGTTCAGGCAAGCCTCGCCGAGCTGGGCCTCGGGCGGGCCGCCGGGTCCGGTGTGCCGCCGGCAGCCGACCTGGTCGGCGCGCTCGACGACCTGATCAGCCGTCTCGACCCGGCCCGCCAACGCGACAGCGCCGACGTCATCCCCACCGGCGGCCCGCACCGCTGACCCACCCCGAGGATCGGCCCGAACAGCTGTCGGGCAGCCGGCGTCGCTAGACGGTCAGGTGCGTGCGCAGGGTGTGGGCGTCCGGGGCGGTGGCGGTCCACAGTGTCGCCGGCCCGCCGGCCAGGGGCAGGCGGGCGACGCTCGCGTCGGGCCGGACGTGCACCGGCTCGGCGGGCCGCGACGGGTCGACCACCAGCAGCGAGCCGGTGGCCGTCGCGCCGTCGAGCACCGCCGGCCCGGCCCAGCCCGGTGCCTGTGGGCCCACCGCCAGGGACTGCCGCAGCAGCGGCCGACCCGCGTAGTCGACCTGGGTGTGCACGACGGCCCCGCCGGGCGTCTCGCCGTACCGGCCGCAGATCAGCTCGTCGCGCCAGCGCAGGCTCGCGCCGTCCGCCAGGTCGATCCTGGACTCGGCGAGATGCGCGCAGCCGGCCGCCGCGACCAGCTGCTCGGGCAACCAGTGCAGCGTGGCCCCGGTACGCACCACCGCCCGCACCGCCATCCGGGACACCCCACCCGGCCGGCCCGGTAGGGCGATCGACGCGGCGACGGTGTGCACCCGGACCGCAGCGCCCGGCCCCACCTCGATGTCCAGCCGCAGATCGTCGCCGGCGATCGGCCCGGCCGCCCCGCCGACGAGGTGCACCGTGGCGACACCGCCGTCGGGCGGGGTCTGCCGCAGCAGCAGTGGTGTCTCCCCGTGCAACTCGACAAGAACTGTGCCACCCCGACCGTCGGCCCGGGCGACCAGCCGGGCGGACGCCCGCATCAGACCGGGCCGACCGGTACGGCGAGGGGGTACGCGGTGGCGTGGTGGGCCAACTCGTGCCGGATCCAGTCGGCGACAGTACTCGCCGTCGGATCGCCCACGATGGACAGGAAGACGGTCGGCAGGTCACCCCGGCGGGCCCGCGCGTCGCGATCCATCACCGCGAGGTCCGCCCCCACCATCGGCGCCAGGTCGGTCTTGTTGATCACGAGGAGGTCGGCGGCGGTGACCCCCGGGCCGCCCTTGCGCGGCACCTTGTCCCCTCCCGCCACGTCGACCACGAAGATCTGCCGATCGACCAGCCCCCGGCTGAAGGTAGCGGTCAGGTTGTCCCCACCGCTCTCCACGAGCACCAGGTCCAGCGGGCCGACCGCCTCGGCCAGCTCGTCCACGGCGTCCAGGTTGGCGCCGATGTCGTCGCGGATCGCGGTGTGCGGGCAGCACCCGGTCTCCACAGCGCGGATCCGCGCCGGGTCCAGCACTCCGGCCCGCCGGAGAAAGTCGGCGTCCTCGGTCGTGTAGATGTCGTTTGTCACCACGCCGAGCCGCAACTCGTCGGCGAAGGCACGGCAGAGCGCCGCCACCAGTGCCGTCTTGCCGGACCCGACCGGGCCGCCGATGCCGACCCGCAGGGCACGACCCGCCCGGGCCAGCGGCGGATGCGGGTCGACCCCTGGTTCCGGGTGGGTGTGCGGGACGCTCTCGTCGTGCGGATTGTCGTTCGCGGCCGACGTGATCGGCTCGACAGCGGACCCAGCGCTCGGCACAACAGTCTCAGGACGCAAAGAGACGCACCTCCCAGGTGGCATGGTTCTCGGCATGGATGTCAGCGAGCGGAGCTGCCGCGGCCGGCAGCCGCTCCGGTGGGTCGTCGGCGGCCCGCGCCGCGTCGGCGGCGGTGCCGTCGCAGACGTCGGCAAGACCGACGAGCAGGGCCTGGACCTGGTACGGGTCCAAGCCGAGCAGGCGTACGCCGGCGCTGGCCGCTCCGGTGAGCGTCCCGTACGCGGCGATCGTGGCGGTCTCCACCCGGGACAGCCCGGCCGCGGCGCAGAGCAGTCCCAGTACCAGCGGTTGGTGCACGCCGCAGGACGTGGCGGGTAGGTCGTCGAAGGGTGCGTCCGGCCAGATGGCCCGGCCGGCGCGCAGCAGGGCTCGCCCCTGCCGCCGGGAGATCGTCCGCAACGTCGGCGACGCGGTACGCGCGTCCAGCTCCACGTCGAGCTGGGCCAGCGTGTGCAACCGCGCGACGGACCGGGCCGGCACGTCGGATCGTCCGACCGGCCCGGCGGCCACACCCGCGCTCCCGGGCACCGCCGCCCGGTGTGCGGCCGCCGCGAAGGCCGCGCCGACCAGGCCTGCGGTGGCCAACCGGCCGGTCAGGAACGAGTTCAACGAGGCCAGGTCGGTGACCCGACCCGCGGCGACTGCCGCTTCCAGACCGCCGGAGTGCGCGTGCGCACCGGCCGGGAAGCGTCCGTCGGCCACCAGCAGCAGCAGGCTCGGCGTCGCCATCAGAACAGGAAGTACCGCTGGGCCATCGGCAGCCGGGTCACCGGGTCCGGCTCCACCACCACCCCGTCGATGCGGACCGTGAACGTGTCCGGGTCCACCTCGATGCGCGGCATCGCGTTGTTCTCCGGTAGGTCGGCCTTGCCCCGCGACCGCACGTCACGCACCGGCACCACCCGGCGGCGCACGTCCAGGCGGAGTCCCGCGTCCAGGGCCGCCGGCGCCACGAAGGCCAGGCTGGTGGCGGCAGCGGCGGCGCCGTACGCCCCGAACATCGGCCGGGGCAGCATCGGCTGCGGCGTCGGGATGGAGGCGTTGGCGTCGCCCATCTGCGCGTACGCGATCATGCCGCCCTTGATCACCAGGTGTGGTCGTACCCCGAAGAACGCCGGGTCCCAGAGCACCAGGTCGGCGAGCTTGCCCGGCTCGACCGAGCCGACCTCGTCCTCCAACCCGTTGGCCATCGCCGCGCAGATGGTGTACTTCGCGACGTACCGGCGGGCCCGGTGATTGTCGGCGGCGCCGTCGCCCGGCAGTGCGCCGACCCGGTCCTTCATCACGTGTGCGCTCTGCCAGGTCCGCATGATCACCTCGCCGACCCGGCCCATCGCCTGCGCGTCGGAGCCGATGATGGAGATCGCGCCGAGGTCGTGCAGCAGGTCCTCGGCGGCCATCGTGGACGGCCGGATCCGGCTCTCGGCGAACGCCAGGTCCTCCGGCACCGACGGGTTGAGGTGGTGGCAGACCATCAACATGTCCAGGTGCTCGGCGAGCGTGTTGGCGGTGTACGGCCGGGTCGGGTTGGTCGACGACGGCAGCACGTTCGGCTCACCGGCCACTGTGATGATGTCCGGGGCGTGCCCGCCGCCGGCACCCTCGGTGTGGTACGAGTGGATCGCCCGGCCACCGATCGCGCGCAGGGTGTCGGCGACGAAACCTGCTTCGTTGAGCGTGTCGGTGTGGATCGACACCTGGACCCCGGAGGCGTCCGCCACCCGTAGGCAGGCGTCGATCGCCGCAGGGGTGGTGCCCCAGTCCTCGTGCAGCTTGAAGCCGCCCGCGCCGGCCCGCAACTGTTCCCAGAGGGCCTCACTGGAGACGGTGTTGCCCTTGCCGAGCAGCAGCACGTTCACCGGCATCGTGTCCAGCGCCTCGTGCATCCGGGCCAGGTGCCAACCGTTCGGGGTGACGGTGGTCGCCCGGGTCCCCTCGGCCGGGCCGGTGCCGCCACCGACGAGCGTGGTGATGCCACTGGTGAGGGCCTCGGTGACGATTTGCGGGCAGATGAAGTGCACGTGGGTGTCCACCGCGCCGGCGGTGAGGATCCGCCCGTTGCCGGCGATCACCTCGGTGGCCGGGCCGATGACCAAATCGGGGTGGACACCGGGCATGGTGTCCGGGTTGCCGGCCCGGCCGAGCGCCACGATCCGCCCGTCGCGCAGCCCCACATCGGCCTTGACCACACCCCAGTGGTCGAGCACCACGGCACCGGTGATGACGGTGTCCAGCGCTCCTTCGGCGCGGGTCGCCCGGGACTGTCCCATCGACTCGCGGATCACCTTCCCGCCGCCGAAGACCGCCTCGTCGCCGCCCACGCAGTGGTCGGTCTCCACCTCGATCAACAGATTGGTGTCGGCCAGCCGGATCCGGTCGCCGGTGGTCGGGCCGTACAGGTCGAGGTAGCGGTCCCGCCGCACGGCGCTCACCGCGACGACCCGTCGGGCGTCGCCGTGGTCGGCGCCGGGTCCAGCGGGCCGGCGCACTCCCCCCGCAGTCCCGGCACGATCCGCGCTCCGCCGAACGGGACGAGGTCGACGCTGCGGCTGATGCCCGGCTCGAACCGGACCGAGGTGCCCGCCGGTACGGCGAGCCGCTGCCCCCAGGCGGCGCCCCGGTCGAACGTCAGCGCCGGGTTGCACTCGGCGAAGTGGTAGTGCGAACCCACCTGTACCGGCCGGTCGGCGGTGTTCACCACGACCACTGTGGTCACCGGCCGACCCGCGTTGATCTCGACCGGGCCGGCGGCCGGCAGGATCTCCCCCGGGATCACGGGATCGGGTGGTGCACCGTCACCAGCTTGGTGCCGTCCGGGAACGTCGCCTCCACCTGCACCTCCCTCAGCAGCTCGGGGATGCCGTCCTGGACGTCGTCACGGCCGAGCACGGTCCGGCCCGCCGACATCAGGTCGACCACCGACCGGCCGTCGCGGGCCCCCTCCAGCAGGAACGCGGTGATCAGCGCGACCGCTTCGGGATAGTTGAGGCGCAAGCCGCGCTCGCGGCGGCGGCGGGCGACCTCGGCCGCGACATGGACGAGCAGGCGGTCCTGCTCGTGCGGGCTGAGAAACACGGGCTTCTCCCGGTGGGATCGGCGTGCCCGGCTCGTCGTCGGCTCCGCATGAAGCCACGCCGGGCAGCACTGCCCGGGGTACGAGCTGGAGTCACGCGAATCGCCGGCACCACCGCCGACGGGGTGGCCCGGGACTCCACCATCCCGGCCCGCGCGACGGGCAACCGGCGGTGTCTGGTCGGATGCGGACCGCACCGCCCACCGCTTGAGCAGACCGTAGAGGATCGTCACCGGCCGGGGCAACAGTCCGTTCGTGATCGGCGGCGACGCCCCGGCCCGCCGGACAGCAGGGTCGTTGTCAGCGCCGGTGGGTGAACGCGCGCCCGGCCACGGCGAACAACGACACGCTGATCGTGGCGACGAACACGCGCATCGTCGGGTCGACATTCAGCGCCGAGCCGAGGTCACGGGAGATGTGCACGCCGACGAACGTCGGCACGGCGCTCCACACCGTGACCGCGAGCAGCAGCAGGGCGACGCCGGCGAGAACGGCGGCCAGCAGGCATTGGCGCAGGTACCGACCGGACCGCTTGCTGCCCACCCACAGTCGGGCGATCGCCGACGTCGGTGGCCGGCGCCAACTGCCGTGCCGTACCCAGCCCTCCTCGTTGTCGTCGAGGGGGTATCGGTTGACGATCGCCTGGATGAGCAGGTAGGTGCGCAGGAGCAGGTAGACCTTCGATGGGGCGTCGAAGGCGTACCACCGTTGCAGCTCCCGTGTCTCGGCGCGGATCCGGCCGGCCCAGGCCCGCAACTGCCGGTCGGTGACGTCGACGCCCGTCCGGTTGACGCGATGCCACGCGAACTCGAACGTGGTGGCGGCGCGGTCCAGTGCCTCCACGGCACGACGCCGGTCCGGTGGTGCCGGATCCGACTCGACGTGGTCGGCGAACTCCAGGAGGGCGGCGATCAGGGCCACGTCGGGGCGCGTCCAGTGGTCGCGCTCGACGCGCCACGCCCGCACGACCGGCCACAGCGCGACGAAGAGCAGGCCAGCGCCCGCGAAGGTGAGCCCTACCAGGACGTCGTACCAGCGAGTCGCCTGGATCGTGGGGACGGCCGACGCCGCGACGCACGCCGCGACCGCGGCACCGCCGCCGATGGCCACCCCGCGACACGGGACGGCGAGGCGCGAGACGGCCAGCGCGAGGACGACCCCGACGGACAGGCTCGTGGCGGAGGCCACCAGCCGGTGCGCCAGTGGCCCGCCGACCATGGCGAACGCCGCGACCGCGGCCAGCACCGCGCCGAACAGGAGCGGTAGCGGTCCCGGCGTCCGCAGAAAGTGCAGCGCGACGTCCCGCCGGGCGAGTGCGAGCTTCGCGGCCCGTACGGTGGGGACCACCGACTGCGGATCGACGTCGACGTGGTCCCAGAAGGTGTCGTAGCCCGCGAGGATGCCGTGCAGCCGCTTTCCACCCTCCCTGCGGTTGGACCGCGTCGTCGCGTCGATGTGCTCCCCATGGGTGACCCACCACGGGACAGCGTCCGGTCCGTCGGCGGCCTCGGTCGCGTCGGTCGGGTCGCCCTCGTCCGACCAGTCGACGTCGGCCCACGTGCTGTCGGGCTCGTCGTCTGCGAACAGCAGGTCATCATCGGCGGGCGACGGAAACAACCGATCCCGGTACGGCGGACGGTCGCCCGCGATCTCGATCGGGTTGTCGTCGAACGGGTCCGCCGCTTGGCGGCTCACGCGTCGAGGCAGCGGCCTGTCGTCGGGTGCGGGCGCGTCGGCTGCCCATTCGTCCACGCGATCACCACCAGCTCGCGGATGTGCCTCCGTGATAGCACGGCACGACAAGTCCGCTGGTCCCGGCGGGTGGCCGGTCAGTGGGCCGCCGCGGGCTCCGGCACCGGGCGGGGTGTCGACGTCCCCGCGAAGGGGACATCCGGGAGATCGGCCGGGTCCGGCGGGCCGTCGGGGTGCCGCCACAGCCCGCGCTCGCGCAGGATCGGCAGCACGCCCTCGCCGAACCAGTACGCCTCCTCCAGGTGCGGGTAGCCGGAGAGGATGAACTCGTCGATACCGAGCGCGTGGTATTCGGCGATCCGGTCGGCGATCTCGCGGTGGCTGCCGACGAGCGCGGTGCCCGCGCCGCCCCGGACCAACCCGACGCCGGCCCACAGGTTGGGTGCGACCTCCAGGCTGTCGCGGGAGCCGCCGTGCAGGTCGAGCATCCGGCGCTGCCCCTCGGACTCGCTGCGGCGCAGCCCGTCCTGCACGGCCCGGATGTCGGCCTCGGCGATGCCGTTGAGCAGGCGGCGGGCCTGTGCCCACGCCTCGTCGGCGGTGTCGCGCGCGATGACGTGCAGCCGGATGCCGAACCGTAGGTTCCGGCCGGCGTCGGCGGCCAGCGCCCGTATCCGGTCCAGTTTGTCGGCGACCTGGGCCGGCGGCTCGCCCCAGGTCAGGTAGACGTCGCTGTGGCGGACCGCCACCGGCAGGGCGGCGGCGGACGAGCCGCCGAAGTAGACCTGCGGGACCGGGTCGGGCAGCCGGTGCAGCCGCGCCTGCTCGACGCGTACGTGTGTGCCGTGGTGGTCGACCGTCTCGCCGCGCCACAGGGCGCGCACCACGTGCAGGAACTCGTCGGCCCGCGCGTACCGGGCGTCCTTGTCCAGGAAGTCGCCGTAGGCCCGCTGCTCGGTCGACTCGCCGCCGGTGACCACGTTGAGCAGCAGGCGACCCCGGGACAGCCGCTGGAACGTCGAGGCCATCTGGGCGGCGAGGGTCGGTGAGGTCAGGCCGGGCCGGAAGGCCACCAGGAACTTCAGGCGTTCGGTGACCTCGGTGAGCATCGCCGTGGACAGCCAGGCGTCCTCGCACCACGCGCCGGTCGGCGTGAGCGCCCCGACGAACCCGAGCTGCTCGGCGGTGCGGGCGATCTGCCCGAGGTACGCCACGCTGGCCGGGCGGGCGCCTCCGGCGGCCCCGGTCGGCACGCCGTGGCCGCCGCCGACGATGTCCCGGCTGTCGCCGTTCGTGGGCAGGAACCAGTGGAAGGTGAGGGTCATGGCGGCTCTTTCCTCCAGCGGGGACGGTCGGCGCTCGCGGTGCGGCGGGCGCCTCCTGAGGGGTGGGACGATCGCGCGGACAGCCTACCCATAAAACCTATCGGGTTAGTAGGCTACCGCCCACGCTCACCACACGCCGGTCGATGCGGCCCGGCACACCTGCCCGACCCAAGGAGCCGCCATGCGCACCCCCTCGACGAGTCATCCCGTGCGCCGCCGCCTGCTGACGGCCGCGTTCACCGCAGTGGTCCTGCTCGCCACGGCAGGTGTGAGCGCCTGCGGAGGGCCCGCCGACGCGGGAGGCGACGCGGGCAAGCTACGGATCGGCTACCAGCGCTTCGGCGGGCTGAGCCTGGTCAAGGCCCGCGGCGCCACCCCGGGCGTCGAGTGGTCGCTGTTCGAGAGCGGGCCGGCCCTCACCGAGGCGCTCAAGGCCGGGTCGATCGACATCGGACAGGTCGGCGAGGCGCCACCCGTCTTCGCCGCGGCCGGGAAGATCCCGTTCTCCATCATCGGCACCTCCGCGCCGATCCCACAGGGCGAGGCGGTGCTGGTCAAGGCCGACAGCGGCTACCGCAGCTTCGCCGATCTCAAGGGCCGCACGATCGCCCTGAACAAGGGCTCCAACGTGCACTGGCTGCTGGTCCGGCTACTGGAGGCCAACAAGATGACGTTGAAGGACATCAAGGTCACGTATCTCAAGCCGGCCGAGGGGCGACCCGCGTTCGATGGCGGGCAGGTCGACGCCTGGGTGATCTGGGACCCGTACTTCGCGCTTGCCGAACAACCGGGGGTGCGGGTGCTCGCCGACGCGACCGGCCTGGCCAGCAACCGCGAGTACGTGCTGGCCGCCCCGGACGCCGTCGCGAAGCGGCCGGACGACATCCGGGCCTTCCTCCAGCGCTACCGCGAGGTGACCGACTGGGGCATCGCGAACCCGCAGGAGCGGGCCAGCACCCTCGCGCCGGAGCTGAAGATCCCACAGGACGTCGCCAGCCGCGCCCTCGACCGCAGCGCCAAACCGCTCGCCCCGGTCACCCCGGCGATCGGCGACGAACTCCAGGCGATCACCGACAGCTTCATCGCCCTGGACCTCATACCGGGCCCGGTCGACATCAGGAGCCGGGTGGACGACCGCTTCAGCGCGGTGTTCCAGTGAGCCGTACACCTCTGCTGGAAACGCCGCCCGAAGCCGCGGCCCTCGCGCCGCCCGACCCCCGCCGCCCCCGGCCGAACCGGCGGTGGCGGCGGCTGGCCAGCCCGGTCGTGCTGGTCCTGGGCTGGGAACTGGCCGCCCGCACCGGGGTGCTGGCACCGGAGAAGCTGCCCGCGCCAAGCGACGTCCTGGCCACCGGGTGGCGGCTGACCCGGGACGGCACACTCCTCGTGCACCTGCTGGACTCCCTCACCCGCGCCGGGGCGGGTCTGCTGATCGGTGGCGTCCTGGCGCTGGTCCTGGGCACTGTGGCGGGGTTGCTGCGGCTCGGTGACGACCTGGTCGACCCACCGGTGCAGATGGCCCGGATGTTGCCCCACCTGGGCCTGGTCCCGTTGCTGATCATCTGGGTGGGCATCGGCGAGTCACTGAAGATCAGCCTGGTGGCCCTGGGGGCGTTCTTCCCCATCTACTTCAACACCTACGCCGGCATCCGGGACATCGACGAGCGGCTGGTGGAGGCCGCCCGTACCTGCGGGCTGGGGCAGGGCGCCCGACTGCGGCACGTGGTGCTGCCCGGCGCGCTGCCGTCGCTCTTCCTCGGCCTACGCCTGGCGATCGGCGCGGCCTGGCTCAGCCTGGTCGTCGGCGAGCAGGTCAACGCCCAGACCGGGATCGGCTTTCTGATGATGGAGGCGCGGGAGTTCAGCCAGACCGATGTGGTGGTGCTCGGCCTGCTCGTCTACGCGCTGCTCGGGCTGATATCCGACAGTGCGTTGCGGGTGGTGGAGAGGAGGATGTTGACATGGCGTCGCGGACTGCGGGCCACCTGACCGGCACGACGCCGGTGTTGACCGCGCACGGGGTGCACCGGGCGTTCGGGCCGACGGTCGTGCTGGCCGGGGTCGACCTGAGCATCGCCCGTGGCGAGGTGGTGGCCCTGCTGGGCAGCAGCGGTTCCGGCAAGAGCACCCTCCTGCGGATTCTCGCCGGGCTGGACGGCGAGGCCAGCGGTGAGATCGTCGTGCCCGGCACCGCCGCCGTGGTCTTCCAGGAGCACCGGTTGCTGCCGTGGAAGCGGGTGGCATCCAACGTCGGGCTCGGGCTGTCCGGCGTGGACACCGCCGGTCGGATCCACCGCGCGCTGGCCGAGGTCGGGCTCGCCGAAAAGCACAGCGCCTGGCCAGCCGAACTCTCCGGTGGGCAGGCACAACGGGTCGCCGTCGCACGGGCCCTGGTCCGCGAACCGGACCTGTTGCTGCTCGACGAGCCGTTCGGCGCCCTGGACGCGCTGACCCGACTGCGGATGCAGGTCCTGCTGCGCCGGCTACGCGCCGAGCACGGCTTCGCCGCCCTGCTTGTCACCCACGACGTGGAGGAGGCGCTGCTGCTCGCCGACCGGATCCTGCTCCTCGACGACTGCCGCATCGCCGCGGACCTGCCCATCGACCTGGCTCCCACCCGTACGCCGGACGATCCCGCCTTCGGCGCGCTGCGCCGGCACCTGCTCGGCCGACTCGGCGTTCCCCACCCCTGACGAGCGGAGACCCGATGACCCGCTGGACCCCCGATCCCACCTTCTACCCCTCCCCCGCCGAAGCGGTGAGCGCACCGGCGGAGAAGCTCGCCTACGTGGCGGCCTTCGACCGGACGGCCAGCCGTCCGGACGCCATAGTGGTGCTCGACACCGATCCCGGCTCCCCCACCTACGGCACTGTGGTCGGCTGGACCGACCTGCCGCACCTCGGCGACGAGGTGCACCACTTCGGGTGGAACGCGTGCAGCAGCGCTCTCTGCCCGACCGCCCCGCACCCGCACGTCGAGCGGCGCTACCTGATCGTTCCCGGTCTGCGGTCGTCGCGGATCCACGTGCTCGACACCCAGCCCGATCCGCGCCAGCCCCAGGTGGTCAAGGTGATCGGGTCGGAGGAACTGGCGAAAAAAGCCGGCTACTCCCGCCCGCACACCGTGCACTGCGGCCCGGACGGCATCTACGTCTCGGCTCTCGGCGGCGCCGACGGCGCGGAGGGTCCGGGCGGCATCGCCATCCTCGACCACACCACGTTCGAGGTACGCGCAGCGTGGGAGGCCGACCGGGGCCCGCAGTTCCTGGCGTACGACGTGTGGTGGCACCTCACCCAGGACGTGCTTGTCACAAGCGAGTGGGGCACCCCGTCGATGATCGAGGACGGCATCGTCGGCGAGTTGCTGCTGGGCCGACGCTACGGCCACGCGATCCACTTCTGGGACCTCGCCAAGCGTCGACACGTGCAGCGCGTCGACCTGGGTGATCAATATCAGATGCCGTTGGAGTTGCGCCCGGCGCACGACCCGACGAAGTCGTACGGGTTCGTCGGGGTGGTGATCAGCGTCGAGGACCTGTCCGCCTCGGTGTGGCTGTGGCACCGCGACGGCGACGCCTGGGCGGTGACCAAGGTGATCGACATTCCGGCCGAGCCGGCCGATCCGGCGGATCTGCCCGACCTGCTCAAGCCGTTCGGCGCGGTGCCGCCGCTGGTGACCGACATCGACCTGTCGGTCGACGACAGGTTCCTCTACGTCTCCTGTTGGGGCACCGGAGAGCTGCGCCAGTACGACGTCAGCGACCCACTGCACCCGGTGCAGACCGGCTCGGTACGCCTCGGTGGAATCGTCCGCCGCGCGGCGCACCCGTCCGCGCCCGACGAGGCGTTGGCCGGCGGCCCGCAGATGGTCGAGGTCAGCCGCGACGGCCGACGGGTCTACGTCAGCAACTCCCTCTACGGCGCCTGGGACGACCAGTTCTACCCGGACGGGGTGGGGGCCTGGCTGGCCAAGCTCGACGTCGACGTGGACGCCGGTGGGCTCACCCCCGACGAGAGGTTCTTCCCGCACGGGGAGGAGTTCCGCGGGCTGCGGGTGCACCAGACCCGGTTGCAGGGCGGGGACGCGTCCTCCGACTCGTACTGTTTCCCGTGACCGTCACCACCTTGGTGGCGCTCGCCGCGCTCGGCGCGTTCCACGGTCTGAACCCGGCGATGGGCTGGTTGTTCGCGGTGGCCCGGGGCCTTCAGGACCGCAGCCGGGCGGCCCTGCTGCGGTCGCTGCCGCCGATCGCGGCGGGGCACCTCGCCTCGGTGGGGGTCGTCGCGGCGCTGGTGAGCGCGACCCGGTCGGTCACGACGAGCACCGCACTGGCGGTTGTCGGCGGTGTGCTGCTCGTCGCGTTCGGGCTGTGGCGGCTGCTCTCCGAACGGCACTTCCGCTGGGCCGGGATGCGGCTGTCCTCGGCCCAGCTCGCCGGCTGGTCGTTCCTCATGTCGTCGGCCCACGGCGCGGGGCTGATGCTGTTGCCGCTGCTGGTGGCCGAGCCGGTGCCCGGAGGTCATGCCGGGCACCTGGCCGCCGCGCCGGTGGGTGCACTGGCCGGGCTCGCGGCGGCGGGGGTGCACACGGTGGCCATGCTCGGCACCGCCCTGGTGGTGGCGATGCTTGTCTACCAGGTGCTCGGGGTGGGGGTGCTGCGCCGGGCGTGGTTCAACGTGGATCGACTCTGGGCCGGTGTGCTCGTCGCGGCAGGGCTGGTGACGCTGATCCGGACGTGAACGACCATCGTGGATGGAGCCGACGTATGGTCTGATGTTTTCGTGACCACTCCCACTCCCCTGATGCGCCTGGTGGCCGGTGTGTGGGGGTTCAAGACCCTCGCGGCCGGCGTCGAGCTGGGCCTGTTCACCCGGTTGGCCAGCGGGCGGACGATGACCGTCGACGAGGTTGCCGCCGAGTTCGGGTTGCCCGACCGGCCCGCGGACCTGTTGCTGGCCGCCAGCGCCTCGCTCGGCCTGTTGGAAAAGGTCGGCGCCGGCTACCGCAACTCGGATTTGGCCGAGCAGTTCCTGGTCGAGGGTCGCCCCTACTACTTCGGCGCGCAGATCCGCTACTCGGACGAGCGCACCTACCTGCCCTGGCACCGCATCGGCGAGGCTCTGCGCACGGATCGGCCGCTGACCTGGGATCCGGAGGCCCAACAGTCGATGTTCGACACCGCCGACCCGGAGATGCTTGCCCAGTTCTGGGACGCGATGTTCGCCACGTCCAGTTTCACCGCCAAAGCGCTCGCCGACGCGTACGACTTCGCCGCGCACCGCCGGTTGCTCGACGTGGGCGGCGGCGCCGGCGCGTTCCCCATCGAATTCTGCCGCCGCCTGCCCGAACTGCGGGCCACCGTGCTGGATCTGCCGCACGTCTGCGTACGGGCGCGGGAGCGGGTCGCGGAGGCCGGTCTGACCGGGCGGATCGAGGCGGTCGCCGGGGACTTCCTCGTCGACCCGGCGCTGCCGGACGGGCACGACGTCATCCTGCTCAGCATGATCCTGCACGACTGGGACGAGCCGACGAACCGGGCGCTGCTGGCCCGCTGCCACGCGGCGCTGCCGCCCGCTGGGGCGGTCGTCGTCTGTGAGCTGCTGCTCAACGACGAGCGCACCGGCCCGCCGGAGGCGGCGCTGATGGGCATGAACATGCTTGTCGAGACCGAGGGCGGTCGCAACTACTCGGGCGCCGAATACGCGGCCTGGCTCACCGACGCCGGCTTCGTCGACGTGCGTACGGTGCGCTTCGACGCCCCCGGCGCCAACGGCGCGGTGGTGGCCCGCCGGCCCTGACCGACGGCGACACCCGGCCCCGGTGCGAACCCTGGGCCGGGTGTCGTGGCGTCCGATCGGCTACCGGTGCGGGTCAGGCGCGAGCCTTGGCCGGCTGCTTCATGAAGTCCATGATCGCCTTGTTGACCTCGTCGGCGTGGGTCCACGGGATGCCGTGCGGCGCGCCCTTGAGCGTGATGAGCTGACCGGTCGGCATCATCGGCCCGAGCCGCTGACCGGTCACCGGGTAGGGCAGCACCCGGTCCTGGTCACCCTGGATGATCAACACCGGAATCTTGATCTTCGGCAGGTCCGGCCGGAAGTCCTCCTGCCAGGCGTCCACGCTGTCGTGGGTGGCCTTGCCGGAGGCCATCGCGCCGATCTGCCAGTGCGCCCGGTAGGCCTCCTCGCTCACCCGCTTGCCCATGTTCTGGTCCGGGTTGAAGAACGCGTCGCAGAAGGACGTCAGGTAGGCGAAGCGGTCCTTGATGATGGCGTCCTGGAAACCCTTGAACAGGCTCCGCTCGACGCCCTCCGGGTTGTCGCTGGCCTTGGCCAACATCGGTTGCAGCGGGCTGAGCAGCACGGCCCGACTCACCCGTTGCGAGCCGTAGTTACCGAGGTAACGGACCACTTCCCCGGTGCCCATCGAGTGACCGATCAGGGTCACGTCGTTCAGGTCCAGCTCGGTCATCAGCACGTCCAGGTCCGCGGCGAACGTGTTGTAGTCGTATCCGAACGCCGGCTGGGCGGAGTTACCGTTACCGCGCCGATCGTAGGTGATCGTCCGGTATCCGGCGTTCTGCAACGCCCTGGTTTCCTTCTCCCACGTTGCCCCGTTGAACGGGAAGCCGTGGATGAGCACCACGGGCTTACCGGAACCGTGATCCTCGTAGTACAGGTCGATGGGCGCGGAGTTTTCCGTACCCACGGTGATGAAAGGCATGTCTGTCTCCTGCTCCGGTATCGGGCTGTCGGACGTCGCGGCTTTCCCGCCGAGTCGGCGGATATGCGGGCGACGGGAACCGCCCAGCGAGGCCGGACAGGGGGTGTTCCGATCGGACCACGAGGGCCTAGCCTCGGAGCGTGAGCCTCTCTCCACAACTGCGGGCCGTCAGCGATCTGCACATCGCCTACCCGGAGAACCGCTCGTTCGTGCAGGAGTTGCGCCCGGACCACGACGGCGACTGGCTGCTCGTCGCCGGCGACGTGGCCGAGCTCTACGCCGACATCGAGTGGGCACTGACGCTGCTGAGCAGCCGGTTCGCGAAGGTCGTCTGGGCGCCGGGCAACCACGAACTGTGGACACCAGCGAAGGACCCGGTGCAGTTACGCGGCGAGGCGCGCTACCAGGAACTGGTCCGCATGTGCCGTGAGCTGGGCGTCGTCACCCCGGAGGACCCGTACCCGGTCTGGGACGGCGTGGGCGGTCCGGCCACCATCGCGCCCCTGTTCGTGCTCTACGACTACACGTTCCGGGTGCCCGAGGCGAGCACCAAGCAGGAGTCGCTGGATCTGGCGTACAAGGCCGGCGTGGTGTGCACTGACGAGGCGCTGCTGCACCCCGACCCGTACCCGACCCGGGAGGCGTGGTGCGACGCCCGGATCACCGAGACCGAGCGCCGGTTGGCCGACCGCGACCCGGCCCTGCCGACCGTGCTTGTCAACCACTACCCGCTGGTACGCGAGCCCACCGACGTGCTGTGGTACCCGGAGTTCGCCCAGTGGTGCGGCACCGTGCGCACCCGCGACTGGCACCTGCGCTTCGGTGCGGCCACGATGGTCTACGGGCACCTGCACATCCCCCGCACCACGTTCTACGACGACGTGCGGTTCGAGGAGGTCTCACTGGGCTACCCGCGCGAGTGGCGGCGACGCGGCGCGGTGCCCAACCCCGTGCGCACCATCAACCCGGCCGAGGACCTGCGCCGGATGCGACAGACGACGGGCTGACCGGCAACGAGAGCGAGGCGAGATCACCACGGTTTCGGCGATGTCGCGGTGTCCCAACGGCTCGGACACCGCGACATCAGCACGACCGGGGCGATGATCGATGCGTCGGTGCGCCCTCAGTCGGTGAACGCCCGCAACCCGAGGCGTGCTGCCAGCGTCGCGGCGAGCCAGGTGACACGGTGGTCCCTCGCGGCCAGTCCGGCGCGGGCGACAGCGCACCAGTCCTCCCGATTCACAAGGGCAAGGTAGCCGTCCAGAACGCGTTCCCGTCCCCCCTCGGGCCACGCGATTCGGTCCGCCGCTGCCCCCTGTAGATATCCGGCCAGTTGCGCGGCGACGTAGAAGCGCTCCACCGACGGCTCCAGCCGACCGGCGAGGCCACAGTGGGCCGCCAGCACCGCCGGGGCGGGCGGATAGTGTTCGAGCGTCATGCCCATGCCGTCGCTGTCGGCCATTGTCGCCAGCAACCGGCCGGTGTGGTCGATCACCTCAAGGT
The DNA here is from genome assembly GCF_040649215.1 of Micromonospora sp. NPDC049044. Taxonomy (NCBI): domain Bacteria; kingdom Bacillati; phylum Actinomycetota; class Actinomycetes; order Micromonosporales; family Micromonosporaceae; genus Micromonospora; species Micromonospora sp. NPDC049044. The sequence goes on along the minus strand of NZ_JBEZFA010000025.1, from coordinate 12,994 downwards.
CCGGGTCCGGCGCGGTGATCGCCTCGTGCAGGTGCGCGGTGGTGGCGACCTTTCCGGCGAAGTAGCCGTTGAGAAAGTCGCCATCACACGCACGACGCAGCAGCCACTGCCGCGCCCCGATGCCGCCGACCTCGCACAGGGTCTGCACGACATACGCCCGGCCCCAGCCCGTGACCCGCTCGGCCAGCCACAGCAAGGCGTCCGAGCCATCGCGCCGTCGTTTCAGAGCGTGGGCGGCCAGTGGACCGAAGTGCTTCGACAACAGCCCGATCGTCTTGATCAGCGTGATGTCGTCCTCATCCCACACGGTGCCCAGCAATGCCAGGCCGACAATCGCAGCGCAGCGATCGGTGGCGTGCTGGACGAGCCAGCGACCGGTTTCCCGGACCCGGTCGGCGTCGACCCGACATGCCGCAGCCGAGATGTGGTCGTTGGGGTGGATCGGAACGTAGAGGCCATGGAATGCCTCGACGAGATCGCCTGGAACGGTGGACGGATCAGCGAAGTGCGCATCCAGCAGTGCGGCGACATCAGCACCGCTGCGCCGTGAATCATTTGGCGCCGAAGGACGAAACTTCCGATCTCGGTGCTGTTCGTCATCCGGGTAGGGCACGCCGTCACCAGGAAGGGGCGAGTCGGGATCCGCGCGATGCAACAGCGACGCATGCGCAAACAACGACATCTGGGATCCGAGCAGTCCAGGCTCGGGTGTCACGCTCACCGGCGGACGGAGGACTCGATTCTGTCGATCATGCCGAGATCATGCCAGGCGCTCCCGCCGCTGAGCAACCCGCTTCACACCTGCGGGGCCGGCCGCGCACGGCCGGGTGAGGCCGGCCACCGCCGCCAGTCGCGCCACGCCGGCCGGCGCCGGGTGCGCACGAGCGATCTCGGCGAGCACGGTACGCGCCAACGGCCGGCACCCGGGCCTCAGCCGGCGCGACATGGTCCGCGTCCACCGCCTGCGACGTCCTCCGCGCGCCGAGTTCCACTGGGTCGTGGCCGCCCCCGCAGCCGCGAGATCACCTCCGTTCAGCGATAACGCGGTATCCCAGCAGCTCCGACACTCCGGCATCACGAATCCGAGTCGATCATCACGGGCGACGGCGCGTACGGTGGCCGCCTGGCTGGCAGCATGGGCGGATGAGATCGAGGCTGCGCACGCTCCACATAGACGGCCGGGAGTTCACCTGGAAGGCCGACATCCGGTCCACAGCTGGCTCTGACGGTCGTCTTCACCGCTGCATAAGGCTCCGCGTGTGGGGTGCGGGAAAGAGCGGTCGCGCCCTACAGGTCGACTTGACCGAGCGGCCCACCGGCGCCTCTGACGGTCAGTACGTCGAGACCGACGTGCACGGCAGCGGAGAGGCGTATCCCTACCCGACAACCGCGGACGTACGCGTTCTTGTCCATTACGGCCTGGGCGCTGGATGGGCGCCGCAGGCGCTGGGTGGAACGTTCACAATCGCCCCGCCGGCCGAACTCGAGCTGCCGCGATTTGCCATCACCGAGCCTGTGTGAAGCGTTGAACTGTAGGCCTCACTCAATCGCTCCGCGAGCCGGTCGAACCGACCCTGGGTCGCCGCGCGGTCGACGTGCCGTGGCATCTCCAGACCATCACCTGCACCTGGCTCCACCCGAGCGTTCGATGCCGCCAGCACCGACTGCGGCAGTGCGCCCTCCACCATGGCCCGCAGGAGCGACTCCGAGCTGAGGCCCTGCTCTACCGGCGCGACCGGCTCGTCCAACTTCCGGAGCAACGACCACCAATGCGCGTCTGACATTGTCACGCGAAGGACCGTAGCCAGCCTGGATATCGCAGTGTGGATACCGGACGACGCTCCTACGCCGGCCGGCAGGTTGTGGAGGATCCGCCGGGCACCAGCACGGCTGTGGGAGCTGAAGCCTTCCGTCATTCGCTGTGGGGTTCCGCGGTGACTCGTCAGCTGGGCGCGACGTTCCTGCCGCAACTCGCCGACGTCACGGTCGAGAATCGGGGTAACCTCCAGGTCTTCCCCGGCCAGCTCGATGCCTTCGACAAGGGGTGCACCCTCCACGTCGAGAACGTCGAGCTGCTGGCCGCCGCGACCGGATACGACGCGGAACGCATTCTCCGCTACCTGACCAATGCACGGGACGCCGTGCAGCGCGCCAAGGCGGTGCAGGGCGGCATCATCATTTGGTAGTCGGCGAACGCCGGAAACCCGCCTTCGCGTCGGTTGCTCAGTGCCCGACCGCCGGGTGGAGGAGCGGCCGCCGGTCGACGTCCGGCGGCCGCCCCACGTCCGGTCAGCTTGCGTACACCTCCAGGGCTGACAGCTGCCCGGCCGGCCAGCCGGTGTTGCCGGTGACGGTGACCCGGACGTAGCGGGTCTGCGTGGCGCTGAACGTCAGCGTCACCTGGTTGCCCGTCGCCGGGTCGAAGGTGCGCGCCGCCGAGCCGACAAGCGTGCTGAAGGAACCCCCGTCGGTGCTACCCGCCACGGTGAGGGTCTGCGTGCGAGTGGCCCAGGCCGACGACGGCGGCAGCTTCAGCACCACCCGCCCTACCGTGCGGGTCGCGCCCAGGTCGACCTGCACCCACTGCGGGAAGGCGTTGTTGGCGCTCTCCCAGTAGCTGTTCGCGTCGCCGTCGACCACGTTGCCCGAACCGTAGCTCTGCACGTGGCTGCTCTCGCTTGTGGGCCGCCCCCGGGCCAGGTCGGCGTTTGCCGGGGCGTCGGTGGTGACGGTGACCGCGTTCGAGGCCGCCGAGGTGTTGCCGGCGGCGTCGCGGGCGGTGACGGTGAAGGTGTACGCGGTAGACGCGTTGAGCCCACTCACGGTCGCCGTGGTGCCCGTGACAGTGCTGACCAGGGTGCCGCCCTGGCGTACCTGGTAACCGGTGACCCCGTTGTCGTCGGTCGACGCCGTCCAGGCCAGGGACACGCTGCTCGCCGTCCGGCCGGTCACCGTGAGGCCGCTCGGGGCGGTCGGCGGGTTGTCCGTGGTGCCGCTGGCGGCGTACACCTCGACCTGGGAAAGCTGGCCCGCCGGCCAGCCGGTGTTGCCGGCGATGCTCAGCCGAATGTGGCGGGCCGTGGTGGTGGCCAGCGTGCGGGTGACGGTGTTGCCGGTCGCCGGGTCGAAGGTGAACGCGGAGGCCCCGGCGATGGTGGCGAAGGAGCTGCCGTCGACGCTGCCCAGCACGGTGATGGTCTGGGTCCGCGCGCCCCAGCCGGCCGGCAGCCGCAGCACGAGCTTGGTGACCTGGTGGCTGGCGCCGAGGTCGACCTGCCACCAGTGCGGGAACGCGCCGCCGCCGCTCTCCCAGTAGCTGCCGGCGTCGGCGTCCACCGCGTTCGACGCCGGGAACGGGCCGTTCTGGCTGCTCGCCGAGGTGGGCCGACCGGCGGCGAGGTTCCCGGTGGCCGGCGGCGGGGTGCCGAGCGTCGGCGGGGTCGGGCGTACGGCGGTGAGCGCGAGCTGTCCCTTGAGCATCCGGCCGCCGTCGCCGGTGATGCGCAGGTAGTAGTCGGAGGAGCAGGCGACGCCGTCCTCGTCCAGCGCGCGGATGTTCGCGCCGGCCGGGGTGGTGGCCTGCGTCTCGGACGTCTTGGCGATCTGGTTGCCCTCGTTGTACTCGTCGAACATGGACACGTAGAGGCCCTGGGAGCCGAGCCGGACCATGTTGTAGATGTGCCGCCAGTAGAAGTCGCCGTGCCTGCGGTGCCCACCGGCGAGGTCACCGGGCATCACGCAGGGCAGGTAGTCGATGCCGTGCGTCGCGCAGTCGGCCAGGTCGCCGACGTTGACGTTGTTGTAGTACGAGTCGAGCTCCTCCACAGTCCTGGCCCGGTAGACCATCCACGGCGAGATCGCGTGGAACGCGTGGTAGACGTCGAGGAAGCCGGCGCGGGAGTCCTCGATGCCCTGCCGCCACCAGGTGGGCACGCCGCCGATGACGTAGCAGCCCTGCGCCTTGAACCAGTTGACGACCTCCAGGCACGGCTCGGGGGTGAAGGGCCGGCTCGGTTCACTGAAGCCGAAGCCCCAGATGCAGACGACCGGCTTGCCGTTCTGGCGGGCGTACGCGCTCGACGCGGTGTGCGCGGACATCTTCGTCGTCCAGTCGGTCTTGATGTCCGCCTGGAAGCTCAGCCAGTCGGTGACGTCGTACATGATGTAGAACTTGCGGCCGTGGCGCTCGGCCGCTGACCGGACCTTCAGGGTCATCGCGTCGCGGGTCGGGCCCTCGTCGCCCATCGGGTTGAACCGTTGCAGCGCGGCGGTGTCGCAGCCGTACTCCTGCATCCACCGGAAGTGGGTGTCCACCGTCTGCTGGTCGTAGGACGAGAAGAGGGTGGCCGGCGAGCCGTTGCCGAGGTTGGGGTACGCGGTGGGATAGCTGCGGGTGTACTCGCGCAGGTCCGGCCAGGACACGATTGTGGTGTTCGCGGGCGAGGGCGGCTGGAAGCGGTCGCGGCTCCAGTGCCACCAGCCGCCGATGGGCGCGGAGTCGCCGGGGGCACTGAACCAGCCCTGGTAGCCGACCGTCACCTTGCCGACCACGTCACCGACCGGGCTGGCGGCCTGCGCGGGGCTGGCCAGGAGTTTCGTGGTGGAGGTGGCGGCGAGGGCGGACCCGGCCAACACGGACGTGACGAACCTGCGGCGGGAGACCGCCATGACGATCACTCCCTCTGGGACGGAAGGCATTGACGGCCATCGTGGCAGCAATGAATGCCAGCCCGCAACAGTGAGACTGATCGATGGAAATATTTGCCAGTGAATCGGAAGGAGTAGCGTGCCCCCACCCCGGGCCCGGTCAAGGGTGGGGGCACGCGCTCAGGCCGAGAAGTTGCGGAACAGCAGCGACGCCAGGCCGAGCGCCAACGCCAGGTTGAAGACGGTGGCACTGGCGAACACCGCGACCGGCCGCCAACCGGCCTCCCGCAACGACGAGACCCGGACCTCCAGGCCGATGCTGACGAAGGCCAGGATCAGGAACCAGACGCGCAGGTCGTTGACGATGGCGATGGCCGCCTTGCCGTCCGCGCCCGTCGCGTCCAGATACCAGGTGGCGATGACCGAGGCGGCGACGAAGCCCAGGACGAACTTGGGAAACCGCGCCCACAACTCGCCGAGGCCCGGTCGGGCCGCGCCGGGCCGCCGTTCCACACGCAGTGTGAAGTACGCGGTGAGCGCCACCGCGACGACACCCATCAGCGCGTTCTGCGTGACCTTGACGATGCTGGCGATCTGGAGCGCCTCCTCTCCGGCGAGCGCTCCGGCAGCGGTGACCGCGGCGGTGGTGTCGATGTTGCCGCCGATCCACGCCCCGGCCACCGCGTCGGACAGTCCGAACACGTCGGCCAGCCAGGGCAGGACGAAGATCGACGGCAGCGCGAAGACGATCACCAGGCTCGCCGTGTAGGCCAACTGCTCCCGGCGCGCCCGGACCGCCCCGGCGGCGGCGATCGCGGCACTGACCCCACAGATCGACACCGCCGAGGCGAGCAACGCCCGCAGCTTGTCGTCCAGGCCGAGCCTGCCGGCCAACCACCAGGTGAACAGGAAGACCCCGCTGATCAGCAGGATCGCCTGGGCGATCGCCGGCCCGGCGGCGCTGGCGATGACGGCCAGGTTGATCGAGGCCCCGAGCAGCACGAGCCCGGTCTTGATGAAGAATTCGGTCCGGAATGCGGCGGCGATCCGGCCCCGCCAGCCGAGCAGTGTGACGGCGACGTTGCCCAGCAGGCCGAGCAGGATGGCGTAGACCGGGTACTCGACGGCGGCCCCGATGTCCTCCACTGCGGTGCCGTCGGCCCAGTCGGGGACGTTCTGCTCCAGGTAGCGGGTGAGCGCGGCGAGGCCGACCACGACCACCAACCCGAGCAGGGTCCAGGCCCAGAACAGGTCGTCGCGCGCCACTGTGGTCGAGGCGGCCGGGTCGCCGGTGGTCGACTCGTCGCCGGTGCGGGGCTCGTCGCCGGTGCGGGTCGCGTCGGTGGCCATCAGGGCACCAGCCCGGCAGGGATGGCACCGAGCAGGACCAGTGCGAGCAGGGCGAGGCCAAGGATTGTCGCGAGCCAGTCCTCGTTGAACGCGAGCCGGGACTCCCCGGCCGTCGGTGGGGTGGGCGGTGGCTGATCAGATGTCATGGCGTACTCCATGGTCGTGAACCGATCCGGCGGGCCGGATCGGTGCAACGTGCGGTGATGAGGGCGCCGGACTCAGGCGTCGACGCGGGATCAGGCAGCGCGGCCGGAAGAGGAGGGCGGTGCTGCGCGGCTCAGTCGGTGGCCGGTGCGCCCGGACAGAGCTCGCTGGCGGTCCGCATCAGGTCGACGACCCGACGCGAGGTGAGGAGCGGACCGACCGGCATTCACCTATTTTCCTACCGCCATGATAGGAATTCAAGGCTGTTGACGCAGAATCTCCGTGGGCGGGAACGGACGACGGGGCCGGAGCCTCGCCGGCTCCGGCCCCTCGGTACGACCGGGATCCCTACGGGGTCGGATACTGCGCGAGGTAGACCGGCGCGCCGACCTTCGCCATGTCGGCCGCGTCGCCGACGCCGTTGACCACGTGGTCGATCGTTCCGGCGCTCAGGTTCACGGTCATGATGTGGTGCAGCGTCACACCCGGCCGGTTCGGCACCTCGAAGCCGTTCTCGGTGCGGATCGACGGGTTGTTCTGGTTGAAGACGTACACCCCGCCGCCGTACAGCGTGTGGTGACGCACCCGGTCACCGACCTTGTACCCGGCCCAGCCCTCGACCGGGCCGTTCATCCAGTCGGCCTGCGTCGGCGGGTCGTACGGCAGCTCGTTCTGGTAGAGGATGGTGGTGCCGTGCTCGCCGTTCCAGACCGTGTTGTAGCGCTGGAAGTGCTCGACGAACAGGCCGGTGGCCGTCACGTGGTCGCCGTTGATGACGGCGCCGTAGCGGCCGATGTTGGTACGCCAGCGGTCGGTGTCGCCGTTGACGCCCTCGGTGAAGCCCTCGACGCCGTGGTCGCCGCGCCACACCCAGGTGTGGTCGATGAGCACGTTGTCGCTGTTGACCTCCAGCGCCGTGTTGGTCCGGCCGATGTGCGGACCGCCGACGCGGAAGTACACGTCGGACAGCGTGGTCGGGTTGGCCGGGCTGCTGGCGTCGCGGCCGTGCTGACGGCCCACCCGCAGCAGGACCGGCGACTCGACGGTGCCGGCGTCGATCGTGACGCCGGCGACGATCACGCCGGGCACGTCAGCGACGTCCAGCGGGACGGCGCCGTTGACCGCGGTGAGGGTGGCGTGGCCGATGCCGAGCACCACCGTGTTGGCGCGGCGGATCTCGATGCTGCGCGCGATGTCGTACACGCCGGGGGTGAGCAGCAGGTGCTTGCCGCGTGCGAGCTGACTGTTGATCACCTGCACCGGGTCGGACGGCTTGGCGACGAAGAAGTCGTCGATCCCGATGGTCCGCCCGGGGGTCAGGCCGTCGGCCCAGGAGACGCCCCGGCTGTCGCGCCGCGCCGACGGCACCCGCACGTGGTAGCGGCCCTTGCCGTCGACGAACAGGTACGGCTTCTCCCGGCTCACCGGCGTGGTGTCGAGGGTGGTGTACGGCGGGTCCGGGAACGTGGCGTCGTCCGGTGCGCCCTCGACGCCCGCGAAGACCTGGTTCCACACCGCGTTGGACCACCCGGCGACCTCGCTGTTGCGGGTGAGCCACTGCTGCTGGGAGCCGTTGGTGGTGGCCGGCAGCCGCGAGTCGGCGATGAAGCCGCCGCTGGCGTACTGCGGGCCGGCCGTGCAGTAGTCCATCAGGGACAGTCCGCCGCCGGTGATGTTCAGCCGGCGCATCGAGACCGCCTGGGACACCGCCCAGAAGTTCGCCGTCGACCGGCAGCCGTCCTGCCCGGCGGCGTTGACGGTGAGCGAGAGGTTGGACAGGGTGCGCCAGAAGTTGACAAGCGCGAGGCAGTTGCCGGTGCCGCCGTCGGCCAGGCAGCGGTTGTAGACCTCGATCTTGCCGTTGACGGCGACGTCGGTGGGCGACGCGCCCAGGCCGGCGACCTCGGTGTAGTAGCCGACCTTGGCCTGCAACGGCTGTTCGGCAGTGCCGTACGCGCCCGGCTTGAACAGGTAGGCGTGCCGCTCGGTGCCCATCTCGTTGTCGACCTGGCGGGCGTGCGCGGCGTCGAGGGTCTGCTGGATCTCGCCGACCGGCATGCTCGGGTCGAAGATCGTCACGTTCGACCCGAAGTCGGGTGCGCCGTGCGTGGGGCGGCCGGCGGTGGCGGCGGTGCCGGTCGTCGTGAGGGCGGTGGTGACCAGAAGGGCGAGCAGGAGGGTACGTCGGGACGGGGTTGTCATGTGGTTCGTCCTCTCCGCGACCGGGTGGTACTCCCGGCGCAGCTGGGGCCGTGAGAGCGCTCTCTGGTGTTTCTACCCGGTCCGGCGGCCCCACGCCATGACCTCAGGACGGCGAACTTCGGGCCGGGCCGGCGAGAATGGACTGTGGCTCTCAGCCCGAGGAGGCGACGATAGTGGGTGGCACGTTGGCCGACGTCCTGGACGCGGCAGCACGCGGGCACTTCCCGCCGCCGGACGGCGGGACCACCATCGTGCCGCAGCACAGCCCCCGGGACGCCGGAGTGATCGCGTTCACCGCACACTCAGTGGTGTTCACCGACGAGGACCCCGACTGGGTCCGCCGCACCCTGGCCGCGCTCGACTGCGACTCGCTGGCGGCCACTATGAATCCGCGCTTTCTGGGTGCGCTGCTCGACCGCACCGGACGGTCGACGGACACCATCGACCTGCTGACCGTCGCCTCCCCGCTGGCCGGAGCGCCCCCGCTGACGCTGCGCGAGCTGACCGACACCGATCACCCCCGGGAGGCCAGGGCGCGCAGGCGTCGCGACGACGTCCGCGTCTGGGCGACCGAGGGCGGCGTGGTCGTCCTCGGCCGTGGCGTGGCGGGTCGCTGGGAGGCGGCGATCGAGGTCGACGAGGACGTTCGCCACCGGGGCCTGGGCCGGGCGCTGGCGACGGCAGCCCGGCACCTGGTGCCCGACGGCCAGCCGCTCTGGGCGCAGCAGGCCGCCGGCAACGCGCGCAGTGTGCGTGCCTTCCAGGCGGCCGGCTTCCGACCGGTGGGCGCCGAAGCGCTGCTGCTGGAGAAGTAGCTACCGATCCGCGCCCAGGAACTCGTCGATCATCGGCGCCAGCCACTCGGCGCGCTGCGGGATCGTGGTGTGGGTGGTGCCCGGCAGGATGGCCAGCCGGCAGGCCGGCAGACCGGTCAGGTCGCCGGGCACCCCGCCCCCGAGCAGCCGGAACATCAGCACCGCGTGCTCGGGCTGGACGATGTCCGAGTCGGCCAGCACGATCATGGCGGGCGCGGCCAGGGCCTTGATCTGCTCGGGCGTCCAGCGCGGCAGGTTCGCGTCCAGCACCTTCATCTTGGTGACCAGGTTGGCCCAGCCCGCCGGGTCCGGTGCGGTGCGCAGGTACTCCTCGTGGAACTCCGAGCCGTGCAGGTGCTCCGGCCGCAGATCCTGGATCCCGTCGAGCAGCCCGGGGTGCAGACCGTCGTCCTCGAAGCTCACCGAGGCAAGGACCAGCCGCCCGACCCGCTCGGCGTGGTCGGTGCCCAGGCGCAGCCCCACCGCCGCGCCCATGCTCCAGCCGAACACGTCCGCCCGCTCGACACCCAGCCGGTCCAGCAACTCCACCACGTCGGCGGCGAAGTGCTCCACAGTCAGCGGACGGTCGACGTCCGGGGTGTGGCCGTGCGCCTGCAACTCCACGGCGACCACCCGCCGCGACTTCGCCAGCAACGGCAGGATCATGCCGAACGAGGTGCCGATGCCCGAGAGCGCGCCGTGGATGAGCACCAGCGGCCGGCCCTCGTCACTGCCATGTGTCTCGTGATAGATCTCCATGCCCACACGGTGCGCCGGCCCGCTTACGGTCTGCTTCAGGTCGCCTTACCGGCGATAGGATGTCCGCCGTGCAGTTCGGGGTGCTCGGGCCGCTCGCCGTCACCACGGACGCCGGCGAGCCGGTGGTGGTGCCCGGCGCCAAGGTGCGCGCCCTCCTGGCCGACCTGTTGACCAACCGCAACCAGGTCGTCTCCGCCGACCGGCTCATCGACGACCTGTGGGGTGACGACTCCCCCGCCAACCCCGCCGGCGCCCTCCAGGTGCGGGTGTCGCAGCTGCGCAGGGCGCTCAACGACGCCGAGCCGGGCGCCCGCGACCTGGTCGAGTCCCGCGCTCCCGGCTACCTGCTGCGGGCCGACACGGTCGACGCCGACCGGTTCGCCGAGCTGGCCCGGCACACCGACGTCGATCGGTTGACCGAGGCGCTCGGGCTGTGGCGGGGCGAGGCGTACGCGGACGTGGCCGACGCCGAGTTCGTCCGCGCCGAGGCGACCCGACTCGCCGAGCAGCGCCTCGCCGTGCACGAGCGGCTCGCCGAGGCCCGGGTGGCCCGGGGTGAGCACGACCTCGTCGCGGCCGACCTGGCCGAGCTGGTCGCCCGACACCCGCTGCGCGAGGGCCTGCGGGCTGTGCAACTGCGCGCGCTGTACGCCGCCGGTCGCCAGTCCGAGGCCCTGGACAGCTATGCCGACCTGCGGGACCGGCTCGCCGACGAGCTGGGCCTCGACCCCGGCCCCGAACTGGTCGCCCTGCACCGCAGGATCCTCGAACAGGACGCCGGCCTGAGCGCGCCGCCCAAGGCCGCGATCATCCGCAACAGCCTGCCGGCCCAGCTCGACGAGTTGGTCGGCCGGGCCGAGGCGCTGACCGAGCTGCGGGCCCTGCTGCCCGCGCAGCGCCTGGTCACGTTGATCGGGCCGGGCGGCGTCGGCAAGACCCGGCTGGCCACCGAGAGCGCCCGCGCCCAGTCCTTTCCGGACGGCGTTCTGCTTGTCGAGCTGGCGCCGCTGCCGGCCGGAGCCCCGGGCGTCGCCGAGCAGGTGCTCGGCGCGCTGGACGTGCGCGAGGCCGCCGGCACGAGTCTGTCGGCCACCGACCGACTCGTCGCGGCGCTGCGGTCGCGGCACCTGCTGCTGGTGCTTGACAACTGCGAACACGTCATCGAGCCGGTCGCCGCGCTGGTGGCCCGGCTGTTGCGCGACGCGCCCGGGGTGCGCGTGCTGGCCACCAGCCGGGAGCCGCTCGGCCTGACCGGGGAGCTGCTCTGGGAGGTACCCCCGCTGTCGTTGCCCTCGGACAGCGACCCGGACGCGGTCCGACGCTCGGCGGCGGCCCGGCTGTTCGCCGCCCGCGCCGCCGCCCAGCACCGCGGCTTTCGTCTCGACGAGCACACCGCGGCGGCGGTCGCCCAGCTCTGCCGTCGCCTGGACGGCCTGCCGCTGGCGTTGGAGTTGGCCGCGACCCGCGTCCGCGCGCTCGGCCTGCGGGGTGTGGTGGACCGGCTCGACGACCGGTTCCGGCTGCTCACCACGCAGCAGCGCGACGTGCCGGCGCGACAGCGGACGCTGACAGCGGTGATCGGCTGGAGCTGGGACCTGCTCGACGACGGCGACCGCGCGGTGCTGGCCCGGCTCGCGGTGTTCGGCGACGGCTGCACTCCGGAGGCGGCCGAGGTCGTCTGCCGGACCGACCTCGACACACTGGCCCGCCTGGTGGACCGGTCGCTGGTGGTGCTTGACGACACCGGCGCCGGCCCGCGTTACCGGCTGCTCGAGTCGGTCGCGGCGTTCTGCCTGGATCACCTGGTCGACGCCGACGACACCCGGGCGCGGCACGCCGCGTACTACACCGACCTGGCTGAGCATGCCGACCCGCTGCTGCGCGGCCCCGAGCAGCAGCGGTGGCTGGCGCTGCTCGACGCGGAGACGGTGAACCTGCGCGCGGCGCTGGCGCACGGCGGCGGGTTGCGGCTCGCCGTCGCGCTGAGCTGGTACTGGTACCTCCGGGGCCGGCTCACCGAGGCGCGGCGGGCCCTCGCGACGCCGGGCGACCCGACGCAGGAGAGCCGCGCCGCAGCCTGGCGGACCGGTTTCGCGCTGTTGCAGGGCGAGCAGATCCCCGCGGCCGAGGTACGCGCCGCACTCGCCGGTGTCGCCGACGCCCGAGCCGTCTGGTTCGCCGCGAACGCGGTACTCGAGCGCAGCGACCTGCCGCTGGCGTCGGAGCTGCTGCCCACCGCCGCCACCGATCCGTGGACCGAGGCCGCGGTGCTCAGCTCCCGGGCCATGATCGCGCACGCCGGCGGTGACCTGGCCGCTTTGGAGAGCGCGGCGACGCGCAGCACCGCGCTGTTCGCCGAGGTGGGCGACCGGTGGGGCCGCCTGCAGGCGAGCGACTGGGTGGGTGGGCTGGCCGAGATTCGCGGTGAGTACGAACGCGCGGCGGCCCTGCACCGCGAAGGGCTGCGCTGGGCCGAGGAGCTGGGGCTGTGGCCGCACGTGGGCGGCAAGCTGTCCTGGCTGGCCTGGCTCGCGGTGCAGACCCGCGACTACGCGCAGGCCCGGGAGTTGGCCGAGCGCGCGTACCAGCTGGCGGTGGAACAGGGCTCGCCGAGCGCGATCGTCTTCGCCGAGCTCGGCCTGGGCTTCGCCGCCCGCCGCGACGGCAAGCTCGACCTGGCCACCACCCACCTCACCCGCCTCGCCGAGAAAGGGCGCAGCGAGGCCCAGCCGGCGCTCTACCTGCCGATGGTCCTCGTCGAGCTGGGTTACGCGGTCGAACAGAGCGGCGACCCCGCCGCCGCGCTGGCCCTGCACCTCGAGGCGTTCGACGTCGCCGAGGCGATGGCCACCGCGCGCGACGTGCTCGGCCCGCTGGAAGGGATGGCGTCGGCGGTGTCTTCGCCCGAGGTCGCGGCCCGGCTGCTCGGCGCCGCGGCCGCCGCCCGGCAGGCCGCCGGCACCCCGGCCGCGGCCGGGCCGCGGGGGCCGGCACCGCCCGCGACCCGAGAGCGGGTGGCGCCCCCGCTCCGCGGCCACGGAATCGCGCACGGCGGCCCGGGCGCCACACACCGACGC